>NZ_AZES01000099.1 GCF_001434985.1 Companilactobacillus paralimentarius DSM 13238 = JCM 10415 | reverse complement strand
TTCTATCCAAATTTTTCGTCTGGGTAGAATTCTATTTAATCTTACAATCTACCATTATTTAATTAAATTTAAAATTAACTATCACCTTAGATAATTTCGCTGAATAGAAATCCCTTTTGCCTTCAAATTATCAACACACTCTTTTAAATATGCATCATTATGTTCAGGATATATGGGACATGTATTGGGTATTTTTTCCAATTTATTATATGGCTCACAATGTATTCCTCTATAATTCGGATCAAACCAATTATCATTAGGTCTATATCCACGACTAATCATCTCATTCATGACCAACAGGTGAAACTGATATAGCTTATAAGGAGAATACTTAAAAACATAGTCCACCGTAAAATGCTTTTTACCCCAGCCGTTACCCCTAAGAGCTGCAACTTCTCTATGTTGGCCCAGTAATTGTTGTCTAGGTAATTTTGAAATTAACTCTTCATGCCATAATCTCATGTTATTATTTTTCCAATTCTCTTATTATTCTTGATTGCATAAGATACTTTATTTGATACTTATAAGTCAGATCTCTTAGGAAAAGCCCCAATTGGTCATCTTCTGGTTCTAAAGATGCAATCAATTTAACATATTCTTTTCTTTCAGAATCAGTACATATTTTTTTAAAGTAACCCCAAATGTGTTGATAAACATTGGTTAATGTTTTCTTTGTGGGTTCAACATTTTCTAAAGATTTTATAATTCTTTCAAGCTCTGTTTCCTTAGCTTTAGACCATTCATTGTTTTTAGCCATCAATCGAATTTGATCATACGCCTTTTGAGATTTTGACATCACCCAATATTTATTATATGCCCACTCTTCTTGCCAATTAATAACTATCATCACCTTTGTATAATGGTTTATTATTCTATAAATTCAAATCATATATACATTATGCTTTGAGTACAAGAAATTGAATTTCAAAATATAATTTAACAACTCTTTGTATGAAAGCCAACTAAAAGGGACAGTCTTTGTTAAAATTAAATTGTTATTAAAATCTCAATTGTGGAGCAGGAAATGAATTTAATTGAATTCGAAAATGTTACTAAGCAGATCAAGAATCAAAGTATCTTCAATAATATTTCTTTAAAAATCAATTCAAAAGAAAACATTGGTTTAAAGATGTCTCACACTGAATCAAGCGTTTTCTTTGATTTATTGGAACAAAATACCCTGCCAAGTGCTGGCTCAATCATCAGTCACACCCAAAATATCTCAACTAAGCGTTATAACGATGGAATTTATCAAAAAATAACTGTTAAAAGCTATCTCCAATTCTTTAATCGTATAGCCGATCAACACGTCGACATAAAGAAGCTAGCACCTCAATTTTTTTTAGGTGATAATTTGACAATGAAAACTAACGCTCTTTCCACAGATCAGCTTGAGAGACTGCACCTTTTTCGAATTGCTCTTTCAAAACCAGACTTAGTTTTTATTGAAAGTCCCCTGCGAGACTTATCAAACGAAGGAGTCAAATCTTATCTCAAAGCCTTAGAAGTCGTTCGTCAGAAATCAACTGTTATCGTTATTTCATCATATATGGAGGAACTCCTACAATTGAGTTCTACCATATATCAATGTATCGACCACCAATTAGAGAAAGTTGATTTAGAACTAGATAAAGATTCCTCTAAGCCACAAAATATCTTCCGTCTCTCCAGTCATCTTGACGATAAAACAATTTTCTTCAGTCCTAACGAAATCGACTTCATCGAAAGCATCAATGGTGTCAGCAATTTTTCCATCAATTCCGAGTATTTCCCTTCCTCATTAACAATGGACGAACTTGAAAAGAAACTGCTTCATTTTGGTTTTTTCAGATGCCACCGTTCCTATCTCGTCAATTTGCAACGTATTTCCGAATTAATTAGCTATTCCAAAAATAGCTACACTCTGATTTTGAAAAATAGTAAAGAAACGCTTCCCTTATCTCGAGCTAAATTAGATGAACTCAAGGACCTACTTCAATAACGTAGGTACAATTCAGCTTGTTTCTTCCACAACTCGCTAATTTTTGAACATTTATTTATTCTTTCCTTGTATTCTATGGTTGTAAAAACAAGGGAGGAAACAATATGGTAACCGTACCAATAATAGAAGTTAAACATCTCTATAAAAACTTCGGCGGCCAAGCGGCTTTAAAAAATCTCGATTTTTCAATCCAAAATGGCGAAATTTTTGGCTTCTTAGGTCCTTCTGGGGCTGGTAAAACAACAACTATTAAAATACTTACAGGTCAGCTCGTTGCAAACTCAGGTATCGCTAGTGTTCTCGGAAATAATAGTCGCTTCTTTAAAGAAGATATTTACAAGCATATCGGTGTCGTAACGCATGATAGTGGTTTATATGAAAATCTCTCTGCCTATGACAATTTAAGAACCTTTGCTCGTATCTTTAACGTTGATAAAATGAGCATTGATTCTTTGTTAAAACGAGTCAATCTATATAATGATAGAAAAAAATTAGTCAAAAAATTCTCACAAGGTATGAAACAAAGATTAATTTTGGCACGAGCCATCCTCAATCGTCCTCAAATACTTTTTCTGGACGAACCGAAAAACGGTATTGATCCCGGTACAACTCAAAAAATTCATCAATTGATTTTAGAATTAAAACATTTCGGTACTACCGTTTTTCTAACTACACACAATATGAATGAGGCTGCTAAACTTTGTGATCGAGTAGCACTTCTAAACAATGGAAAGATTGCTGAAATAGGATCTCCACAAGCCTTAAGTTTGAAGTACAACAAAAAAATCCAATACAAAATTCTTTTAAAAAATAATACCGCACTGAAATTAACTGATTCCGATGAAACACGGCAGAAGATCAATTGGTGGATGGAAAACGGTGAACTACAGACTATTCATTCCTGCGAGCCAACTTTAGAAGACGTTTTTTAGAAGTGACGGGGAGAAAACTAAAATGAATATATCAATGCGAAAAATAAACGCAATTTTTATCTTGAGATTACAACTAATTTTGAAAAACTTTTCATTACTCATGGCACCATTGATGGCAATCGGATACGTTATCGCTTTTAAAAATTTTTTCCCATCTAATTTACCCTCTCTCAGAGCCCTAACTTTAAATATGGGGATTATCCTAAACATAACAATGGGTGGAATCATGTTTGGCTCTTATCCGATTGCTGAAGAAAAAGAACATCACACTCTAAGGGTTTTAATGACTTCATCAGTCAATGCTACTGAATATTTCATTGGTAGTTTGCTGCCTTCACTTTTAATTCTTACCTTAGTAAGTATTATTCTCGTGCCTTTAAGCGGTACTTCTTGGCAACAAGTATCTATCATTAATTATTTAGTTATCACTATTATCTGTACTATCATCAGTATCTTAGTAGGTTTCACAGTTGGAATTTTTTCTCACAATCAAACCAGTGCTGGTGTTTTAAGTTTATTACCAACCGTTATTTTCACTTTTATTCCTATGTTTAAAGGTTTTAACAAGACTATCTCCACTATATCCGATTTTCTATACTCAGGAGTAATCGCCAAATTTATTAATCAGAGTTTACTCAAGCATAGATTCACTTGGAATTTATTTGACGTTGGTCTTTTGATAGTCTGGTTAATCATTTTTTCTATTGTTCTAATTTATGCTTACAGATATAAACATTTCGATTAGTCTGGAGGGATTCATTATGTTAATAGATTACGGTGAAATTTTAAAGACATCTGGTTTTTCCAATCAAGAATTATCCAATCGACTAGGTATTTCTATCGCTAAAGTTGAATTAATTGAGAACAAGCAATTTTACCCTAATGAATCCTTGGCTCAAAAAATTATCCAATTTCCTAAACAAAAGATCAATTTGACCCCACCAGTAGTAGCCGACGATTTTCAATTCGGTCAACCAATCAAATTAAGACGAGTAATATTTTCTATTATCTTCATTATTTTTGTTAGTCTTCTATTCACGGGCTTTGGCTATCAACCTTTCTGGGTATTTTTATTAGTACTATTAATCGGCCTATTCGTAACATTGCCTAGTTGTTTTAACGATTATTGGTTAATTAATAGGGATGGTCTCAAAATAAATGCATTCAGTTCTTCCAGCACTACTAAACTTACTCAACTGCTCCACATAATTCCCCTCACTCAACGAACAATTTCATATCAAGATATCGATCACATTAACATTATTTATCGTACAAGACCCCGTACTGGTCCATTCGACATCAATCCAGATATTCTTCAATTAATTTGTACCCTGAAAAATAATCAAGAATTATCCATAGATCTCAATGTATCTCTCGAAAAAAATCTTCTAACTTTGATTAGAGTATTCACTTATCAAGGTGTCGACGTTTATGATCAACAGAGAGTTCTTCTCACCTTAACTAAAAAGGAGAATCTCTTTCAAAAATTCAATCCAAAATTCTCCTAAAAAAGAGTTCACTATAGAATCATACATAGTGAACTCTTTTAAAATTTAATCTACCAAAATTAATTTTTGAATCTTAACATCATAGTCTTCAATTTCCCAATCAGCTGTAGCAAAATGCATTGCTGAAGGTACTAAGGCTACTGTAGAGCCAGAATACTGGGCTAAGAAGCGGTCATAATAACCACCACCAAAACCTACGCGATAATTTGAATCTTCTGCAAAAGCTAATCCGGGAACAATCACTAAATCCGGTTCCTGATTAACTAATGTCTCATCATAGGCTGGTTCAGGAATTCCAAACTTGCTAGTAATCAAGTCTTCACGACTAGCAAATGGTAAAAAGGCCATTTGACGGTGAGGCATTGTCTTAGGTAAATAAACTTTTTTACCTTCTTTACGAGCTGCTTCCACAATAATTGGTGTTGGTACCTCAATTGGACTGCTGACAGTCGTCGCAATACTTTTAGCATTTTGCCATTCAGTTGTTGCCATTAACTTCTGCAATAACTTAGCACCTTCAACCTTAGTCTTAGCCTGATTGGCTTTTAATTTCTGAATTTGTTGTTGTCTCAAAGATTTCTTGTCTATGATAATTCCCTCCCAGTCTTCAATTCTTGCTTTATAAGTTTACATTTATCGTTGGTAAAAAGGAACTAACTTAATCTGTTTATTCTTCATCTTCTGAGACAGTTGGTCCAATTACCAAAGTTTCAGCCAAAAGGATTTCATTGTAAAGTTCGAAAACATAGTTCTGATACTTTACCTCACTTTGCGAAATCATATCTAAATACTCTCGCTCTTGTACGAAAGCATTCATAAAGGCACGCATTTCCAATTCTTTTTCTGCTCCAGTAAACTCTGGATGGCGCACGACATCAACCCAGGCTTTGACAAAATCTCTGGTTCTCGTGCGCTGTTTTTGTGCCATCAAGTCAAAGATAACTGACTTTTTAACATTATCGGGTAAATACATTTTATTAACTGAATCAATAGCTCGATGGACCATCTCTACTCTAATTTTGTCGACTTCTTTTTCTGCATCATCATCTGTTACGTCTTTCTTCAATAAGAAACGAAAGGCAATCGTCGGTACTATTAAACTCAAGATGATAAGAACACTTTCTGACATTAGAACTAAATTGAAATCAGCGCTGGTTACGTGATATTCAGCTAACGTGTAGGCCAAAGCTAAAGTAACAGCTCCATGAACTCCACCTAAAGCAAAGATCCACGACGACTTATTGTTAAAATCTAATCGTAAGCGACCGTAAAGATATCGGGCCAAAACGTTAACCAAATAAAGTGTTAAACCAATCATGATCCAAGTCAACGAGGCATTTGTAAACTTCTCCTCAGAAATGATCTTAGTAAACATATATCCTAAAATTACGAAAACCGTACTATTAAAAATTTCAGTGATCATTGAAACTAAATCGAATCCTAAATGAACCTGGGGAGCATTGATCAAACGGCTTCTTTGTGCTTCAGCATTGTGAACTAAACCAGCACAAACTACGGCAATGATTCCCGAAACATGAATTTCTTCGGCTGCGTAATACAAAACAAATGGTGTCAGAATATAGATCAAACTCTGTGCATTCAGAGAATTATACGAACTTCTTAAAAGAATCTGTCGAAACAAAACCATGATCCACGCTGCCGCAAAGCCAAACAGAACACCACCTCCGGCCGAAATAAAAAAGTCCTCCAAGGTTTCACCATAATTAATGTAACCATTGATGTACCAAAGAATTGCCATATTAAGGAGAATAATTCCGGAAGCATCATTGAATAACGATTCCATTTTTAAAAAGGTTCCTTCATTTTTTGGCATCTTCAATCCGTTTGTGACCGACTCCATTGCCGTAGCATCAGTTGGTGTACTAATAGCAGCCAAAATAAAAGCTAGAGGCAAACTGACTCCGGCAATTTCCCAAACACCAAAGCCAGCCAAAATCATACAAATAACGACCAAAAAAACAGTTGTCTGAATAATGTGTTTCAATTCTTTCCCAACTGCATTCAATCGCGTTGCCTGACCCTCAAAGAATAACAATGGTGCAACAATCAAACCAATAAAAATATCAGAATTAAAAGTCATTACGTTCTTACCCATGATAGGAATAAAGAAAATCAGGGCACCAATGATCATACTGATATAATTGACCGATATTTTCGAAAAAACTTGAGCCAAAAAGATACTAACAACCGATGCCAATATCAAAATAAATGTCGAAACCATTAAACTCATAAAATCTTCCCCTTAATGTTTCCAATTAATCAAATTAAATATAGCACATCCCTATTCAGAATAGCCTTTAGACGCAATCTCTATCGATTTATTACTATATCGTTTATTTGCCAATTTACAAAATGATACGTTTATAATTATTAGTAGTATAATGAAAACGTTCACAAGTTTGAATCTAAAGAGGTGTTATTTATGCATACAGTCGATTCAAAAATTTTAGCTTCTAATAACTTTTACAAAGATGACCTTAACGTCAAAAATAAAATATTCAAAGTTAGACTCAACAACAGTCAACCCTTACGTGATACCATCTATAAGTACTCCAATGAGATTGTTGGCATGACCTACAAATTGAATGTTCACATTGATAATGACATTCACATCTGCGATGTAGAAAAAACCGTTCTGGATATTCCTTTTAATGAAATTAAATTTATCCAGTTTGGCATTCTCCGTCTTTTAGGTTCTGTCAGTTCCGTTCCAACTAATATGTACTACCTCTTAATTTATATAGAAACAAAAGAGTCTATTAAATTAGGTATGGTTGATAATTCATTGCAGCATTATTTTGATTACGTCAAGTTATTAAAGGATCATGATTTTCCTTTAGAGGACCCTTTCAAAATTGCCGAAATGAACTTAACGGATCGTACCCAGACCTATAATTATCTTCAAAAAAATTATGATAAACTGGCGGTCACAGCTGGCTATCACTCAAATAAATCCCATCTCAATTAAGAGACGAGATTTATTTATTTAACAACTTCTTAATGCCGACCATATCTTCATTAATACCAAATAGACCTCCACCTGGCCGTAACTACGATGTGGCATGTAAATTATCTAATGCCGTGTAAACATTTCCATTTCTAAGATTGGCCGTTTCTATCAAATAACCTTAAAGTGAATTAAAATGTTTCACATGGAACATATGGTGTTTGGTCACTCATCAAATACTATATCTTGTGTTTGAAAATTCTCCTTGTTTTAATCTTAAAACATCATGATATTTAATCCTACTATTGCAATCTTTTGGTAAAATAATTTAAATTATATTTAATTCGAAAATTACAAGAACAAGTTAGCCACTTGTCCAAAAAATAAATACGAAATAT
>NZ_AZES01000098.1 GCF_001434985.1 Companilactobacillus paralimentarius DSM 13238 = JCM 10415 | reverse complement strand
ACATGAGGTTGTCTTCTATACAAAAACTATTCATCAATACGATTTGACAAAGAGCCATTTTTATTTAGTTGTAACTTTAACAACTTCTTTATCTAACTTAACTTCTTGATTCAAGACACCATACTTCATGTAAGCGACACTTGGCATGTTGGTTATAATTACCATCATATCTGTCTTCTTACCTGCATCTGTAATTTGTTTAAGATCAACCTGAGCAAGTTGATCCCCATGTTGAACTTTTTGACCATCAGAAACCTTGATTTCAAATGGTTCTCCTTTTAATTGAACGGTATCAATTCCCATATGAACTAATACTTCTAGTCCATTATCAGTTTTAATGCCTAATGCATGTTTAGTAGGGAAAATAGTAGTAATTGTACCATCAACTGGCGCAACAATCTTGCCATCAGTTGGAACGACTGCATAACCGTCACCTAACATCTTTTGAGCAAAAGTTGGATCAGAGACTTTTTCAATATCTTCCAATTCACCATTAGCAACACTATAGAAAGTATCCGTTTCACCAGATTTAACATCACTAACTGGTTCTGATTTAGGTTCTGGTGCCTTTTGAGCAGCAGCTGGTGCAGATACAACAACATTATTGTCATACAATTTCTTTAAAGCATCGGCGACAAATTGTACTTCCGTACCAACAACAATTTGAATATTAGTCTTATCCAAAACATTGATTCCTGAAACGTTAGCACTCATAATTTGTGATTTATTAGCTTTACCTGTGTCTTCCAATTGAAGACGTAAACGTGTTGTACAATTATCGATCACCTTAATATTATCGTGACCACCGATACCTGCATAGATTTTTTTAGCAGCGATCATATACTTATCATCATCATCGGATGTAGCGACTTCTACACTTTGATCACTAGTGTTATTGACATCAATCGGTTCACGACCAGGTGTCATTAAATTAAATTTCTTGATAGCAAAATCAAATACAAAGTAATAAATAAACGCCATTACAATACCTTGAACTAAAAGCATATAAGGCTTGTTAGCAATTGGCATATGGAAACTAAAAATATAATCAACTAGTCCAGCACTGAAGGTAAATCCAGCAGTCCAATGCATTAATGCAGCAAAGAACATCGATAGACCTGTCAAAACAGCATGAATAACATATAATGGCCAAGCAACAAACATAAATGAGAATTCCAAAGGTTCAGTAACACCTGTAAAGAATGAAGCAAAAGCACCGGCCATCATTAAACCAGCGGTAGCCCTCTTACGTTCTGGTAATGCATTTTTATAAATAGCTAAAGCACCTGCAGGAAGTCCGAACATCATAACAGGGAAATAACCTGCTAGATACATTCCGGTAACACCTTTAGTACCTTTATTGGCCCAGAAATTACCAATATCATTGATACCAGCAATATTAAATTCAAATACTTGATTCAAGGCTTGATGCAATCCAGTTGGAATCAATAAACGATTGAAGAAACCGAATAATCCGGCTCCGACAGCTCCTAATCCAACGAAAAATTTACCAAAACTAATCAAAGCATCATATAGAAATGGCCAAACAAATAGTAAAACAACTGAAATCAATAACATTACTAAAGTAGATAAAATAGGTACTAATCTCTTACCACTAAAGAATGATAAAGCCATTGGTAATTTGGTTTCATGGAAACGATCAAACAAAGCTGCGGCAATCAAACCAGCCACAATACCAATAAAGACATTTCCGGCAATCGCATTGAATGCTGGATTGACATCTTTAACATTAATTCCCTTTAATAGAGCGACATTTTTAGGTGAAAGTACATAAACTGGCACAATGTAAGCAACCACCCCAGCCATAGCTGAAGCTCCATCTTTGACCTTAGACATCCCGATCGATAATCCAATGGCAAACAACAATGCCAATTGACTTAAGATGGCTGTACCACCAATTTGTAGAAATTGAGATAGACCCCAATTTTGTGGTAACCAGTGACCAATACCTTCTAGTAACGCTGCAGCTGGTAAAACAGCCACTGGCAACTGAAGGGATCGACCCATTCGTTGAAGATAGGTTTTCATTTTCCTATTTTCCTCCTTATAAACACAAAACATTTTTAACAAAACTAATAATACTGGTATACATTAAATACTGCAAGAACTTTATATCAAAACATCAAAATGTAAACTAATTAACCGTTTACATAAAAATAATGGACTAGACATTTGCGACATTGGTATACTCCATACGGTCTATTATTAAAATAATTTAATCGTTTCTCTAATATTGACATGATGTATGAGACCTGATATCTTTAGATTACGATATTTAAAGGAGTGAACTTTAACTGAAGACAAGTCTTATATATTTCCTGCATCGAATTAGGAGCTGAGTTTTAGCACATTACTGATAAGCAATGCGCTTTTTTTGACCCCAAATTTAACATACAAGGAGATGTAAATTGAAACCTAAACCTTATCAAATAGACTTTGAAAAACTCAAAGAAACATATAATACAAATGAATTTAAACAAGGACTAACCGCTTCAGAAGCTAAAAAACGTTTAACCGAGAATGGTCCTAATAAACTAGAATCTCATCGAACCCCTAAATGGAAAATGTTTTTACGCCAATTTAACAATATAGTCATCTACGTTTTAATCGCCTCAGTAATAATTACCTTATTGATGGGTCATTATTCTGATTCAATCATTATTGGATTAGTAGTTGTAATCAACGCTATTATTGGTTACTACCAAGAGGCTAATGCTTCTGACGCTTTGGAAAAAATCAAACAGATGCTTTCAATTGAAGCTACTGTTTACCGTGACGGACAGCGAAAAGACGTTCCTGCTGAAGAGTTAGTTGTTGGTGACACAGTTTTCTTAGAAGCTGGTGATAATGTACCAGCTGATCTTAGGATTATTGATTCCGATAATTTAAGAATTCAAGAATCTGCTCTAACTGGTGAATCCAATTCTGTTGCTAAAACAGCCGAAGCTTTAACTGCTGAGAATATTCCTTTGGCTGAACAAACTAATATGGCTTTTGCTTCAACCGCAGTAACTAACGGTAGTGGTAGCGGAATAGTCGTTGGAACAGCTTCCAACACTGAAATTGGTAAAATTTCTCAAGAAGTTAGCACCGTTAAACAGAGAAAAACGCCATTGATGCAAATTATCGATGGCTTAGGAACAAAAGTTTCTTATGCCATTGTAGCTGCCTCAGCTTTGATTTTTATCATTGGTTTGATTTTTGATACCTATGCTCTACCGGTCCTAGCTCTAGCCGTTGTTGCCATGATGGTTGGTGCCATACCCGAAGGTATGCCAGCTACTACTTCGGTTATCTTAGCTAAAGGCGTTAGTGATATGGCCAAAAAGCAAAATACAATTGTTAAAACTTTGCCAGCGGTTGAAACACTTGGTTCGGTTGACGTTGTAGCAACCGATAAAACCGGTACTCTGACCAAAAATGAAATGACCGTCACTGATATTCTAATTGATGATCAAGAGTTGACTGTCAGCGGAACCGGGTATGAACCTACTGGTGAAATCCTGGACCAAGGTAAACCAGTGTCAATGACATCAAAATTAAAATTACTTTTGCAAGCTGGATACTACGCTAATGATACTGATCTGTTACATGAAAACGGTCAGTGGCACATTAACGGAGAACCAACTGATGGAGCCTTTTTAACGCTTTATCACAAAGCATTTACTTACGACCAACCTCAAGAATTCGAAGAATTTGATATCCTACCATTTGATTCAGATTACCGCTACATTGGTAAATTAGTTAAAAATAAGCAAAATGAACGCATTCTCTTCGTCAAGGGTGCTCCAGATAAACTTTTGGCTATGGCTAAAAAACAAGATGCTAATTTTAACTACGATAATTGGGTAGCTAAAGTTGAACGTTTTTCTAAAGAAGGTAAACGTGTCATCGCCGTTGGTTATGAGAAAGAACCCGCTACGACAAATAAAATCACTCATGAAATGATTGTCGACGGACTCAACTTTTTAGGTTTAGTCGCCATCATTGATCCTCCTCGTGAAGAGGTAATTGAATCATTGAAAATTATGCGTAGTGCCGGTGTTGAAGTTAAAATGATCACTGGTGATAATGCAATCACAGCTAAATCAATTGGTCAGAGATTAGGTCTGGCTGATGAGATCCATGCCATTACTGGTACTCAATGGGATGCTTTATCAGATGAAGAGAAAATTATTGCTGCTGATAAAAATCAAGTTTTTGCTAGAACAACTCCTAGTAATAAATTAGAAATTATTGAAGCATTGCAAAAGAACAACAAAGTTACTGCCATGACTGGTGATGGTGTCAACGATGCTCCAGCCTTAAAAAGAGCTGATATCGGCGTTGCCATGGGTATTAAAGGAACTGATGTTGCCAAAGATTCTGCCGATATGATTTTGACCGATGATAACTTTGCAACCATGTCATCTGCCATCAAAGAAGGTCGTCGAATCTTCGACAATATCAAAAAGAGTATTCTTTACTTATTACCTATCTCATTCTCTGAAGGTTTAATTGTTGCCTATGCAATTCTGACAAAACAAGAAATTCCTCTTCAACCAACGCAGTTACTATGGATAAACATGGTTTCTGCCATTACGATACAATTTGCATTAATATTCGAACCGGCCGAAGAAGGAATTATGAATCGAAAGCCACGAAAAACTGGTAGTAAATTAATGAGTCGTCATGATATTTTCCAGATGACTTATGTAGCTATTCTAATTGCGGCTGTCAGTTTGATTATAGATATTTATCTCAATAACAAAGGTGTAGGCGAAGTAATATCCAGTACAACAATGGTTAATACGTTAATCATTGGTAAAATATTCTATCTATTTAATATTCGTACACCTAAGTTAGCTTTATCGAAAGAACTATTCTCTAATTCAAAAGTTTTTGTCTTCGTTGGTTTGATGATCTTACTACAACTATTTTTAACTTATACACCATTTATGCAAAAAATATTCTCAACTGGACCTATCACCTCCCTTGAATGGGGATTAGCAGTCGCCGCTGGAGCTATTGTTCTAGTGGTCACTGAAATCGACAAATTGATTAGAATGAAGCTTCAAAAATAATAAAAAGATCAATATACGTAGAAATTACGTCATATTGATCTTTTTTATTTCTCCGAAACTAATGGATATTGATTGGCGAATTTTATAATCAAGTTAGCCACTTTAGAAAAATGACAAAATAAAAACA
>NZ_AZES01000097.1 GCF_001434985.1 Companilactobacillus paralimentarius DSM 13238 = JCM 10415 | reverse complement strand
TATATTTCGTATTTATTTTTTGGACAAGTGGCTAACTTGTTCTTGTAATTTTCGGTTTATAATAAATTATAAATAAACTTACTTAGGAGAATTTAATTTGAAGAATATAAAATTAATTGCAACAGATATAGATGGAACACTCTTTGATTCTAATCACGAATACAATATCCAGCGCTTAAATAATTATATTAACCAATTGCATCAACAAAATATTAAATTTTCCGTAGCCAGTGGTAACAGTTATAGTCACCTCGAACAAATTTTCCAACAAACTAATAATATCGATGCCATTGTAGCCGAAAATGGTGCTCAGATTCTAGTTGATGGCAAAACTATTTACGAAGACACTCTAAATAATGATGAATTATTCGATATTGATAAGGAACTAAATAGTAATTTAAATATTATTAGCCTCTGCTTCTCTGGTGAAAACGGAACTTACGTCAACGCCGATTCTCCGCAAACTAATGATTATTACATCAACAATCTCGTACGACTCGAAGATATGAATGATATTAACGATAAAATTTTCAAAATGAATATCCGAATTGACGACAAAGAACTCGACCCTACGGTTAAATATATTAATGATAATTATGGAGACACAATTCACGCCGCCGTAAGTGGATTTAGTAGTATTGATATCATCAGTGCTCACATCAACAAAGCCACTGGTATCAAAGAATTATGTGATTACTACAATATTTCTACTGAAAATGTCATTTCTTTTGGCGATAACGGCAATGACTTGGAAATGTTACAAGAATCTGGTATCGGCGTTGCCATGAAAAATAGTGGTAAACATATTCAAGCAGAAGCTGATATGATTTCCGTAACTGATAATGATCACGATGGAGTTCTTAACACTATTGCAGACGTACTCAGTTTAGAAGCATAAATACAAAACAATAGAGATAGGTAATCAAGTACGATTACCTATCTCTATTTTCTTTAATATTTAGTTCTTTTAATTCATATCTGGTTTTTCCATTAGCATCCAAAGTATTAAATAGACGATAATTCCTGGAAAACCTGGCGTTAAAGTTAAAATAACGTATAGAACTCGACCGATTGCTGGATTCCAATCGAAGTTTTCACAAAATCCGGCAATGACTCCACCTAATATTTGATTATCTTTAGATCTTTTAACTGGAATATGCACTATACTCTCCCCCTTTAATTTAATCTTCTGGATTTTCCATTAATAGCCAAAGTACTAAATAACCGATAACTCCTGGTAAAGGTGTCAAAGCTAAAACAACCCATAATACTCTAGCAATAGTTGAATTCCATTGGAAGTGTTCAGCTAATCCACCGACTACTCCGGCAAGTACTCTATCATTGTTGGAACGTTTAATTGGAATATGCATAATTGCTTTCCCCCTTTGTTATGTTAAATTCATCTTAATCTATTCACAAAAATAAGTACATCTAAATTGCTTACATAAAACTTACAATTATGTCACATAAAAGTATTATTTAGTTACGGTGCTTTTTTCTACAAGCCATGTATAATATAAATATAATTATATATGTTTGGGGAAAAATTTAATGAATCGTAGGAAGATTTATACTATTATCTTATCCACACTTTCAGTTTTAATATTGGGGATAATTGTTTGGCACGTTTCGAGTACTTCAACTAAAAAAACTCAGGCTGAGGCACAACAACAAGTTATCAAAAAGAAGCAGACTAAGAAGAAACTAAGGGAAAAGGCTCCCTCACCATTAAACGTCAAAGATGACAAGCACATGGTGAACTTGAAAGATTTTAAATATAACAGTGCCTCTGAAAAAAAGAAATATCCAGATTTGTACAAATATCCTAAAGCGTGGATCGATGTCGATATCACGACACAACGTGTTTACATCAAAGACGGCAAAACCAATCTATATGAGATGTACTCATCAACCGGGAAACATGATACAACACCTAGAGGAACTTACCATATTCAAAATGAACGTGGCGATTTCTTCTACACAGCACCTTTGAAATTAGGAGCATACTACTACGTTTCCTTCTTAAATCATGGTGAGTATCTTTTTCACACAACACCAACTGACGAACAAGGAACTTATGTTAAATCAATCGCCAAAACCTTAGGTAGAGAACCTTCATCTCATGGATGTGTCCACCTATCTGTTCCCGATTGTAAATGGATCTACGAAAATGTTCCTTCAGGAATGAAAGTTGTTATTCACGGTAAATATCGGCTGTTCGTCAAATCAAGTTGATGGCGGTTCAAGTTAACAGTTAGACCATAAA
>NZ_AZES01000096.1 GCF_001434985.1 Companilactobacillus paralimentarius DSM 13238 = JCM 10415 | reverse complement strand
TGGCCTACACAATTTTAGTGTTAAAACTTTGTTCAGTTTTCAAAGGTCTACCAGCTATTAACTAGCTTAATAGTTTAATTATCATATCATTTAAACAATATGATGTCAACAAGAAAATTGATTTAACAGCATTTCTTGTTGAATTGTCATCGCCAAGCGACAACTTAATTATGATACCATTTGCTCATCATCTCTGTCAACAACTAATTTCAATCATTTAAATTGGTCTAATTGGTAATCTGTGAGACAACGTATATTAGAATACCAATTACAGAACGATACGTCAACCAAAATATGCAAATAATTTGTAGGTTTTTTTAAAGACAAATATTAATATATTTCCGGACTTCAATGTTACCCGACGGCCGTGTGTTCCCTATAAATTAATTCGTATTATTCGGATTATTTTACAGACGATATAAACAAACTTTGCATAATCCATTTAATTATATAATTAAAATTCAGGTATCTAACTATTATTGCCCTTAATCTTCCAGTGAAGTGTGTCGTTCATAGATATTTTCTTCATAAAAACATATCGGTAATTCGAATACCTTTAGATTGAACCAGTAAACTAAAATTTTTAATTAGCTTGAGGCAATCCTATTTCTACTATAATAGCTAAATACATACAAACAGAAAGTCCAATTGAATTCAATATTTATTCATACAGCTCACAACTAGCCAAAACGTAAACTTTCGTCACTATACTATATTATTGAATTGTTTTATTGTGATTAATTAGATACGAAAATTTCAATAACAAGTTAGCCACTTGGACAAAATAAATTGAATCCAAGT
>NZ_AZES01000095.1 GCF_001434985.1 Companilactobacillus paralimentarius DSM 13238 = JCM 10415 | reverse complement strand
ATGATACGTTGAACGGTCTTATCGGAGACGTTAAAACGTCTGCCGATATCCTTCAAGGACTTGATGCCATTAACTAACATAAATTTTGAGTCTTCAGTAAAGATAATATTCTCATCTTTCATTTCAAGAGCGTTTCGTATAGACTTATTACTTAGGGACATCATTCAAATTCCTTTCATTGTGAAGCTGTAGAGGGTAGAACATCTAAAGGTATGGATGGTGTCTTTTTGATGTTCTAAAATAGTTTTATTAATAAATGGTATACAAAAATAGAGTTGATGGCAAAATGCCTATCAACTCTATTTATCGTACAGCCGTTTTAATGAATATATGAAAGCAGTGTTTTTGCTTATTACTTTAAACAAAATAAAAGAGTATTAAAAATACTCTTTTTATAGAATGGATAAATTAAGGACAATGAAGACAAAAAGGGAAAAGATATATCGCGAATTAGTTAGAGCTACTGCACAGATAGATTCTAGTATATCTGGCTTAGAGAAGTGTGTGTTGATTGTTTCAGTGGCTTATTTAAATGCAAAAGGAATAGAAAATCAGCCGAAGGATAATTTTGGCAGGACTATGTTTAGAATATTAGAAACAAAGAATGAAATTCTTAAAATAGTTCTTCCGATAGTCGCGAAAATAATAAAAGATTTGCCTACAAAAGTATATCAGGAAGTAGTTGATTTGGTTAATGAACTGGACGGTTCCAGTGTAGCGATGTTTATCCAACAATACCTTGATACGACGTTTAAACGAATGTACAGTGGTATGACGTCATCAGGGAATATAAATGACTTATTAGTTAAATTGGCTAATATAAAGGCAAACGATGAGATTCTGGACCCTACTTGTGGAATTGGGGGAACTTTGTTGGCCGTTGTAAAAAACAATCCTCATCAACGCATATATGGTCAAGATATTAATTCGGTGTGTATCGCTATTACAGAAATGATATTAGAAATAAATGGTTCAACTGATTATCATCTTTTTATTGGTGACACTTTATCAAATCCTTATTATATTCAAGATGAGAATTTGAAAAAATTTGATGTAGTAATTACAGAACCACCATTTGTTTCCCAATTTGATAAAGATTTGAACAAAAATGATAAGTATAACAGATACTCCTTTGGCACGGTTCCTTTAAAAAAGGCTGATTGGGGATTCATTATGAATGCCATAAATTCATCTAAAGAATTGTCTGGTCGGGCAATAGTACTACTTCCCACGGGTGCTTTATTCAGAGGTGGATCTGAGAATGAAATTCGTCAAAATATTCTAAAAAATGACTTATTTGAAGCTATTATCTCTTTACCTGGAGGATTGTTAGCAGGTACTGCTGTTCCAACTAGTGTTTTAATATTTAATCATGATAAATCGCCTGATCAGAAAAATAAAATATTATTTGTAAAGGTTCCAAAAGAATCCTTAGTCCAAGAGGGAAAGGGAACTAAGTTAACTGATGAATCTATCGAAAAAATCGTAACAACGATTCAAAGTTTTAAAGAAATTAAGAATTATTCAATGATTTTACCTAATAATCAAGTTTCAACTAAAAATATGATGGTTGAAAGATATATAAAAAAGACGGTTTATAATTTTGATAATCAAAAATATTATATTAATTTAATAGATTTTTATAATGGTAATACTATAGCGCTTAAAAATGTTTCAAAAATAGATCGTGGATATAATATGGTTTCTAAGAATGAAAATCCAGAAGGTAAGTACTGGATTATGAAAATTTCTGACATAGATTCTAAAAGTATTAACTATGACAAGATGTCACGAGGAGATGTAGAGGGAAGAACCAAGGTTGATAATTACGAGTTGCAAGATGGAGATATTGTAATGACTGTTCGAGGCATATTTAAGTTATTGATGGCTAAGAATGTTAAAGATAAGACCTTGATTAACAGCAACTTAGTCAGATTGAGAGTTAATCCCAAATTATATAATCCAGATTTTTTAAAATTGTTTTTGGATAGTCCTATCGGTCGGGCTCAATTAGATAGTATTACAGTGGGTACAACAGTTAGACAAATTCCGATAAAAACATTAAGTGAATATCAATTACCACAACTAAGTCTAGAGGAACAAGAGAAAGTTGTTCATAATTATTTACAAGAAATAAATGAAATTCAGTCAGAAATGAATAAATTACAAAATTTAAAGAAAAAAATAATCAAGAATTATATAAAAAAATGGGCTTGGAAGGGTTATACCAAGCGGATGGAGAAACAGATAATGATTTATAATTTTTATGGATTTAAAATCATTTTAAAGCGTTCTGATAATAAAGTGATTTACCGATATGAAAATGTTGTACGTCCAGATGAAATCAATTTTAGACATAATGAAAAGTATGTTCTAGAATACAATAATGGTGATGCTCATGCATTATCTAAATTAATTGAAACTAATAGTGGTTTGGTCCATAGTTTTGCCAATCGTTATTCTTCTTATTTAGGGTCTGGATTGAGTAAGGAGGATTTGGTTCAAGCAGGGTACATTGGCCTGATAAAAGCTGTGAAACGCTACGATAGTAAAAAAGATAATAAGTTTTCGACCTATGCATATTGGTGGATTAGAAAAGAAATTTTAGATGAGAAAGATAGTATTAATTTGACTATTCGTATACCAAGTCATAAAGCTGCAACAATCAAGTTAATTAAGTTACTTGAGAATCAGAGCATGGAATTATATGGCAGAGTAAATATATCTTGGATATGTCAAAAAGCCAATGTAGATGAAAAACAATATCGGTATTTATCGCAAGTTGACCGTGAGAAATCGAAGCCTATGAGTTTGGATCATTCTGTATCCGATAATGAAAATGGTCAGTTGGCTGATACTTTGCCAGATACGAAACAAAGTATTCAAACCATTGTTGAGAATGATTTTCTGCGTGAAGATCTTTACAAACAATTGCATCAACGGTTAACTCAGAGGGAGGCCAAAGTTATAATTGAACGTTATGATTTTGATAATCATGGTCAGCAAACTTTATCAGAGATTGGACAGGAGTTAGGAGTTACTAAAGAACGTATTCGTCAAATTGAAAAACATGCAATCGATAAATTACGTGATATAGATGGCTTGAGAGATTATTTTCTCAATAACTAATTTGATCTACTAAGACAGAAACAGCACTCTTGTTAATATATTTATCGTCAAAATTCTGTTTCTTACTAATTTTAGTTTTCCCGTTTAAGAATCCTTGGATTGTTATCCTTTGATTCTTTTTTATTTTGTGGTCAAGGTTAACGGATGTAACAAAATATTGATTGCTGGTGATTAGAGGTGCCAATAATATGTTAGTTTTACCAGAATCATCGGTATGAAAAGCTTTAACGTAAAAATTTTTCAGAGCAATACTCATAAAGAGAATATTGCTGTCGTATTGTTGCATAGAAGTTATATCTAATTTTTTCATAATATCGGGATATTTCGATTCAGTTTTTGATACTTTCTTTCTTTGTGCAGCCTTAATTACATTATTGGAGTGGTTATTGATTAAATTATTAAATGGAATATTGGTACCACTAAAAATAGTTAAACTTGTTAGTAAGGCAATTTTCTTTCTGTTCATATCAGCATTTTCCCCTCATAAAAATTCGATTTCAAAATCATTATAATTCTTAAATATCATCAAAAATAGAAAATTGATTATATAATTTTTGATAAAATATAGCATTTTATTTATTATTATTTTCTTCACAAAATCGACTAAAAAGTATATTAAAAAAGTCACTTTTTTGTTAGGATACAAGTAAAATTGAGGAGAGGTAATGCTGTGAATAGAACTGTTGATCATCTAATCCATACAATGTTTGAGGAGCTATCAGTCAATCGAGTGAGAAGATTTACTGTAACTGACTTGACTAAAGCATCTAATGTTACTAGAGGTACAATCTACTATTATTTCGATAGTATTGAAGATATTTATATGGCTACCTTTGAGAAAAAAATCCTAAACGTAGCAATTAAAGAGAGTGATGATTTTAACAAATTTATCGGTAAATTTGTTCTATATATTAGTGAAAATAAAACTTTTAGTCTGAACTTTTATCGATTGGCTGAATTGAACATTAGAAGGAAATTTTTGATCAATATTTTTAACAGTCAACTTTTAAAATATAACTTTAAGATTAATCCAGACAATATTTACCTAGTTAGTGGTTTGTGTTTTATTATAATTAATTGGTTGGATAATGGTTTGGAAATGAAGACTGAATTTATTATTCAGGAAGTTAACCATTATTTGGAATTTTTTCAAATTACTTTTAAACAGATTTGAAAAAGTGTTCAATTTTTGAACACTTTCAGAAAACTGCATATATAAAGCTGAAAAGAAGTTGGTTATGATAATAAATGTAATCAAGTCAATGAGTTATTTGATCACTGATTTGATTAAATTTAAGAAAAGGGGCTACGAGTAATAATTTTGCGAAAAAAGTAATGATAAGAATCATTGCTTTTTTGCGTTTAACACCTAATTTGAGATTATTCGAATTTCATGTATTATATATACTTGAGGTGGAAAAATGTTTAGAAATGCAAAAGCAGAGGATGCGGATCAGATATTGCCAATCCTTTTCCAAATCTTTGATGAGATGGAACTCGATGTATTTAAAGAAGTTGGCGATGAAAAGATGGCTCAGGTTATCAAAGAGGGATTCTTTCAACCAGGCTATCGTTATGGATTAGATAACATTCTCGTTAACGAAATTGATGGTGAAGTAGTAGCAATTATGGTCGGCTATCCTGAAAGTTTAGAGGACGGCATTGATGAACCTTTGATCAAGATTATGCACAAGTATGGTATTAAAGAAAAGAACTTGTTTGGCGATAAGGAAGCTTGGCCTGGTGAATGGTACTTAGATTCATTTGCAGTAGCTCCGGCTTATCAAAACAAAGGTATTGGAACAAAAACGATGGAACATTTTATTGAAGTTATGCGTGACCGTGGTGAAAAAATCCTTAGTTTAAATGTTGATGTAAACAATGAGCCTGCCAAACATGTATATACAAAGACAGGTTTCAAGAAAGTTGGTCAATTGTATATCGGTAGTCACTTATATAATCATATGCAATATGATTTAGCAAAATAGTTCTGAAGGAAGAATATTTCTTATTGAAGTTTGGTTAGAATGTATATTAACAGAGTAACAATAATTCTGCTGTCTTCCGTTCAGCAATATATTAATAATAAAAAGAGCGTTCGTATCAACCTAGTATTATAAATACGGTTGATACGAACGCTTTTTGTTTGGAAAGATTATATACCATAATTGTTTCCCTAATCAAACTACTATTTTCTAATTACACTTACTCTTGAAATTATTTAAGTAAGGAATTTTATTTTTCAGTAAACTATTATCCAGATCCGCATTAGGAGTAAGGGTTGGTAGTTTAATGTACTTATTTAAAAAGATAGTCAAAAGAGTACCAACAGGACCATCGTCCATGTTAGCAAAATCTAATTCCAATCCAGGATGGCCTTGTGCCAAGATGGTTGGTTGTACGCAAAGAATTTCTTTACCTTCTTTAGTAACGTGATAATCGGACATAACTAGATTTCCTGTAACATTCCAATTGATTTTACTAAGATGGACGTATTTCAGATCTAACATGGGGATGGCATTGATCGTTGCTTTTTCTTCCCCATTAATTTCAATTGAGTAAATTTTTAAAAAGTTGTTTTTTAATTTTATTTCACCGATCAACGTATTCAAACGATTATACAATTTAATCAAGAAAGGATTTTTTTTATCACGTGATGCAATAAAAATAGTTTCTTTATTTTGATTGATCACCACTAAGATGTTACCAACCGCTAAGTCCGCTTTTCGAATATAAAGATTCATCATTTATTCTGATTCTTTGCCTTTGCAATAACTTTTTCGACAATTTGAGCAACACCGTCATTAACGTTATTGTCTGTTTGGATCTGTGCCAATTTGGCAATAGCGGGGATAGCATTCTTCATGGCAACACCAACACCTGCATCTCGAATCATTGATTCATCATTGAGATTGTCACCGATGGCCATTGTTTCTTCTTGAGAGATATTTTTATCCTTAGCAAATTGTAAAAGAGCGATACCTTTTTGAGCGTCAATACTGTTGATTTCCACGTTGTTTGGTGAAGATGATGTCACAACGACGTCATCAATATTTTTTTCAATATCTTTTCTTAAGGGGTTTAGAACTTCTGTTTCTTTGCCACTAAAGGCTAGTAATTTCATAACTTTGTAGGAAGGATCACTGAGAATTTTATCGTAGCTGTCGACAAAGTTCATCGGTGTTAACTTGATACGGGACAAAGTATCTTGAAGTGCCTGTTCATAAGTTGTACTAGGATTTAATTTGACCAATAATTCCGCTAAACTAGAAACACGCAGGTCTTTATTATCTGAGAAAATTCCCTTGTTAGTAACTACTTCGAAGTAAATTTTGTGTTCCTTTAAGTAATTAATAACCTCCGTTTTGGATTTTTCAGAAATAGGATTACTTGAAATAAGTTTTTCATTCTCATCATATACTTCAGCGCCGTTTAAAGTAATATATCCGGGATGAACTCGATTTTTCAAAAAGGGCTTAGCCTCATCAAGACTTCGACCAGTTGCTATTATAAATTCAATGCCATTCTTTTGGGCATCTTTAATGGCTTGTATGTTACGATCTGAAACAGCCATTTTATCGTTCAATAATGTACCATCCATATCGGATGCAATTAATTTAATCATAAAGTTCCCTCCGAGTGCGTTATGCTATATGTGAATGTTACCATATTTTATGGAATTAATATCAAACAGGTAGGTGTAAATTTGAAAACGCTAATAAAAAATGATTGGCAAGGTGTTCTTCAGGGTGAATTTGACAAACCGTATTATGAACAATTGCGTGAATTTCTTGTTAATGAATATAATACCCAAACAATTTATCCGGAAATGCACCATATTTATCAGGCTTTTCAGTGGACCTCATTTGCTGACACTAAAGTCGTGATTTTGGGACAAGATCCTTATCATGAACCTAATCAAGCTATTGGTTGTAGTTTTGCAGTGGCTCCGGGTGTAAGAATACCGCCCTCACTAAGAAATATCTATAAAGAATTACAGGATGATTTAGGCTGTACGCCGGTTGAACATGGCTATCTTAAAGCCTGGGCTCAACAAGGTGTATTGCTTTTGAACTCAGTTTTGACTGTTAGACGTGGACAAGCATTCTCACACAAGGGAAAAGGCTGGGAGCAATTAACTGATTACGCAATTCATGCACTATCTGAACGTGGAAAAGTGGTTTTCATTCTTTGGGGAAATGCTGCTAAAAGTAAAATTCCTTTGATTGATCAATCAAAGAATACGATCATCTCTTCTCCACATCCTAGTCCATTTGCTGCTAGATATGGCTTTTTTGGTTCAAAACCATTTTCTAAAGCAAATGCTGCACTTTTAAACTATAATGAAGAGGAAATAAATTGGCAATTACCTGAGAATGCCGATGAGACGGAGGAATAATAATGGATTTATTTGAAAGCCTTAAAAGTAAAATTGATGGAAAGAATTTAACAATTGTTTTCCCAGAAGGTGAAGAACCTAGAATTCTAGGCGCCGCAACTCGACTTTTTAAAGAAAATATTTTAAAACCCATCTTAATTGGTGAACAAGATAAGATTCAACAAGTTGCTAATGAAAAATCATTTGATATCTCTGGAATTGAAATTATTGATCCTAAGAAATATGCTGATTTTGATATTTTGATTGATAAATTTGTTGAACGTCGTAAGGGTAAGAATACTAAAGAACAAGCTGAAACTATGCTTTTAGATAATAATTATTTTGGAACAATGTTAGTTTATACTGACAAAGCTGATGGTATGGTTTCTGGGGCAATTCACTCAACTGGTGATACTGTTCGTCCAGCCCTTCAAATTGTCAAAACAGCTCCTGGTAATTCAAGAATTAGTGGTTCATTTATCATGCAAAAGGGCGACGAACGTTACATGTTTGCTGACTGTGCAATTAATATTGATCCTAATGCTCAAGAATTGGCTGAAATTGCTGTTCAAACTGCTAAGAGTGCTAAACTCTTTGACATTGACCCTAAAGTTGCTATGCTTAGTTTTTCAACTAAAGGTAGTGCCAAAAGTGATGATGTAACTAAAGTAGCTGAAGCTGCTGAAATTGCTCATAAGTTAGCACCTGATTTGGCTCTTGATGGTGAATTACAATTTGATGCTGCATTTGTACCAAGTGTTGGTGCCCAAAAGGCTCCTGGTTCACAAGTTGCTGGTCATGCTAATGTCTTCGTCTTTCCAGATCTACAATCAGGTAATATCGGTTATAAGATTGCCCAAAGATTAGGTGGCTTTGAAGCTATTGGGCCTGTCTTGCAAGGACTTGCTAAGCCAATTTCTGACTTATCACGTGGTTGTAATGAAGA
The DNA here is from genome assembly GCF_001434985.1 of Companilactobacillus paralimentarius DSM 13238 = JCM 10415. Taxonomy (GTDB): domain Bacteria; phylum Bacillota; class Bacilli; order Lactobacillales; family Lactobacillaceae; genus Companilactobacillus; species Companilactobacillus paralimentarius. The sequence continues at coordinate 1,019 of NZ_AZES01000095.1, read as the reverse complement.
GGATGTTTACAAGTCTGCTATTTTGACGGCTGCCTTAGCATTATAAAATTTAGGAGAAATTATGCTTGAATATCAACTAACAACCCATTCATATGAAGAGACCGAAGCATTGGGAGCAAAGATATCCGAATTGTTAAAAGCAGGGGATGTGATTGTTCTAAATGGTGATTTGGGTGTCGGTAAAACCACTTTGACGCGTGGATTAGCACGTGGCTTAGGAATAAAAAGGAACGTTAAGAGTCCTACTTTTACTTTAATACGTGAATATCAAGACGGAAGAATACCACTTTATCATATGGATGCGTATCGTTTAGAGAGTAGTCCTGATGAAGATTTGGGATTTGATGAGTACTTCAATGGTAATGGAATTACTATAGTCGAGTGGCCTCAATTTATTAAAGATGAAATTCCGACGGAACATATTTCGATTAATATTGCCCGTTTATCGGATACTGATCGTCAAATTGTTTTTAAATTGCATGGCGAAAAATACGCTGATCGTAAGTTTGGAGACCTTTAATGAGTGAAGAACTAACTTTACGGGAGAGTATTCCTAACGATGCCTCTAAGTTAATAAAATTTTTAAAGAAGGTTAGTCAACAGTCGGACTTTATCATATTTGAAGATTTAAAAGATTTAACTGTTGATAATGAGAGGGAATCTTTGGATGCTATTTATCAATCTAAAGTTGATGAGTTGATGGTAGCTATTTTTGATGAAGATATCATTGGCTATTGTCGAATTGAAGCTAAAGATGATGAACAAGCAGAATTAGGAATTGTGGTCGATAAAGATTTTTGGAATAATGGTATTGGCTCTTACTTAATTGAGGATATTCTTGATTGGGTTAAATCATCACCACTAAAGAAAATCTTTTTAGAAGTATATAAAAATAACCCTGTCGCCATCCATATTTATCAAAAATATGGATTTGCAACAGAGTTAACAAAAGATAAGACATTAATTAGGCTGTACGATAAATAGAGTTGATAGGCATTTTGCCATCAACTCTATTTTTG
>NZ_AZES01000008.1 GCF_001434985.1 Companilactobacillus paralimentarius DSM 13238 = JCM 10415 | reverse complement strand
GACGAATTGTCAAATCAAGCGCAACTTTGTCCCGAAGAAAACTTCAAATGGACTCTTCCAGCCTAAGACCTTACGTGGTCGGTGATTTAAATCCCTGACAAACTTGTCGATATCTTGGTCAGTCAGTTGGTCTAGGTCGGTTCCTTTGGGGAAATACTCACGGATAAGTCCGTTGGTATTCTCATTGGTTCCCCGCTGCTGAGGCGCATGAGGATCTGGGAAATAGACTGGGATACTTAGCTCTTGACTAACTTCGCGGTATCCTGCGAATTCAGTTCCACGATCCGGCGTAAGCGTCCGAACTTGTTTGGGCGTCACAGTATGCAAGAGGTCAATCATCGCTTGTGTGACGTTCTTCGCGTTTACTTTGGGAACCCGCTGGGATAATAAATACCGAGATTTGCGGTCCACCAAGGTTACCAGGGCCGAACGCCCGGTTTTACCGCGAACGGTATCACCTTCCCAATGACCAAACCGGCTTCGATTCTCACATGAAACAGGTCGTTCATGAACGGAAGGGACGTCGTTAAATCGTCCTCGACGTTCCTTAATGGTTCCCTTGACCTTTCGGGTTTTACCACGGTGACGGAGCTTACGGGCAAAGCCACGAGCCCCGTGATTCTTACATTTGATGCCTAAATTATCGCGTTCAATCCCACGATAAATGGTGTTATAACTGACATGCCATTCACTGTTTTCGTGGACTAAACGACCGGAAATTTGTTCCGGGGACCACTGACGTTTAACAATACAGTGAAGGACAAAATCCCGTAACTTCAAATCAGTTAGAAGCTTAGGACGGCGGCTTTTTAGCCGCCGTCCCTGATAGTTCTCTTGGGCTTTGACGGCCGAGTATACCTTACGACCACCATTGCGCTTGATTTCGCGCGATACGGTGGTTTTAGAACACCCAATTTTCTCCGCAATAACTTGATAGGTATCGTTTAAAGTGATGCCCAACAGTATGCATTCTCGGTCTTTTAAGGTAAGATGGTTGTACGGATTCATAGCCTAGGATCTCCTTTAGATGATTGTTGTGGTGACTTCATTTTACAGGACTCAGGCTATGAGTTCTTTTTTATTTTCTTCTTACTCGTTGCACTTCAATTGTAAATTCGTC
>NZ_AZES01000094.1 GCF_001434985.1 Companilactobacillus paralimentarius DSM 13238 = JCM 10415 | reverse complement strand
CTTTGGTGACTTGTCCGAAAAATTCGATTAATTGTTGCAATCTACCAAATTAAATAAATTGTGCTAAAAATTTTCTAGTGGTAGGCTTACTTCAACGTTAGTTCTATAAAAATAGATGGGATATATTTATATTGTGATTTCGTTTATCAAACGTTAATTAAGTGAAATGGTGGTGAGAATATGTTTTTAGCGATAAAGGAAATTCTCCACAATAAAACAAGATATTTCTTGGTTGTTTTCACAGTCTTTCTAATCAGTTATATGGTTTTTTTTCTAACTAGTTTAGCTGTAGGATTGGCAAGGGGAAATAGAACGGCAGTCGATCAATGGAATGCCGAATCTGTAGTTGTTTCAAGCTATTCTAATAAAAGTTTGACAGTGTCAAATATTCCCGAAAGTTCTTATAAGGACTATGAGAGTAAAAATGTTGTACCGGTTGGTCAGATGACAGTCGTTACAAAACTTAAAGGGTCAGATAAGAAAATTAATACCAACATTTTCGGTGTAAACTGGAATAGTTTTATCAGTCCCAAATTGACGGCTGGTCGAATGCCGAAGAATGGTAAAGAGGTCATTGCTGATTCAAAATTGGAAAATGATAATATTAAGCTTAATTCTGAGATAAAGATCAATGGCAGTAAAGATCTCTACAAGGTTGTTGGTTTGACCGAGGATAATAGTTTCTTCACGGTACCAATCATCTTTACTAATATGAATACTTTTAGAACTTTGAAGTACGGTTCGAATCAAGCAAAGAATATCAGTGCCTTAGTAATTCGTGATAAGACCAAGATTAAAAAATCAGGATTGTCACAAATTACGATTCCTGATTTGATTAATCATATTCCAGGATATACGGCACAAATTATGGTCTTTGCCTTTATGATAGGTGCAATGATTATTATTACTTTCTTGATTATTGGAATTTTCATGTACATCATAACGATTCAAAAGATTAGTCTCTATGGTGTCATGAGAGCCCAAGGTATCAGAACAGCTCGGATCATAGCGGCGTTATTCTATCAGATTTTGATTTTAACCGCACTTGGAGCTGGTTTGGCCTTAGTAGCGATTGCCGCAACTCAGTTGGGATTACCAAAGACAGTGCCGTTCTACAGTAATTGGCCAGCATATGGATTATTGACCTTAGCAATTATGGTCATGGCGCTATTAGGTGGAACTCTATCAATGCGTAAAGTTTTGAAAATCGATCCATTATCAGCTATCGAAGGGGGTTAAACTTATGCATTTAATTGAAGTTAAAGATGTAGTTAAACAATACGGTTCAGGTCGAACCTTAGTCGAAGCATTACATAAAACTAATTTTACCCTCGATGAAGGTGAATTCAACGCTATTATTGGACCATCTGGTTCTGGTAAAACGACGTTATTAACCATTTTGGGACTATTGCAAACACCAACCTCCGGTGAAATCTATGTCGGTGGAAAAGATGTTACTAAGTTGAGTTCTAAAAAGAAAACCGACTTACGTTTTAATAAGTTTGGTTTTATCTTACAGGCATCCAATTTGATTCCCTTTTTGACAGTTAAAGAACAATTCAAATTAGTTGATAAATTTACCTCCAGCCATAGGGAGACAATGAATCAGGCTGATTTGTTAAAAATGCTAGATCTGACTGATGTAGCAACTAATTATCCTAGCAATTTATCTGGTGGTGAACGTCAACGCGCTGCAATTGCCAGAGCTTTATATAATAATCCTGACGTGATTTTAGCGGATGAACCAACGGCTAGTTTGGATTCAGAAAGAGCTAACCAAGTGGTAAGTTTATTAGCTAAGATTGCTCATGAATATCATCGAGGTGTGATTATGATTACCCATGATACACGTTTGTTAACGCCGACCGATCGGGTATTCGTTATGCGAGATGGTACCTTAACGGAACAGAAAAAGGGATAAAAAGGACCTCAACCGATTTGGTTGGGGCTTTTTATTCGTCACACAAAGATCGTTCGATTAAATTGTGATCAACATGAGTATCACCCCAAGTACAGATGGCATCCAAGATAGGAATCAGGGATTTACCGTTTTCACTTAAATGGTATTCAACGTGTGGTTCAGCAGTTTTAAAGTCATGTCTGATAATGAGTCCGTCAGTTTCCAGTTCGCGTAGTTGATTAGCTAATGTTTTATGTGAAACATTTTGAATATGTCGTTGTAATTCACCAAAGCGACCCTGACCAGTTTCGGCTAATTCATAGAGAATGATGATTTTCCATTTTCCTTGAATCATTTGCATAGTGGCATCAAACTCGTTTAAATATTTTGCCATAAGTTTCCCTCTTAGTTTTCCACAGCTAGTAACCTGAAAGTGCGTACTTGTTGTTCATAATACCTGCAATTATACTTTAAAGCGTTGAAAAAATCTTTTTAAGTATCGAGGATATAAATATGAAAAAATTAGTTGTAATAACAGGTGCAAGTTCAGGTTTTGGTGCTGAAATTGCTAAAATTTTTAATGCTGATGGGTTTCCATTGTTGCTACTAGGACGTAGAATGGAAAAACTTCAAGAAGTAGCTACAGGTATGGAAAACGTCATGCTTGATTCGGTTGATGTTACTGACTATAAACAATTTGAAAAGGCCGTTCGCAAAGCTGAAACTAAATATGGTAAAACTGACCTTTTGGTCAATAATGCCGGTGTCATGCTGTTAGGAAATGTTCAAAATCAAAATCCGCAAGAATGGCAAACAATGTTGGACACTAATGTTATGGGTGTTCTGAATGGTACGCAAATTGTTTTAAATGACATGCGTGAACGCAAACACGGTACAATTTTGAATATGTCATCAATTGCTGGTAAGAAAACATTTGTTAATCATGCTGCTTATGTAGCCTCCAAATTTGGTGTTCATGGCTTGTCTGAAACTATTCGTGAAGAAAACTCTGCTAAAAACGTTCGTATCATGATGGTAGCTCCAGGTGCCGCTGAAACAGAATTGTTAACACATGTGACAAGTAAATCAGCTTTGAAGGATTATGCTGCTTGGGAAGAAACCATGGGTGGAGTAGTACTTGATCCTAAGCATGTTGCTGAAACAGTCAAGTTTATGTATGACATGCCTCAAGAAGTTAATATTCGTGAAGTTGATATTGCGGCTACACGTCAAGATTCATAGAGTAAAAAAGTCTCGATTATAAAAGTTCGAGGCTTTTTTACTGCGCTAATTTAATGGCACGGATATTGACGATGATGATAGAAGTTTTGTCGAAAGTTACTCGACCTTTTTGTGGTTCAATTTTTTGAAGGTAACCTTTGAGATGCTCATAATAACCGGATTCTTCATTGAAATAATTCACATCTACCCTTAAATGGTGCGTGTGCAAATAGTTTAATTGTTTCGTAATATGCTTTTCTTCAGTTACAGTGGAGTATTTTTTACGAGTATAGTCCTTAGTTTTTTCTTTAATGAGACCACTAAAACCTTCTAAAGCACTAAAAGGTGCAAATTGTGCAGCACGATCAATCTGTTCCATTGGTAAATGACGTTTAGAAGGACTATAAGGTAGGTCCATAATGTCTTGATATGCAGAGGTATCGTTAAATATTTGCTGCTCAATCAGTTTTTTTTCGTCCATTAAGCATGATGACCTCCAATCTGATTGTTTCTTTCAATTGTAGTTGAACCTTCTACTAGATCAGAAGCTTTTAAGATAATGTTGCGACTACCGAACTTCTTTTGTAAATCCAGAATAGTTTCCTGAATTTTACGATCGCGATTGCGTTTGATTTGGGAATGCCTATCTTGAATAATTTCCTTTGAAGTATTGGAAAACAAATCCGTCTGTTTAAAAGTTATTTGTTGTTGGGCCAATTTTTCATCAGTTAAATTATTAGCAGTGAGGGTGACACGTCGAATTAGTAATTTACTGTTAATGTTGTCTTCATAAAGCTTTTTGAAAATCTGACGTAGTTCATTAGATGAAGAAGTGAAGGCAGACATTTTAACGTGGTTGTGATCTGGCTTAGGGGTTTTGCGACCATAATAATCATCAACTAGATCACCATTGAAACTGTTGTCGATCTGCAAGCTTTTAATATCGTAATTGACGATCAAACCAACACAATTAGTTACTAATTTTTTTTGAACTAAATCGAGAGCTAGATTATCACTCATGCCACGAACAATCTTTAAACCGTCATCATAGGATGTTGGCTTCATTAGAACTTGACTGGAATAAAGTCCATGATTGTCAGAATGGTAATTCTTAATATCGGTGAGAGTGGTTGTTTCATGACCCCAAGCATGGTCGATCAATAATTCAGCGTTCTTTCCGAATTCACGATAGAGGATTTCTTCGTTCATATCGTCTGACAAGCTTCCTAGAGAACAACGAGCAATATCACCCATTGTTTTCAGTCCTAAATTCTCTAAACGTTTAGAGTAACCACGACCGATACGCCAAAAATCAGTTAGAGGTTGATGAGCCCAAAGCAGTTGACGATATTGATGTTCATTCATTTGAGCAATTCTAACGCCGTCTTGATCAGCAGGGATGTGTTTAGCTACAATATCCATCGCTACTTTAGCCAAATAAAGATTGGTGCCAATACCAGCGGTAGCCGTAATTCCAGTTTCAGTTTGTATCTGTTGAATAATCGTTTTTGCTAATATGTGAGCTGTGATGTCGTGTTGCTCTAGATAATCAGTAACATCCATTAGAACCTCATCGATTGAATAGACATGGATATTTTTGGCTTCGATAAAACGTAGATAAATGCCGTAAATTTCAGCACTCTTTTGCATGTAAAAATTCATTCTTGGTTTAACCACTTTATAGCCAATTTTGAGAGTTGGTGATTTCAATAAGTGTTGGCGGTCGATAGAAGAATACCTAGTTAGACTGTGATGGGGAGCATTATTCATTTTTTCTCGATTAAGTTTGTAGACCATTCTTTCAACTTGAAACAGTCTAGGCCGTCCTGGTACACCGAATTTTTTGAGAGCTGGAGAGACTGCTAGGCAGATGGTTTTATCAGTTCTTGAGTTGTCCGCAACAACTAAATTATCGTTTAAAGGATTTAAATCGTGAGCGATACATTCAACTGAAGCGTAGAACGATTTCAAATCAATTGCCATATAAGTTCTTTCCTTAGTCATTGCCAGTCACCTCTTTAAATATATCCAAACGTATGTTCTTTTTACGATTATACCATTACAATTTGTACGTTTAAACGATTAAGTTTATAATTGAAAGGTAGATAATTATTTTCAGTAAATATCATATTTATACGCTATGAAAGTAAGACATTGCACATTGTGTGGGTCTTATTTTTTATGGAATTTGTAGGGGAAAGAAGTAAGGATATGAGTAGGAATAGAAAAATTCTGGTTACGTTCGCGTTAGTTCTGTCGAATATGATGGCTGGACTTGATGCAACTATTATTAATACTGCCTTGCCAGCAATCATTAGTGATTTGCATGGTATTCAGTATATGGGCTGGATCGTTGCAATTTTTCTTTTGGGGATGGCCGTTTCGACACCGTTATGGAGTAAATTTGGTGAGAAATGTGGAAATAAAGTTGCTTATATTACGGCGACAATTGTCTTCATGATAGGGGCGCTATTCCAAGGATTAGCTCCTAACATTATTTGGTTTATCACCGCTAGAAGTGTCATGGGAATTGGTGCCGGAGGGATGAACACAATTCCTTTTATCATCTATTCACAAATTTTTAAGAATATTAAACGTCGTTCGCAAGTTATTGGAATTGCCTCAGCTGGTTTCAGTGGAACATCAATTATCGGTCCCTTAATAGGTGGCTGGATCGTTGATACTTTCAGCTGGCATTGGGTATTTTATATTAACTTACCGTTAGCATTGCTTTCTATCATCATTATTGCTTTCTTCTTTAAAATCAAAGAAAATCTTAATCATGCCAAAGTTGACTATCACGGTGCCATCCTGATGGTTCTGGGATTGTCTTCAATTTTGGTAGGAATTCAATTGTTAGGTGTCTCCTCGATCTTTGTCACATTAGGATTTATCATTGTGGGGCTACTACTGATATTGTGGATGTCACGAGTTGAGAATCGGGTTGATGATCCAATTGTACCTAACCGTTTATTTAAAAATGAGAAATTAGTAATCGATTTGATTCTGTTTGCTTTATTGTGGGGCTCATTCGTAGCCTTCAATATCTATATTCCTATGTGGGCACAAGGAATCATGGGCTTGAGCGCTTTAATAGGAGGTATGACGCAGATTCCCGGAGCAATCGCTAACTTCATTGGTTCCGAGTTAGAACCTCTGATTCAGCGAAAAATTAGTCGTTACTCGATCATAGGTATCGGGACAATTGCTTTCTTGATCTCGTTTGCTGGATTGTATTTTGCAAAACAAACCGCTAGTTATACTTTTCTGTTAATCATGGGTGTTTTTGAAGGATTTGGTGTTGGTATTTGTTTCAATGCCTTATTGATTGCCGTTCAGTTTGACGTTGAAGCACGAGATGTGCCGATCTCAACTTCATTTGCCTATTTAGTTAGAATCTTGAGTCAAACTTTTATGTCCTCAATCTACGGAGTTATTTTGAACATTGCTTTGATGCGTGGGGTTAGAGAGAGTCATGGAAGTATTACAATGGCAATGATGAACAAGCTAAGTAATGCTGCTGATGCAAAATACTTACCACAACATTTGATTCCTGAAATGAGACAAATCTTTTTCCAAGGGATTCATAGTATTATGTTGACGGCCATGATTTTGATTATTTTGGTTATTATCATTCTGCTATATCTTTTCAGACGTGAATACTTAAATTGTAAGGCTTCATAGAATATGAAGCTTTTTTGTTATAATTGCAGTAATCGCTTACAAGTGGAGAGACTAAATGACAAATATAGAACGTATGCAGCAAGAAAAAGTTTATAATCCAGATGAACCCAAATTGATGCAACAGCAAATAGCTGCTCAAGAGAAAAATGATGCTTACAATGCTTTAAAGAGAAGTGATTTCAAAGGTCGTACGCATTTATTAGAGGAAATGTTTGCTGAAATGGGAACAGATTGTATGATTGAAATCCCATTTTACGCCAACTGGGGTGGGCAACATGTTCACTTTGGTAATGGTATTTACGCTAATTTCAATCTGACTTTAGTTGATGATGGAGATATTTTTGTAGAGGATAATACAATGTTTGGTCCTAATGTGACGATTGCGACTGCAGGGCACCCAATTTATCCACCGTTGCGAGCAAATAAGCATTATCAATTCAATAAGTCGGTTCATATTGGCAAAAATGTTTGGCTAGGTGCTAATGTAACTGTTCTACCCGGTGTAACTATTGGCGATAATACAGTTGTTGGTGCGGGCAGTGTAGTTACAAAAGATTTGCCAGCAAATGTTGTAGCAGTAGGGACACCATGTAAAGTATTAAGGTCGATTGGATCGCATGATCACGATTATTTTTACAAAAATGAAAAACTTGATATCTGGAGTTAGGGAATATTTTTTCAATCTATTTAAATTTGCCATTGAAAAAACAGTGGTTATTAATTGTAGAATTTGTCAGAGCTAACTAGAATTAAATTTGATTATTAGATATATTATATTTACACAGCGTAATTATAATTTATACTTTATAAATTATAAGCAGGAGGCAAGTTTTGACTTCACGTACTTTGTCGAAAGAAAAAATTGTTGCAGCAGCGGTTCAAATTATAAATAATCAAGAATCCCTGACTTTTACTAGATTAAGTAAGTTGTTAGGGACACGTTCGCAGGCTATCTATAATTATTTTCCAGATGTAATGGCGATTAAAGGTGCTGTAGCGGCTGATTTTTATAATCAATTGTCACAAAGATTGCGAGTGGATCTCTTAGGAATGTCTGGTAAGGACGCAATAAAGGCCTTTGCAAATGTCAGTGTTCAATTTTCTTTGAGTCATTTTTTAGTAGTTCAAAAAATTTTAAGTATTCCTGCGAATGATGTTGACGATAAAATTTCAGATGATGGTTTTCCGGTTATTCTCGAAATTTTAAATAAATTATTGAATTCTCTCATTGAGGACCAAAAAGTACAACTAATAATTTCTAGAATGTTGCGAGATTTGATTGTTGGAGAAATTATTCACATAGGAAATAGTCAATTTGACAATAAGCTTGTAGCGGCGCGTGATAGCTTTGATAAGATGTTGGACATAACGTTACTTTCACTTTAAAAGCACAGTATATTGTGCATGTAGTCTTACATGTATAATGTATTTTTAGTGCTGTGCATTTTTTTGATATTTTAATGATGTTAGAAAAAACATCGTTATGGAGGGAGTGCAAATGCGCAGCAAATTAAATTATGATATGTTACATCCGACGTATAAAGCCTTATATGACATAGTTGGAGAAGATAACTTATTGAAGATATATGAGCTATTTAGGGGGGACGCAGTTACAGTTGCCTATGAAAATGTATGATCGAGTTGCTTTGAAAGAGGCTATTGGTGAAGGCAAATTAGATAATATGACGAACCAGGAAATATCTTTAGAATTCGGTTATTCGCCACGTTGGATCAAGAGTATCAGAGAAAAAAAGAGTAAGAAAATGTAAAAAATTCCACTAATTCAAAATGAGTTAGTGGAATTTTTTTATTGATTATAAATATTTTCTAAACCTTCGATGTCTCCTTTAGATAAAGTTGTGACACCTTGATCAATAGGATACATGATTGAATTGGTATCTGAACTATGAGCTAAACCTAAAGCATGACCTAATTCATGAAGTGCGACTGATTCTTTAACAGATAAATTAGGATAATCCAGATTCAAGCCGGCTTGACCGCTATTGATAGCATAGTGATTGATCACTAATGCTGAAGGGCCACCGTTTCCTAATTCAACAGTGTTAGAAGCAATATTTTCTATTTTTTTGTGATAAATGAAAAAGGTAATACTATTTTTATTAGTTTCAGCACTTCCGGGGATTAAACGAACAATACCAGTATCGTTATAAGTATTAACAGCGGTAGTAAATACATCACGAACTGATTGAGGAACATTCTTTTTAAAGTGAAAGTAGTAAGTATCAGAAGTTGTCACATTTTTTAAAGGACTTTCGATAGGAGTGGTAGTTTTGCCGACTTGTTTATTATCGGTGGTTTTGGTCTTGCCACTTAATTTACGATCGACAGATGCCTGTAAGGAATAAAGATAAGGTTGAAGTTTAATATTAGTTTCATGAACTTGTTCCTTAACTTGTGAGATCAGTTTAGGATTCTTAGTGATTACTAATACGACTGAGGCTAAGATCAATAGCCATATCCATGATTTCCGTTTCATATAAGTAATACTCCTTTAGAATCATTGAAATTTCCTAGTTATGATAAATGTTTCGTGACTAAAAGTCCAATATTGGCCCTTTTTAGACTTGTATAACTTTTATTTCAGATTAGAAAAATATTCTATTTATTACCTTCTTCCTAAATTTATAAAAAAATAGCAGCATCTATTAAGTAATACTCAAGTACATGACATATGTCTCGAATACTTAATGGAAGCTGTTATTTTGGTGTTAAAAAGTTACTTATTTTGTAAACTTTTCCTTTTGGGACTGACCCAAGTTCCAGAACCAAAGCCTAAGATAGTTTTCATGGCCGGAATGAAAGTCATAACGACTGTAATCGGATTGACCATCCAATAGAAAAGAATATATAGCGGAGCAAATAAAACGTACTTTAATTTTGCTGCATGATGATCGAGCAATAATGCAGTAATAAGTTGCAGTAGACCAGCGATTATTTCAAAACTGACGAAGATAAAAGAAATTGAGAAAGCATGGTAGATCCGTTCATAATTTCCATGAACAGCAAACCAGATCATTAAGAAAATGAAGGCAAATGAGGTTATTACAAAGAAGAATGACCAAATGATCGACAGAGTTGAGTCCAGAAACATCGACATTTGATAGCGCCTTTTAATAGGATGAAGAATAAACTTTTTTAAATTAGTTAACCAAACTTCTGTGCCACCTTGGGCCCACCGTTTACGCTGTTTGTAGAGATCATGGATTGTTTCAGGAACGTTCATGTGAAAAACTATATTGGGGGCAAATCTCGGTACAGCACCGATAGTTTGATGATCCCAGGCAATGCTGATATCTTCAGTGGCACGGTTTTGGCGAAAACCACCAACATCAATGAGAAAGTCCTTTTTGTATAGAGTATTGGCTCCACTGTATGCGTACATTGAATCATTGATAGAACTTTGGCTTCGTTTGATGACACCAACGATACTGGAAAATTCAACTGTCTGTGATTTACCCAAAAGAGATGTCCGATTTTGAACGTCCATATTGGCAGTAACCGCGGAGGTGTTCATATCTTGTGCATGAATAAAAAAGTTCATATATTTCATTAAAGCATCTGGTTCAGGAATTGTATTGGCATCATTACTTAAAATATATTCGCCCTTGGCAAAGTGCATTCCAATGTTGAAAGCATGTGCTTTACCTTTATTTTTGATGATATTGATTGTGCGTAAACGAGAGTATTTTTCCTGAAGAAGCTGAATTATTTCTGCGGTTTTATCGGTAGAGCCATCGTTCATAACTAAAATTTCGTAATTAGTGTAATTTAAATTTTCAAAAAGATAAGTAATTGTTTCTTCAATCATGACTTCCTCATTGTGAGCAGGAATCATTATAGTTATCATTGGTTGTTTATTAGGAGGAATAATTGTCCAGGTATTGTCTTCCTTATCTGTTTTGATGAAACGGTAAGACATTGCTCCAAAGAACCACAAGAATGAGCCAGTAATAGGGTAGAGACAAAGGATTAGAAGACAGATATTTAGAATCGTTCCTAAAGTTGTGGATTCAAACAAATGATCAATAAATATGTTGTACATGCTGTTCTCCTAATCTAAATCGTTAATATGATGTTCATCATATAATTTATGTATTTCATCGGTATCGAGATTCTGTTCAGGTTGGACGTTATATGTTCGTACGTTTTCACGGAATCCTTTGTCGCCGAAACGCTTGTCAATAAATGTATCAATTGTGTTTTCACGCTTTTTTTGATTAATAGGATTAAAGGTAGGCCATTGTTGAACCAGCCTTTGACGTTTTCGATTCTGGATAATAGTCATGCTGATTGAAAAGATTCCTGACATGACAAAAGCGAAAAGTAAAATAACACCGATAAATTTTATTTCTAAGATTCCTTCTGGATAGGACCAAATGTGAGGGATTTTAGGATTTAAACTAGCCCAGAAAGAAGTAACCGTTATAACGATTGGAATAATGACTGCTAACCATCCAATTAGACTCATTAAAGTTTGGCGAATTTTTAATTACCAATGGCCCTTTTCAAAGTATTCATCAGTATATAATTGTTGTTTATTTTTTTGTTTTTTGGACATCATTTTTTACTCGTATTTTCTTGGGGTTTTCAGGATGACCAAAGAGGTATCCTTGTCGGGTCTTGATTTTTAAGAGTTTTGCCAAATCTTCATCATCCTTATTTTCAATTCCCATTAAAATTAATTCGATATTGTTTTCTTTAGAGATCTTATTCCATGATTGTAAATTCAAATCTAACCATACATTTGGATCTTCCTTTCGAAAATTACACATGGAATATTTGATTGAATCGACAAAAGGTAACATCCATTCAATTTGTTTGAGACTTTTCATTTCGGAACCAACGTTATCGATACTAAATTCCATACCGTACTTTTTGGCATTTTTAATTCTGCTTTCAAATAAATAATGATTGACATGCTTAGGACCATAAGCGGAAGTGTACTCAATGGAAAGTTGCATAGGTTCGATTTTAGAGATAGTCCAGCGAACGAAATATTGAAAATCTGAACTAATGATTTGATTGTATTCAAGATTAATTGAAAGACGAATTTTTTCAGTAGGTAAGGATTTAAAAGTATCTTCTAAAAGAAAAACGACTCGTTGTAAAGGTAATGAGTCAAGTTGTTCAGGCAGAGACCATGATCCATCAGTATGTTGTTGGCGTAAAAGACATTCATAGCCGATAATCTTTCCGTTAAAATCAACTTGCTTTTGAATGAAATACTTTAAATTAAAATTTTTATTTTCTAAATAGTTATTGCTGGTCTTTCTAGATTTCCAATAATAAATAACAATAGTGATAATAAAAATAACTAGAGTTATTAATGTGAGGCGTAATAAAATTATTTCTAAAAAAGCTAAGTTCACCTTGGCACCTCCTCTTCTGTATTAAAGACACAAACTATGTAATTATATCTCGTTATGTAGGAGTTTTATATTTAAAATGACAGTAAAAAATGATTTTGATATTCAAAATTAAATTCGAAAAGTATATTGTTGTTAATATTTATAAAAATAAATTATAAATAATGATATAGATTATGACATATTTTATATCGGAATATCTATATAAGATAGGCATACCACTATAAAATTATTATCAATACGGCTTCTCATATTGGTAAAACAAGCAAATTAACCAATGTATAGTAGTTGAAATATAAGTTCGTCATTACTCTACAAATTTATTCGCATAAATATTGACTATAAGAAAAGTACTCTATATAATGAAAGCGTACTCAAATAATGGAATTATTTTTAAGAAGGACTGAACGTTATGAATAATCAAATATTGATTTCATTAGCGGCTCCTGTTGACGGGAAACTTATACAGCTTTCTCAGGTTAAAGACCCTGTCTTTTCTCAAGGACTAATGGGACAAGGATTTGCTATTGAACCGACAAATGGTGACATCGTTTCACCAGTTACGGGGACGGTAACACTCGTTTCAGAAACTAAACATGCCTTTGGTATCAAAACTCAAGATGGTGCGGATGTCTTGGTCCACTTGGGTATTGATACTGTTGAATTGAAAGGGGAACCTTTCACAGTTTTAATAAATCAGGGTGATCAGATCGAGGCTGGTCAACCGGTTGTTAAAATGGATTTAAAAATGATTGCGGATGCTGGTAAACAGAATACAGTCATTCTAGCAATTACTAACAGTAATGATATTTTAAAGCAATTGTTGACTAGCAATTTTGACCAGAATGTCAAGGCTGGGGCAACCGTAGCTGTTGCTTCTATCGATGAAATTGTCAAAAAGAAGACTAAAATTGGTAGTGGCAAGTATGATCAATTAGCAGCTGATATTGTAGAGAATGTTGGTGGAACTGAAAACATTAATAGTTTGATCCACTGTATTACTAGATTACGTTTTTATTTGAAGGATGATGCTAAAGCTAACGATCAAAAAATAGAAAATATGGATGGCGTCATTAGTGTTGCCAAAGCTGGTGGTCAATATCAAGTTGTTATTGGACAGGCTGTTACTGACGTTTATGACGCCGTTATAGCACAGATTGGTTCAGAATATGCGAACAATTCTGCTACAGCTGAGGCAGTTGCCCAAACTACTAAGGAAGCCAATCACTCTCAGGATATTTGGTCAAAGGTTAAGAGTGGTATCAGTAACTTTATTGGTGTTTTGACAGCTTCAATGATTCCCATCATTGGAATTCTAGCTGGTGCTGGTATTTTAAAGGGAATCTTAGCAGCTTTGACAGGCTTTAGAGTATTATCTACAACTAGTGGTACGTATGTTATTTTAAATGCAGTTGGGGACGCAACTTTTTACTTTTTACCAGTTGTTTTAGGTTTTACTGCAGCCAAAAAGTTGGGTTCAGATCCGATTGTTCTAGCTATTGTTGGTGGAATTATAATTTATCCAAGTCTTGTAACTATGGCAAGTAAAGCTAGTACTGCCAGCACGACCTTCTTAGGTATTCCCACAACGTTGGTTTCGTACACTTCATCAGTTTTTCCAATTATTGTGGCAGCTTGGTTAGGTAAGTATGTGGAAAAATTCTTGAAGAAGATTATTCCACTTTATCTTAGAAGCGTCTTTGTTCCAATCATTGAAGCATTAATTTTAAGTTTAGTAATTATTATTGGTGTCGGACCAATCATTACCGCTTTAAGTAAAGGTCTTTCAAATGGTCTTGTAGCTATTTACAGTTTTAGCCCAACACTTTCGGGATTGGTACTTGGTGGTGTTTATCAAACAATGGTTATCTTTGGACTTCACTGGGGGCTTATTCCTATTATTATCAACGATATTGCTACAAATGGTCACAGTTACATCAATGCTATTGTTTCAATTACAATAGTTGCTCAAGGTGGGGCTGTTCTAGCAGTCTTCTTAAAGACTAAGGATAAGAAACTCAAGGAAGTGTCTTTAGCCGCTGCAATATCAGCATTTTGCGGTGTAACTGAACCAGCTCTATACGGTGTCAATTTGAAATATAAACGAATCTTTGTAGTCGCAAGTATTGCCAGTGCTCTAGGTGGTGCTTTGACCGGATTCTTGAAAGTTAATAATTATGCCTTATCAGGTTCTTTAATTGGATTCCCAGCCTTTATCACGCCAGGTGTTGGTATCGGTAGTAATTTCTATGGATATTTGATTTCACATTATGGTACGCTTGTAATCTCAGTCGCATTAGTTTATCTATTTGGTTTTACCGACAAAATGTTGGCAAAGAAAGCCGATCCGATGAATTTAAATGTAAAAATGGCTTAATAAGTTAAGGAAGAACGTGAAGATATGGAGACGAAACAATATAATCTCACTATCTCTGATCACGATTTTAAGGTTAAAGGATATTGGCTTGATCAAGTCGATGACTTTGGTCAAGACGTTGATTATCCGATAGTGATTATTTGCCCAGGTGGTGGTTTTACCTTCCATTCACAAAGGGAAGAAGAACCAATAGCTTTAAGATTTAATTCGTGCATGCATGCGGTAGTTTTGGAATATCAATTAATTGGTAATGAACCAGTTTATCCAAGAGCCTTAGAAGAAATGTCTAAGACCATTGACTGGATTACTGAGCAAGCAGAAGCACGTCACACCGATAAAGACAAAATAATTCTAGCTGGATTTTCAGCAGGAGGAAATGTTGTGGCAGCTTATAACGGCGTTGCAACAAATTCTAAATTGCGTCAAAAGTATCACTTGGACCAGTATCAAGGACAACATGCAGCCGTTATTTTAGGTTACCCAGTCATTGATATGACGGTAAAGGGTAGTTTTCCCAATGATGATAAGGTACTCAATCAAATCACAGCAGATAAAAGTTTGTGGAAAGCTCAGGAACTAGTGAATTCACAATCCAAGCCGGCGTTTGTTTGGCAGACGCAGACTGATGAATTGGTAAAAGTTGTCAATACAATCAAGTATGTCGATCGATTGAATGAATTGAATATTCCTGTTGAATATCATCTTTTTGGTTCCGGAATTCATGGGTTGGCCTTTGGGACGTACGTGACTCAAAAACCAGGTAAAAAGAAATACTTGAACTCTTGGACAGCTAAATGGATTGAATTAGCCTTTAACTGGCTCCAGATGATGAAATTCCTAGGTTAAATATAAGTTAATATCATAACTGATACCAAGTAGTGTCGGTTATGATATTTTTTTAAAGTTTTTTTGACAATTTTTAAGAAAGAGCTTACATTAATAACCGTTAAGAAAATAATTAGACATGTAACTGGTAAAGCAGGCAGGATCTAAAAGAATCAGAGTAAAATCTGAATTTTTTAGGTGCTGTCTTTTTTCGTGTCTGAGAGGAGTGAACGTAATGGCTATACAAGATAGTGCGAGTCAAATCGTTAAATATGTTGGTGGAAAAGATAATATCAATACTTTGATCCACTGTTCCACAAGATTGAGATTTACCTTGAACGATTTTGATAAGGCAGATTTAGATAAAATTAAAAGTGTCCAAGGCGTGTTGGGAGCGGTTATCGCTGGTGGTCAATGTCAGGTTATCATTGGTAACGATGTTGTAGAGATGTTTGATGCTGTTCAAGATGTATTGGGAAAAGGTTTTAAGGGTAATGCTTCAGCAAACAAATCTAAACAGTCAATTGGACATGTTGTATTAGATTTCATTATTGGTGTGTTTCAACCATTGGTTCCAGCAATTGCTGGTGGTGGTATTTTAAAATCCCTACTTATGTTGATTTCAATGTTCGGGTGGATTAGCGATAAAAGTCAAACTTACCAAATATTGAATTTAATAGGTGGAGCACCACTTTATTTGTTGCCATTGTTAGTTGCTGTTACAGCGGCTCAAAAATTAAATGTTAATCCCTTAGTTGCTTTATCCATTGTTGGAGTATTGATTTTACCAGATATTACAACGATGTTAACTAAAGGTACAGAGCTATTTGGAATGCACGTTTTGAATGTTACTTATAGTTCACAAGTATTTCCTGCAATTTTAAGTGTTCTTCTATACGCAATTATGGAGAAATTCTTTACTAAGTATTCTCCAAAACCAATTAGAATTTTCTTCGTACCAATGATGGCAATGTTGATTACTGCTCCGATTACACTGCTCTTCTTAGGACCTTTGGGCTATGTTGTTGGTCAATATTTTGTAAATATTATTTTGTTTATTAATACACATCTTGGGTGGGTTGCCACAGCTCTATTGGCAGGCGTTCTTCCATTCATGGTTGCTACAGGAATGCATAAGCCAATGATTCCATACGTTGTTACGACTTTTAGTTCAGTCGGTAAAGAAGCACTTTATCTACCAGCTTCATTAGCACATAATATTTCTGAGAGCGGTACATGTTTTGCCGTTGCCTTGAGAACAAAAGATTCAACACTTAGATCTACAGCTATTTCGGCTGGTATATCAGCATTATTTGGTATTACAGAACCTGCTTTATATGGTGTTACTCTCCAACACAAACGTGCTTTAACTAGTGTAATTATCGGTAGTGTCGTTGGTGGTGCTTATGTTGGTATTGTTGGCCTAGCTGGATTTACTATTGTTGGACCTGGTCTAGCCAGCTTGCCAATGTTTGTCGATAAAAGTAATCCAATGAATATTGTTAATGCAATTATTGGATTTGGAATTTCCTTTGCAGTTTCATTTGTTGCTGGCTTATTCTTATGGAGGAATGAAGTATCAACTGATGAAAGTAACGAAAACACTAAATCTAACGAAAATGTTTCAGAAGAATTAGATGCTCCGGTTACTGGTAAAGTAGTAGCTTTGTCAGAAGTTCCAGATGACGTATTTTCACAAGGTTTGTTAGGTAAGGGAATTACTGTTGTGCCAAGTGAAGGTAAACTCTATGCTCCCGCAGATGGTACTGTAGAAATGATTTTTGATACTAAACACGCATTAGGCATGAAGACTAATTCGGGTGCTGAAGTATTATTCCATATTGGTTTGGATACAGTTCAATTAAATGGTAAGTACTTTGATGTTAAAGTGGAGAAAGATCAGGAGATTAAAAAAGGCGATTTGCTGGAAACTTTTGATTTGGAGGCTATCAAGAAAGCGGGATTCAACCCAATTACAATGATGATTGTTACTAATCAAAATGACTATTCAGTCAACGCTGAAATTAAAAATCAAACTGAAGATGAAGAGATTCAACCAGTTATGAATATTGCTAAGTTAGGAGTTTAATAATGGGATTACGAAAAGATTTTTTGTGGGGTGGCGCTATTGCCGCTAATCAAGTTGAAGGTGCTTGGAATGTTGATGGGAAAGGCTTATCAGTTGCTGATGTTGCAATGTACAAGCCTAAAGTAGATGTGAAAGATTACAGTAAGCAAGTTGGTGTCACTTCAGAAAGTATTCAAGAGGCTATAAAGACTGACGATACAACATATTATCCTAAACGTCGTGGAATCGATTTTTATCATCGTTATCCTGAGGACATGAAATTATTCGGAGAATTGGGCTTTAAGACATTGAGAATTTCAATTGCTTGGACAAGAATTTTTCCAACTGGTGAGGAAACTGAACCTAATCAAGAAGGTTTAGATTACTACAAAGATGTCTTCAAAGAGATGCATAAGAATAATATTGAACCTTTAGTAACGTTGTCCCACTATGAGATGCCTTTGAATTTGGCTGTTAAATACAATGGTTGGGTCGATCGGCATGTTATTGATATGTTTAGAAGATTTTGTGACGCCTGCTTTAAGGAGTTTAAAGACGATGTTAAATATTGGCTAACTTTTAATGAAATTGACAGTGTCACACGTCATCCATTCACTTCAGCCGGCATTATTCCTGATAAATCAAATAACTTGTTGCAAGATGAATATCAAGCTTTCCATAATCAATTTGTTGCTTCAGCTCTAGTTACTAAAGATTGTCACGAAATTATTTCTGGAAGCCAAGTAGGGTGTATGTTGACTAAATTGACTGATTATCCTAATTCTTCAGATCCACGTGATGTTTTAGCATCATTTAACAAGAATACGATGAATTATTTCCCTGGGGACGTGCAGGTTTTCGGTGAATATCCAGCCTTAGTTTTGAATTTTTTAAAGAAACATCACATTAAAATTGCAATGGAACCAAACGACTTAGAAATTTTGAAAAATAATACAGTTGATTTTGTATCTTTTAGTTATTATATGTCGATGGTTTCATCTTACGATGAGAATAACCTCGAATTAACCGCTGGCAATACAATTGTCGGTGGTAAGAACCCCCATTTGGAAACGACTGATTGGGGTTGGACCGTTGATCCAGTTGGCTTGAGAATTTCACTTCTACAATTGTATGATAGATATCACAAGCCTTTGTTTATTGTTGAAAATGGTATGGGCGCTAAGGATGTTTTAACGGTTGATAAGAAAGTTCATGATCAGTATCGAATTGACTATTTTAAAGCTCATTTCCGTGAGATGATTAAAGCAGTGGATTCTGGAGTTGATTTGATGGGTTACACCAGTTGGGCCCCAATCGATTTAGTCAGCGCCTCGACTTCACAAATGTCGAAACGTTATGGTTTCATTTACGTAGATGAGGATGACTTAGGTAAGGGAACCTTGAACCGTTACAAGAAAGATTCCTTTAGCTGGTATCAACACGTTATTGCTACAAATGGACAAGATTTAGGTTAAAAACAAGGAGGCGGGATATGGATGAAAATTAAGAAAGTTTTGAATTCAAGCGTTGTTTTAGCTGTAAACGATCAGAACCAGGAATTTATTCTCTTAGGCAAGGGCATAGGTTATGGTAAAAAAGCTGGAACAACTCTGGAAAGTAATTCTTACAATCAAGTTTTCGTACCAGTCAGCAATGGCAACGTCGAACAACTTTTGACATCAATTGCTCAATCGTCTCCGAAATTAATTGAGATTGCCCA
The DNA here is from genome assembly GCF_001434985.1 of Companilactobacillus paralimentarius DSM 13238 = JCM 10415. GTDB lineage: Bacteria > Bacillota > Bacilli > Lactobacillales > Lactobacillaceae > Companilactobacillus > Companilactobacillus paralimentarius. Next base: position 20,657 of record NZ_AZES01000094.1, on the reverse strand, counting down.
AAAAATCATTAATTATGCTACTGACAGTTTGAATACAAAATTAAGCGACGCACTCTACGTTTCCTTGCTAGATCATCTAAAATTTGCTTTGGAACGTGAAGAACATGGAATCGTTATAACAAATAAAGTCTATTGGGAAATTAAGACTTATTATTCTAAAGAATTTTCCGTGGGAACATATGCTGTGAAACTGCTGAATCAAGAAATGGGAACTAAGTTCTCAGATCAAGAGGCATCTAATATTGCCGCTCATATCATTAATGCAGAGAATGGTAGTGATGATCGTCGGGATGCATTGAAAGCTAGTCAAATTATTGGTCGAATTGTTAATATTATTAAATATCAATTTCAAGGTGGAATTAACGATTCGGCACCCAATTTTCAGCGTTGCATCGTACATATTAAATTTTTGATAGAACGAATAATAGCTGATAATATGTTTGAAAACGATGATCCAGCGATATTTGCTATCGTTAAAAGTAAGGATGAACAGGCATTTCAAATAGCTCAAAAAGTTTCAGATTACATAAAAATCAAATTTGGTGAACCGTTAACAGATGAAGAATTAATGTTGATGACAATGCAGATTCAGAGAATAGACAAGTAAAAAAGACTACTTCAAATGAAGTAGTCTTTTTGAGCTTTTAAGAAATTGTAGCTGCCAATGCTGCACCAGTTCGAGAGTTTTTGTCGTTTAAGCTAGCTTTAGGATGGCCTTCAAAACAAACTTGACCGCCGAATTTACCAGCATCGGGACCCATGTCGACTAACCAGTCTGCTTGTGAGATTAGTTTTAAATTGTGCTCGATCAAAATTAAAGTATTACCCTTGTCAACTAATCCTTCGAACAAATCAATCAAACGTTGAGTATCTTGTAGATGTAGTCCCGTAGTTGGTTCATCTAAGAAGTAGATTCGCCCAGTGTGGTTCAATTCCATCGCCAACTTAACCCGTTGTACTTCACCACCAGATAAAGTGGTCATTGATTGACTAAGGTTTAAATAGCCAAGCCCAACTTGGTGGAGTAGACTAACTTTCTTGTAGATATCTGGTACATCCTTGAAAAAGTTGAGTGTGTCGTTGATAGAAAGATTGAGAACTTCAGAAATATCTTTGCCATGATAAGTGTATTGCAGTGCCTCTTGGCTGTAGCGTTTACCGTGACACAACTCGCATTCCTGAACGATTGGATCCATGAAGGCCATCTCGGTAATCATTACACCTTTACCTTTACAACGAGGACAGGCTCCCTTACCGTTATAACTAAATAATTGTGTTGAAACGCCGTTATTGGCTTTACTAAAAAGTTTTCGTAGAGGATTTAAAATATTCAAGTAAGTCGCGGGTGTTGAACGAATATTCAAACCTACGGAATCCTGACTCAAATCAATATAGTCTTGATCAGAAACTTGTTGTTTGAAGGCTTGGACTAAAGTACTTTTTCCAGAACCTGCTGGTCCAGATATCACTGTCATTACACCTTGAGGGATTCTGGCAGATACGTCTTTTAAATTATGAGAAGTTACATGATTAACATTTAGCCAAGATTGAGGTTCACGAGGTTTCGGAAAAGTGATTTTTTCTCGCAACATTTTGCCCGTAATCGTATCTGACTGTAATAGTTCGTCGTAGGTACCAGTAAAAGTCACTTGACCACCGTTTTTGCCAGCCTGTGGTCCCATTTCGACGACATAATCTGCCGTCGAAATAATGGCAGGGTTGTGATCAACTAGGATAATTGTATTGCCATGTTCCTTGAGCTTTTTTAAGGATTGGGTAATTAATTTAATATCGTGAGGATGGAGTCCTACACTTGGTTCATCGAGTACATAAACTAAATCAGACAGGGAACTCGTCAAATATTTGGCAATTTTAATTCGTTGAGCTTCTCCACCAGATAAAGTATCAGTTCCACGGCCAAGGGAAAGATAGCCTAAACCGATGTCGACTAAAGCTTGAATTTTACTACGCAGTTCACGTACCATTGTTTTAGCTTTGGAATCCGAGATATTATCCAAAAATTTTAGGACACTTACTAAATCCATATCGCTGACTTCTGCAATATTTTTGCCAGCAATTTTACTAGTTAGAGCCTTTTTGTTCAGACGGGTTCCATGACAGACTGGACAAGGTTTACGAGTAACAATCTTTGATAAAGCAGCTTCATGATGACGACCAGAAGCACTGTGAATAACGGAACGAAGCATACGTGGAACCAGTCCTTCATATAATGCCGTACGTCCCCATTCAGCTGGTGGATTTTTTAACTTTTGTTGCGGAGCGTGCATGAATAAGTCATATTCTTCATCAGTGTAGTCTTTAATTTTTTTATCTAAATCGAATAGGCCACTATTACCATATTCTTTCCAACGCCAAGTTCCAGGTTGAAAGCCGGCAAAAGTCATTGCACCTTCATTGAGTGATTTATTAGGATCAATTAATTGCTTTTCATCTACGTCGTCAACAAAACCTAAACCCTGGCATTTTGGACACATTCCTTGAGGTAAGTTAAAGGAAAACCATTCAGAATAACCAACCCAAGGGTGTCCAATTCGAGAAAACATTAAACGTAAAACAGAATAGATACCAGTATAAGTAGCTAAAGTAGATCGAGAATTGCGACCGATAGGTTTTTGTTCAACCACAATAGCTACTGGTAAATTATCAATTCGGTTCACTTCAGGTTGACCGTATTTAGGCAAATATTGTTGAGTGAAGCTAGGAAAAGTTTCGTTCAATTCTCGTCGAGAAACAGCTGCTAGTGTATCAAAAACTAGAGAAGATTTACCAGACCCAGAAAGACCAGCAAAAACAGTCGTTCTATGCTTAGGAATATCCAAACTAACATTCTTTAAATTATTTTCTTGAGCTCCATGGATAGAGATAGTCCCATCTGCAAATAAATCAGTCATAAAAACCTCCAACAGTAAATTTAATAATTCTATTATATAAAAATAGTCCATAAAATATTCAATAGACGATTTTAACTAAGAAAACTTCAACAAAAAATAATCAGGCATCAATGTATTGGCTGTATACATTAATGCCTGATTGTTTTTTATATATTAATGGATTTGATAGTTGCAGCCGGTATTAATTTACTTAGTAACTTTTTGAATTTTTAGAATAAAGGGGTATTTATTCTTATGGTTGTCTGCAACTATCGGAAGTCATGTTACAACGATGACCTCTTCCTTAGTACATTTATATATTACGATGTGGGATTGGTCCTAGGTCAAGTGTAAATTTGGAAAAATTAATAAGCATCGACCCAATGTGGATTTTGATTTTCATAAGGTAAACGATCAGGATTCAATTCGTTATATAAGTAAATAAAAGCGTTATGCGCTTGGTTTCTAAAACAAAGATCAATAGTAGGCATGTTCATCATATGAGCAATTTCACTGTTGTCACTTCCGACTACGAGACAGTCATCAGGAACTTTTTTGCCATTTTTTCGCAAAGTGGAGATAAATTCCGCAGCTACAAAATCAGCGTAAAACATAACAGAAGAAGGCCGGTTTTTAGTAGCCAACCATTTTTTTGCAGCATCTTCACCAGTCCCAGTTTGAGTATGGTAGAACAGCCGAAAATCTTGATTGCTATCAGGATGAGAAGTATTGAAATCATCAATGGCTCTTATTCGGGCTCGTGTATTAGCATTTCTCAAACTAGATAAGACATGTCCAATATTCTTATGACCATTCTTATAAAGGTGATCGATCACATGATAATAGATAGGATAGTGATCGATAAAGTTAGAATAAATATTAGGACGATTGACTCGATGCCAAGTCGATATGGGACCAAATTTTGCATAGGAGCTAATAGTATCCCATGAATTGATTCTAGTGAGAATGAAAACAGCATCTAAAGCGTGAGTTGTCAGTAATCTAAGAGTTTTTAACTCCTTATCTGCGGTTTGGGTGAAATAAACGTTGACGCTGTAGCCATGTTTTGCAGCAATTTTGGTAAATGAATTAAGAAATTCTCCCACTAAAGGAAAATATTCCTTAGTAAGAAATCCAATCGTATTTGTTCGTTTTTTGCGTAAATTCTTGGCAACTTGATTAGGGATGTAATTCATTTCATGCATTGCATCAAGAATGATTTTGCGTTTAGTTTCACTTACGTAACCGTTGCCACTCACGACTCGAGAGATGGTTGATTTTGATATTCCAGTCTTTTTTGCTAGGTCATAAATAGTAGTCATTAAGTGTCACCTTTCTGTATCTATAAAGATATACTAATCGTTTTCCGGACATTCTGAAGTTAATTTTACCCTGGAAACGTTTACTACGCTAGGTTGGTTGTTTTATTATTTAGCGTTGTTATACTGAATTGTGTTAACCATAAGGAAGGTGAGTATTTATCGTTAGTTGACAGCAGTAATATTTCGGCTATTCGCGAGGGTAGCGTAGCAATGAATTCATAGGAAATCAAAGCGAAGGGAAATATTACTAATGAAGTCTAAAAGGGTTCTCGGATCCATGTTTTTAACCATTGCTTCAATTATTTGGGGAGCAATGTTTGTAGTTGTAAAAATTATTGTGAATGAGGTACATCCAATTCAACTAGTTTGGTTGGAATATCTAATCGCATTAGTATTCTTAATTGGATTTTCAATAATGAAAAAAGAGAAATGGCACATCAATTGGTCTGATTTGAAATTAATCTTTTGGATCGGAATCATTGGAAATACCATTTCGTTAGTTGCTCAAGAAATGGGTACAGGTTTATCAAATGCCCAAACAGGTTCGGTTATCACCTCAACCATTCCGGCATTTATGATTATCTTTGGATGGTTGATTCTCAAAGAAAAATTGGATAAAGTTAAGGTTCTTTCTGTAGTGATTGCTATTCTTGGAGTAGTAATGATTGTCGGTTTGAAGATGTCAGGAACTAATGTTATTTTAGGAGTTTTGCTCCTAGTTCTTGATTCAATCGCTTGGGCCTTGATGTCAGTCTTAGTTAAAAAAGTTAAAACTTACAGTTCTTTACAAATTACTATTATGTCAACCGTAGTAGCAGTCGTTGCTCTGACACCATTTATTTTGAGTGATATGTCATCACTTACAAGTATTAACTTTGCTGACCCAACAATTATTCTTAGTTTACTTTACATCGGTGCGGTTTCAACAGCTGTAGCCTATGTAATGTGGAATCGTGGCCTCCAAATCGTCAGTGCCGGTTCATCTGGTTTGTTCTACTTGATTCAACCAATTGTGGGTTCATTTTTAGGTTGGTTGTTGCTCGGTGAACAGATTTCAGTTGGCTTTATCATTGGTTCAGCCATGATTTTAGCTAGTGTTTGGATCTCAGTTAAATTTGATGGATCGTCATCGAATGAGACTCGTTTAGAGAGAACACGACCTGCAAAAATGAACGCAAAATTAAAATTGAATAATAATTAATAAGGTAAATCCAGAATGGATTTGCCTTTTTTAGTGATATAATGTTTGAATTGCAAAAAAGAAGGTGTAAAAATGATTTATTCACCATTAAATGAATGTGATGTTCCAGCTATCCGTTAATCAACGGAAGGAAATATTATGAATTCAAAAAAGATTTTAGGATCAATTTTACTTAGTTTATCTGCCTGTATCTGGGGTGGAATGTTTGTTGTGGTAAAGGATGTAGTTAGTGTTGTTCATCCATTACAATTAGTTTGGTTGAGGTATTTAGTAGCAATAATATTTTTAATATTATTTTCTATTTTAAAAAGAGAAAAATGGAGCATTCATAAAAAAGACATAGGATTAATCATTGCAATAGGATTGATTGGAAATGCTATCTCAATAGTTTCCCAAGAAACTTTTACTTGGTTATCCAGTGCTCAAACCGGAGCAGTAATTACTTCAGCGACTCCATCGTTTATGGTGATTTTTGCTTGGCTGATTTTTAAGGAAAAAATAACTCGTGTTAAAGTTGTATCTTTAGTGATGGCGACAATCGGTGTAGTCATGATTGTTGGAATTCATTTGGAAGGTAATAATATTTTACTGGGAGTATTATCATTAATTATTGCAGCCTTAACATGGGCCTTAATGTCAGTCCTGATACAAAAAGTTAATCATTACAGCTCACTGCAGATTACAATCATGTCAACAGTTGTCGCAATTATTTGCCTGACACCAGTAATATTTACGAATACTGCAAGTTTAGTAAATATTGATTTCTTAGAACCTAAAATAATTCTCAGTTTGTTGTATTTAGGAGTTATTTCGACAGCATTGGCTTTTGTTATGTGGAATAGAGGACTAACTTTGGTTAATTCAAGTTCCTCAGGATTATTTTTCTTATTGCAACCAATTGTTGGAACTTTGCTAGGTTGGTTATTTTTGAAAGAATCAGTTTCATTTGGATTCTTTCTTGGAACAATACTGATTGTTGGTAGCGTCTGGATTTCAGTTAAATTTGAGAGTAATTAATAATTAGAAGGGTAAATCCAAAATGGATTTGCCTTTTTTTATATTTTCAGTTTCAACAGAGTCTGAAAATGCTATAATTTTTTACAAAAATAAGATTTCAAAAGAATTTATTTAATTATAAATTTCGTTCCGGAGAGACCAATAGCTAAAAGGACTAAGCATTATGAATTCTAACAAAGTATTAGGTTCTATTCTTTTAGGAGTCGCTGCCATCATTTGGGGTGGGACTTTCGTTGCAGTGAAAATGGTAGTGGGACAGATTCATCCACTCCAATTGGTTTGGCTAAGATATTTAGTCGCATTAATCTTTTTAGTCGGTTTCTCATTGATTAAGCGAGAAAAGTGGCATTTGAAAAGGAAAGATTTGAAATGGTTCATCTTGTCAGGTTTGACAGGGTACGCTCTTTCATTAGTGGCCCAAGAAACCGGAACGTGGTTTTCCAGCGCTCAAACAGGAGCCGTGGTAACTTCCTCGACCCCAACCTTTATGGTGATTTTCGCTTGGTTAATTTTAAAGGAAAAATTAGATCGCGTTAAAGTCATTTCTTTGGTGATGGCAACACTTGGGGTAGTGATGATCGTCGGTATCCATTTGACCGGAAAACATATTTTAATTGGCGTTTTATTCTTGGTATTAGCTGCATTAAGTTGGTCATTCATGTCCGTCATGATTAAATTGTTGTCGGACTATTCAGCTTTACAGATAACGATTGTCTCAACCATCGTCGCTATGATTTGTTTAACACCATTTGTGATGGGAGATTTGGCATCATTATCAAACGTTAATTTCTTCAACCCTAAAATCATAGCCTGTTTATTCTATGTTGGAGCGTTATCCACAGCCATGGCTTTTGTCATGTGGAATAAAGGTTTAACAATGGTCAGTCCCAGTGTTTCAGGATTGATTTACTTGTTACAACCAATCGTTGGGACCTTGTTAGGTTGGCTGATTTTAGGAGAAGGTCTAACTTGGGGCTTTGCTGCAGGTACAGCTTTGATTTTGACTAGCGTTTGGGTTTCAATAAGATTTGCAAAATGAGTATTAAAAAATCCTATTCCGTGTGAAATAGGATTTTTTTGACCACTTAAACATGTAATTCCTTCTTTAAAGCAGTTGTTAGTAATTCCGAAAAGTTAATGTTGTTCTCTTTTCCCAACTTGTTGAGATAATTTGGAATGGTCAGAGTTTTTTTGATAGTCTTGAAGTCATTTTTACGACGATATTCATCAATATCGACATCAACTAAGGTAACAACGTCGCTATTTTCTGCACTAGGAAGTGTGTAATTTGAATTTGGCACGTCTAAATTGTTATCTTGTTTATCGATAATATTCAAACCGATGTAATCACGAGCCATTTGAATAGCATCATCAATATCTTTGCCTTGAGTCATGCCTTCAATATCAGGAATGCTGACAAAGTAGGGAACTGTTTGATCACTTGTTTTTGAAATTATAATTGGATATACGATTTTCATTTTTAGTCTCCCTCATCATCCAAATGATGTTTTTTTATTATACTTTTTGCTAATAATTCATTGATTTCTCTATGTCTAGGAATCTGTTCTTTTTCAATACCATTTGTCCAAATGTCATGATTATTACCATGACGATATAAGTACCAACCTTTTTTACTTAAAAGCTTGAGCAATCTTTTTTGATTCATTTCAAATTCCTTCGTCTTTTATAATATACGTATTTAACACGTGTGTAAAATGTTATGACTGTTATTACTATATAAATAAAATTACGTAGGATTTGAGATGGTATAACCAAATTAAACACCAAATAGGAAAAAAGGACGAGTCCATCTGGATTCGTCCTTTTGCTTTTAAAATATTTGATAGTGTAAACGAGCTACGTAAGCCAGATTCCTGTGCTTTGCCTGACTTCACAAACTGTCTGTTACACAGCCAATTCGCAAAGTCCTGCAAATGCTCAGAATCTAAGCAGGCTTACTTCGCTCTCTGATTTAAACGAGCTCCACAGGCCAATTTCTTCCGGTTTGCTACAGTATCAAAATCACACGCAAAATACGCATGTAATTCTAATACTTAGGCAAATCCTCGGAAATTCCCGGGCCTGTTCCGCTCTCTATTCTGATTTATGTATATCGCCTAGAATATCTTCACCGGAAAAATCAAAATCCATGTAAGATTGATTTTTGACGGGCAAATGTTGTTCCAAGGTATCAAATTGTTGGAGTTTTACATTTCCGTTCGCTGTACCAAATGATAATAAGTGGCCACCGAAGTCGTGTTCATCAGATAAGAAGTGATGGTGAAAGCCACCGACAGCCGCTCCATCAAAGATTTCAGGTGAGTAGTAACTCAACAAAGTTCCTGTAACGGTATCTCTGTCAAAAATACTTTGGCTTTCAGCTGTTTTAGCTAAAGTATCATAAGGTTTGTGTGATTTCTTCACGGCACGAGTCTTCACATTTGTAAACTGACCGTGTAACTCAATTGAGAAGAAAGTATTGGCACTTGTTAAGGATAGGATCTTCTCTTCAAGTTCTTTTTGGCTGATACCATCAACACTTGTTAATGGCTGATAACTGCCAAAATGAATGTTAGCAAAGGGAAGAGTGAAATCATCTTTTACGATATTAACACTGCCGTTGCTGTCGACTTGATAAGGTGTGCCGTCTAGAATGACTAATTCACCGTCAAGGCCTTCACCAGTACCGATTCCTGTATCGCCATGACTTAATAATTCCTTCATAGTGATAGTTCCATCAAGTAGTCCGGGGACTAATAAAGCTAATGTTCCGTGTTGATAAAGAGTATTTGTATTTGACATGAAATCCTTCTTTCTATCTTAGTTCAAGACGTCATCAACCAACTTGGATGCTAATTGAATGTTGTCTGAATAGTCAACGGGGATGTGCAAGATAACTGGTCCCTTGGTATCAAAAGCTTTGGCTAGCATTGGTTCGAGATCTTCGGTTCTCTCAACACGCATACCAGTAGCACCAAAACTTTCAGCATATTTAACGAAGTCAACTGGTCCTAATTTAACTCCGGCATCATGGCCATATTTAGCAATCTCTTGGAAACGAACCATATCGTAGTAACCGTCGTCCCAAATCAATTGTACGATATTAAGATGTAAGCGGACAGCTGTTTCTAGCTCTTGGCCAGAGAAGAGGAAGCCACCATCACCAGCAACCGAAACAACTGGCTTTTCAGGACGTTCCAAAGCGGCAGCAATCGCCCAAGGAAGAGCTACACCAAGCGTTTGCATACCATTACTGAATAGTAAGTGACGTGGTTTATAACTTCTAAAGTGACGAGCCATCCAGATATAGAGACTACCAACATCAACTGTAACAGTCGTATCATCGTCGACTTGGTTCTGTAAAGCATGGATAATAGCTAGGGGATGAATCCCGTTCTTATCCGAGTGATTAGTGGGAATAGCATCTTTCTTAGTAAATTTCTCTTGTTGGTCAGCCAGATGTTTGTGCATATCGGAGCCTAAGTCGATACCAGCCGGTAAGTTAGAGCTGATTTCGTTAAGAGTCTTAGCAATATCAGCGTTCACAATCAAGTCAGGTTGATAATCATTAGTGATTTCTGGCTTGATACTGTCGAGATTAATTATTTCCCCCGAACGACCAATATTCCAATTACGGGCTTCATATTCGATTGGATCGTAACCGACTGCGATGATCAAGTCACTTTCCTTGAGGATAGTGTCACCGATTTGGTTACGGAACAAGCCGACACGGCCGTAATAATTTTTTTCCAAATCACGCGATATGACACCAGCACCCTGGAAGGTTTCCACAACTGGAATCGAGAACTTGTGCAAGAATTTGTGGATAGCGTCAGTAACTTCGTTGGTAGAGGAACGCATACCTGCTAAAATTACGGGTAACTTAGCTTTTTCAATCTTCTCGATAATTTTGTTAAGTGTTTCTGAATCAACGCCACCTTGTTCAACTTTGTGTAATGGCTTGATAACAGGACGAGTCACGTCGTCATTCAAGACATCTTGAGGAATGGACATAAAAGTCGCTCCAGCCTTGGGTGAAACGGCATTTTGGTAAGCGTTTGCAAATGATTCCGACAAATTGTTAGCATCCTGTACTTCGACACTATCCTTAGTAGCAGCGGATAGAAGTTCCTTACTAGAGATACTTTGGTGAGTTAAACGGGCAATATCGTTTCGGGGAACTTGACCACCTAAAGCAATTACAGGGTCACCTTCAGAAGTGGCGGTAATTAGACCAGTAGCTAAATTGGAGACACCAGGACCTGATGTAGTAGCCACAATACCGGGCTTACCAGTTAGACGACCAATACCTGCAGCAATGAAAGCCGCGTTCTGTTCGTGACGAGTAATAATTAGTTTAGGAGTTTTTGGATCATCATTATGTTCAAGTGATTCAAAGAGTCGATCAATCTTAGCACCAGGGAGTCCGAAGACGTAATGAACGCCTTGATTAATCATCGATTGGATCAAAGCTTGAGCACCATTAGTTTTTGTCATTGTATCTAACCTCTTTTTTGTGTAGATTTGTTCTATAATTATTTATAGGAAAAAAATAAAACATTTGTGTTGATTTGTCAACACGTAAGTCTTTTCATGGAGTGAAAGTTAATGAAAAACATTGGATACTTAGCACAAGATATTTCTATCTTACACCGTCAATATTACAAGGATACGAGGGAGGAATTCAATCAAATCAACTTGAATCCGACTGCAGCTTGTATTTTGTTGGCTGTAAGTGATTATGAAAACATTAGTCAGAATCAAGTGGCCCGTTCTTTAGTAATTGACAAGGGTTTAGCAACTCGCGAGATCAATAAAATGAATCAATTGAATTATTTAACCAAATCAGATGGAGCTGGTAAAACTAAAGTTCTCAATTTGACTGAAGAGGGTAAGAAAGTTGTAACAAAAGTCCAAAAGATTCGTAGTCAATGGTGGGAAGATCGGTTTGTAAAAGCTGGTATTCAAAAAGATAGTCCGCTAGTTTCTTCCATTGAAGCAGTTGTTTCGACTATTGTTGATCCAATTGAAAGATAAAAAGGAAGCTCATTCATACTGTTGCAGTATGGATTGAGCTTCCTTTTTGATATTGGTGACTAAACTTTCTGGTGCCAGAACCTTTACATTTTGTCCCTGACTCAAAAGCCACATCATAACACCACGTTCGCCAAAAGTATCGGCTTCAATAATGACACTGCCACCATTTTGTGGTTGTTTAGAACTATGATCTGAAAGCAAACTTCCATTGGCATCACAATGTGCCACAACTTTAGCAGTTGGAATGCGGTCGAGTGCAGCTTCAACGATACCCCAGAAATGAAACTTTAAATGAATCAATTTACCGGGATACATGAATTGGATTTTCTGACGAAATTTGCCTTCTTCGAAACGGTCTTTATAGGTTAAATCAATCTTGCCAGTTACGTGATAGTCTTCGATTCGGTCAATTCGATAAAGCAAATTATCCTTATAGTCTGGATTGTAGGAAACTAGATAGAAATAGTATTCTGAGAAAATCAGAGCTTGTGGTAAAACGTCACGAATGACCATTTCCGAATGTTGGCGATGATACTTGATTTCGATAGCCTTTTTCTGGGTAATGTATTTGCTCAAAGTCCAAATTTTATCTAGTAAGTCCTGTTGATGATGCAGAGGAGTGTAATTGAAAATCTCATTTTGGATCAAAGGACGAACTTCATCGCGAATTTGACTATTTGCCAAGTTTAGAAGTCCATCGACTGTATTAGTCAATTCAAGCCGGTTAAGCGCCCGACTAGCCAATAAAATTTTGATCAAAACGAGAATTTCTTGAGTGTTAAGAATGTGTTGATCACTGTGCATGCGATAACCGAAATTGTTTCTTTCGTACTCAATTCTGTAGGGTAGACAGATGTCTTCGAAAGTTAAATTAATCTGACTGAGATCTCGTTGAATGGCACGAGGAGTTACATTATATTCATGAGCTAAATCGTTCTTATTCAAGATTTGATTGTCAAGTAGTTTTATGTAAATAGCGAAGCGACGCTCAGATGTGTTCAAAATATATCCTCTTTCTGTAAAGGTGGACAGAATCCGTCTACCTATTATTATAAAGTAATTTTGAAAATAAAATTATTGTGTTAAGGAAAAATAGGTGATAATTATGGCCGAAAAGGTGGACTATGATATTTTAAATGAATCATATAAGGGGATAGCTGAAGTTATTGGAGTTGAGGCAATGTTAAAAATTCGTGATAACTATTGTGGGATGCAACTACAACTGCCAATGCGACTCTATGATGCTAATAAGTTACGTAAAAAACTCCAAACAATGGACGTGCAATCGAATCAAATTATGATGTTATCACGAAAATATGGCTATTCACCACGTTGGATCAAGGAAGCTAGCAAATAAAAAGAGCGTTTGACAACGCGTGATTTTACAATCATGCCTACTCAAACGCTTTTTTGTGTTTCTTTAACTTTTTCAATGTGAATCATCTTAGTAATGTTCTTGGGGAGAATCTGCTTCAAATTGTTACGTAGGTTCAAGATGACCATTGAGTGATCGTAATCGTTGATATTGAGAATTTTGATGGAGTCGGAAAGTTTTATATCAATGTTACTTAAAATTTTGAATAAATAGGAGTCTTCCGTAAAGTTGACTATTTTGAAAGTCGTCTCGGAAATATTCTGACTAGCCAATAAAGAATCAGCGGAATAAATGGGAATTGCGGAATTAATTGGGATGATATTGCCATGTGGACAAGTCTGTGGATACTCCAAGTGAATATTCAGTCGGTCGATCAATAATAAATCGGGATGATCTGACAAGGTTGTAGCCTTATCGTAAATGTCGCTTAACGGGATATCTAGTTTCTCGTAGAGCCAAGTTTCGATTAAACGATGTTGTTGAATCAAAGGGATGACATCGTTTAAACCTTTCTTAGTTAACTTGCTACCGTAATACTTTGTATATTTAACCAGACCTAACTTTGAAAGATGTTGGGTGCGGTCGGAAATAGAAGCTTTACTGACATTAGCCTTGATGGCTAGATCGATATTGTTAACGTTTTGAAAACTGCCACCGAGTTCGAAAATGAGTCTCAAAAAATTTAGGTCGTTCAAAGTCGTTCACCACTTTTTCTTAATAAGGTTCTTTCAACCTATTTTCTGCGATTCTTAAAAATCATGTCATCTAATAGTAGAGAATTAGTAAAAATTCTTGAATACATACCAACTAAAACTTCGGAAGTTAACCAATTGTTGGTTAAAAACTCCTCGTCATTGACCTCGTTAATTACTTCTTGATGTGTTTCTTTACGCATGATATTCCTCCATTAATAAGAATAAGAGTAATTTATTAGTTTAGACTAATAAAAATAGTTAAACATAAATATAAAGTGTATTGTATGGACATATTGTCAAATAATTATATTCATGAATCACTATAGCTCCGTCGTTAATGCCTTTAATATAACATAATTATTTTATTTGAAATAGTTAAGCTATGTTTAAGAATAATCCTTTATATCACATTAGGTAGCTTAGAAAGCCTTTATAATGGTCAAGTAATCGTTTTCTAAAATTTTTGAAGAAAAATTACTGTTTGTACTTTTTTATTAGGTAGGCTTAAAAAATAGTTTACATAGATTTAAAAAGCGGTAGAATGGTCTTTGGAAAGGCGAGCAAGACTTACTTGTCTGGTAAAAATTAATTGGAGGAAAGAAACCAATGTCAAAGCAGAACAACACATTTGAACGTGTCTTGGTTGGTGTTGATGATTCAGCTGATGCTCAATTAGCATTTAGATATGCCATGCATCGTTGTATCAAAGACAATTCAACTTTGATTATCACTTCCATATTGGAAAGCGGAGATATGAATGTATATCAAGCCTTAACTAGAGATTACGTTCATGGTGAACGTAAAGATTTAGAAGAGCATATGCAAGAGTATCGTAAAGTTGCCTTGGATGCTGGAGTCCAAAAGGTCGAACTTATGATTGGTGAAGGAGATCCTGGCGAGACAATCGTGAAAGATATCATTCCTGCTGCCAAAGCCGATCTATTAGTAATCGGTTCGCTATCTAAGAAGGGGATTAGAAAGTATTTCGGTTCTCAAGCCGCATATATGGCGAAATATTCACCTATTTCAATTATGATTATTCGCTAAAACCAAATTCAAATATAAGGGGAGATTAATATGGCTGAAAAGCGTAAATTAATCCAATATGCCAATGGTCCTTCGCTAGAAGAAATCAATGGTACAGTCGATGTTCCAAAGGACAAAGGCTTTTTCAAAACTCTACTTGCATACTCAGGTCCAGGGGCTTTAGTTGCCGTTGGTTACATGGATCCAGGTAACTGGTCAACATCAATCACCGGTGGTCAAAATTTCCAATACCTATTAATGTCAGTTATTCTCTTGTCTAGTTTAATTGCCATGTTGTTACAATATATGGCTGCTAAACTAGGCATCGTGAGTAAGATGGATCTGGCACAAGCAATTCGTGCTAGAACAAGTAGATCATTAGGAATTGTTTTATGGATTTTAACTGAGTTCGCTATTATGGCGACAGATATTGCCGAAGTTATCGGTGGTGCGATTGCGTTATACCTATTATTCAATATTCCATTAGTAATCGCCGTATTTATCACCGTTGGTGATGTTTTAGTATTGTTATTATTAACTAAGATTGGTTTCAGAAAAATTGAAGCTATCGTTGTATGTTTAATTCTTGTTATTTTATTCGTATTCGTATATCAAGTTGCACTATCAGATCCTAACTGGGGTGCTGCCTTTGCTGGATTAGTTCCAACAGGTAAGACTTTTGCTACACATCCAACAATTGGTGGGCAATCACCATTGCAAGGTGCTCTAGGTATCATTGGTGCTACAGTTATGCCTCATAACTTGTATCTACATTCAGCTATTTCTCAAACAAGAAAAGTTGATCACGCTGATGAAAAATCAGTTGCACAAAACGTACGTTTCTCAGCTTGGGATTCAAATATCCAATTGACAGCTGCATTCTTCGTTAATGCCTTGCTATTGATCATGGGTGTTGCCGTCTTCAAGAGTGGCGCCGTTAAAGATCCATCATTCTTTGGTTTGTACCAAGCTTTATCAGATACATCAACATTAAGTAATGGTGTTTTGATTGCTGTTGCTAAATCAGGTATTCTTTCAACATTATTTGCTGTAGCCTTATTAGCTTCAGGTCAAAATTCAACAATTACAGGTACACTTTCAGGACAAGTTATCATGGAAGGTTTCGTTCACATGAAGATGCCTCTATGGTTACGTCGTTTAGTAACACGTTTGCTATCAGTTATTCCAGTTCTAATCTGTGTTATGTTAACAAGCGGTAAGAGTTCAATTGATGAACACGTGGCTTTGAATGATTTAATGAACAACTCACAAGTCTTCTTAGCCTTCGCTTTACCATTCTCAATGTTGCCATTACTATTAATGACAGATAGTGCTACTGAGATGGGTAAGAAATTTAAGAATGCAATTTGGATCAAAGGATTCGGTTGGTTCTCAGTTCTAGCCCTAACAGGATTAAACCTTTATGGATTGCCAGATCAAATCAAGGCTTTCTATGGAGATGGAATCACAGCAGCACAATCAACACAAGCCGACATTATCGCCTGGGTATTGATCGTAGCCGTAGTAGCCTTACTAGTATGGACATTGGTTGATATGCATAAAGGTAATGAAAGATTGAAGACAGAATTAGCAAGTGAACACGTATCATCAACATACGAACACTTAGCTAAACTATCAAGAGAAGCCGGTTCAGAAGCTGAATTCGATAAAGAAGCAGTCGCAGAAAGATAGAGAGCGAAGCAGGCCTGGGAATTTCCGAGGATTTGCCTAAGAATTGAAATTAGCCGCTGTATTTGCGGATGATTTCAGTTCTGTAGCAAACCGAAAGAAATTGGCCTGCGTAGCTCGTTTCAGAATAGAGAGTGAAACAAGCCGTTTAGATTCTGAGCATTTGCAGGACTTTGCGAATTGGCTGCGTAGCAGACGGTTCGTGAAATCAGGCAAAGCACAGGAATCTGGCTTGTGTAACTCGTTTCCACTATATTGCCAAGAACCATGGTTATTAAAGAAAAAAATCAAAATTATTTCTAAAACAAAACCAAAAAAACTAGAAAAATTCCAATAAGGGAAATTTTCTAGTTTTTTGTTGTTCGAATTAGAAATCAAGTACGATTCAAAACGTACTTAATAATTTCAAATAATCAATGATGAAATAAATCATACTTGATTATGTCTTTAAATCAAAATACCATCACAATGATCAACTTCATGTTGAATAATTTGAGCAATGAAGTCGGAGAACTCTTGTGTATGTTCTTTGAAGTTAACATCCAAATACTTAACTGTAATATTCTTAAAACGTTTAGTAGGACGTTCACCTTCAAGAGAAAGACAACCTTCAGAAGTGTGATAGGGATTCTGCATACTTATAATAGAAGGATTTATCATAGGAATGTTCATTATTCCCATAGAAAAAGCGATGATACGCTTGTTAACGCCAATCATGTTGGCTGCCATACCGACACAGTTTTCGGAATGAGATTGTAGAGTGTCGAGCAAATCTTGAACGACTTGAGAATCATTTTTAGTGGCTAATTCGGATTTTTGACTGAGAAATGCTTGGTCGTGATTTATTGGTTTAATCATAATTAAACTCCTAGAATAGAATGTTCTCATTATAAGCGATGAAAGATAGTAGATTCAAGCGACAAACGGCTATAATGAGGGTAGTTAATCAATTCAGAGGAGCGTGGAACCAATGAATCTATTATTTGCGATTGATGATCGTGTCGTCGATCAACTACTAACAGTCTTATACTCAATCAAACGTAATACCTCCGCAACCAGTTTTTCCGTATACGTGATTCAAGATAAGAAATTAACTCATACCCAAAGGATTATCCAAGTCTGCAAGAGACTCAAGATGACCTATCATCCAATCATCGTTCCCAATACCCATTTCGACAAGGCACCAGTGACCGACCGCTATCCGAAGACAATTTATTATCGCTTGTTGGCCTACGAATATTTGCCCAAGAATCTGAAACGAGTACTCTACCTCGATACCGACGTCTTAGTGATCAATGATTTGAAAAAGTTATATAACATGGACTTCGATGGCTACTGGTACGCAGCTGCTAGCCACATCGCACTGGATGTAACTGATTCATTAAATAAGATCCGTTTAGGTAACTTTGATACCGATGGCTACTACAATTCTGGAGTGATTTTGATGAACTTGCCTGAAGAACGAGAACACGTCAAAGCTGAGGATATTTATGGCTATATCAGAATTAAAAACTTGGCACTGTTCTTACCAGATCAAGATATCTTGAATGGCCTCTATGGACAACATATCAAGAAGATTCCTGATGAAATATACAATTATGACGCCCGAATGAATCCACTCTATTACACCAAGAGTAACGGCGTCTGGGATATTGATTGGGTAATTGAACATACCTCAATCCTACATTTCTGTGGACGAGATAAACCTTGGAAACCAGACTACAAAGAACGTTTCTCCGGATTGTACAAGCATTATGCCCATGTTGCCAAAAGCTTACATTAGTAGGCTTTTTTTATTTTGCCTAAATTTTATATCAAAATGATATCACTTTGATATAAAGGTGCTATAATACAGATATGGCAGATAAGATGATTGCATTAAGACTAGATAAAGATTTGTACGACCGGATTGCGGAAGATGCAGGCCGTGAAAATCGTAGTGTTAACAATTATATTGTCACCAAATTGAGTGAAGCTGTACCTACAAATAACCTCGAACAGCGCCAAATTGTAGGGTCTATCGTTAGAGGGGATAAGATCAACATGGCAAACGACTTGGTCGAGGTTAAAGGTATCTACTATCGCTATGATTTACTGGCAAACGATTCAGTTAACACCCAACATAATTATCAGGTTATTAAAGCAAATGGTAATATCCTGACAATCCAGGAATTAAAATAGAAAAGTAGGCGGGGAATAATGTTTGGATTTAAGGTAGTGCGTCAAAATCATGTTGGATTGGTTGAAACTTTGGGAAGATACAAGCGTGAAGTTAACGCTGGTTTGAGTTTTTACATTCCCATTTTTCAAAAAGTTAGAATAGTGGACCTTGCAATGATACCGTTGTCCTTAAAGGGATATTCCGTTATTACCAAAGATAACGCTGAAGTACAGACAAACGTTACATTAAATTATCATGTTACCGATGCACGTAAATTTGAATATGAAAACAGCAACTCAGTTGAATCAATGGTGCAATTAGTCCGTGGACACTTACGTGATATTATCGGTAAGATTGACTTGAACGAAGCACTAGGTTCAACTTCAAAGATCAACGCAGATTTAGCCGCAGCAATCGGGGATTTGACTAATACCTACGGAATCAAAGTAGACCGTGTAAATATCGATGAATTGAAACCATCAGCTTCCATCACCGAATCAATGGAGAAGCAAATCAGAGCTGATCGTGAGAAGACAGCCGCCATTGCCAAAGCAAATGGTGAAGCCAGAAGTATTGAAATTGAAACAAAAGCTAGAAACGATGCGACCGTCTCAACAGCCAAAGCCGAAGCAGCCGCAACCATAGCTAGAGCCGATGCCAAAGCATACGAAATCAAGAAGTTAAACGACATGTTAGCATCAGCCGACAATAAATACTTCACAGATCAACAAATCCAAGCCTTCGCAGCCTTGGCAGAATCCTCAAGTAATACCGTTGTGATGAGTAAAGAAGATATAGGAAAGTTCTCCGAAATCCCCGTTACCGCACAAGTTATGAATCAGATTAGTAAAAAGTAGAGAGAGCGGAGTGAGGGCGGTTAGCCTCCGAGGATTTGCCTAAGTACTGAAATCGCACGCGGATTTTGCGGGCAATTCCAGTACTGTAGCAAACCGGAAGAGGTTACCCTCATGAAGCTCATTTCAATAGAGAGTGGAGTAAGCCCGCTTAGATTCTGAGCATTTGCAGGACTTTGCGAATTGACTGAGGAGCAGGCAGTTCGTGAAGTCAGGCAAAGCACAGGAATCTGGCTTACGCAGCTCGTTTCCACTATATTGCCAAGAACATTGGTTATCTAAATAAAGAACCCCTCAAGATTGCAAAAAGAATAATCATCATTTATAACATTTTTGCAATCGAAAAGAGACCATAGGAATATGGGTCCCGTGATCTCAATCATGACTCGAAAAGTTTCATTGGTTGGCTAACCCTAGTGGTTAGCTTTTTTTATTATCCAATAGGCCACTGCAAAGAATATGCAAGCGATACCTAGTTGAACAACGGATTCTACGAAAGCAAACACAGCCCAACGCACCTTATCCTTTCACTCATAGTTAACCCTCCATTCTCCAGTAATCGAGAAGGAGTTGTACTACATGTTTTTAAAGCCACTAAAGTCAATAAAGATTACGACTCTAGTTTGAGTATAACTAAGCAAATCAAACTTTTAAATTTGATTTGTGATAATTGAATATAAATATTTTGATAGCGCTCAGTATGAGGGCTATTTTTTTATCTTCAAAAAACAAAGTTCTTGACTATATGTTTATATCGACATATACTATTAATTGTCGATAACGACACAAGGAGACAAACAACTATGACAAAAACATTTAAAACTTTAGAAGATTTTTTAGGAACACATTTTATTTACACGTACGATAACGGTTGGGAATATGAATGGTACGCAAAAAATGACCACACAGTTGACTACCGTATTCACGGTGGTATGGTTGGTGGCCGTTGGGTAACTGATCAAAAAGCTGACATCGTTATGTTAACAGAAGGTATCTATAAGATTTCTTGGACAGAACCAACAGGTACAGACGTAGCCTTGGACTTCATGCCTAATGAAAAGAAATTACATGGAACAATCTTTTTCCCTAAGTGGGTTGAAGAACATCCAGAAATTACTGTGACATATCAAAATGAACATATTGATTTAATGGAAGAATCACGTGAAAAGTACGAAACATATCCAAAATTAGTTGTGCCTGAATTCGCTAATATTACATACATGGGGGATGCTGGTCAAGATAACGAAGATGTTATCAGTGAAGCACCTTATAAAGGGATGCCTGATGATATTAGAAATGGTAAATATTTCGATAAGAATTATAACCGTATTAATAAAGGCTGTTCGTCAAATCAAGTTGATGGCGGTTCAAGTTAACAGTTAGACCATA
>NZ_AZES01000093.1 GCF_001434985.1 Companilactobacillus paralimentarius DSM 13238 = JCM 10415 | reverse complement strand
TTTTTTATGACCAAATACTCTTCAGATTTCAAAGCTAAATTAGTAAATGAATACCTTGATGGACAAATTTCTATACTTGGATTATCGAAAAAATATGGAATGCCCAGTAAATCACCGATTTATCGCTGGATCCATCAAGCGGAGGCGAATGGACTTGATTATTTGATAAGTAAGAAATCCCATAAAGAATATTCTCAAGATTTCAAATTATCCGTGATAGAATATTATAAATTACATGAGATCAGTCGCCTTGAT
Organism: Companilactobacillus paralimentarius DSM 13238 = JCM 10415; assembly: GCF_001434985.1. Classification (GTDB taxonomy): domain Bacteria; phylum Bacillota; class Bacilli; order Lactobacillales; family Lactobacillaceae; genus Companilactobacillus; species Companilactobacillus paralimentarius. The sequence continues at coordinate 863 of NZ_AZES01000093.1, read as the reverse complement.
ACTGCAATTTATTTCAAGATATCACCTAGTCAAGTTGATTCATGGATCTATAAATATAATCAATATGGTGTTATTGGATTAAGGCGTCGTCCCAGAGGGAGACGACCGTTAATGGCCAAGAAAAAGAAGAAACAAACACGTTTAAATTCCACAAAAGAAGAGAAATATAAACAGGAAATTCTTGATCTAAAAGCTAAACTACATGATGCCGAAATGGACCGTGATATTTTAAAAGCACTAAAGACCTTGCGAGAAAACGATCACAACTCGAAAAAGCAAAATTAGTCAAATCATTACTTAAAAAATACAAGTTGAATGAGTTATTAACTAAGGTCGATCTACCAAGATCAACTTATTATGAACGCCTTAGTAAAACTGATAAAACAGATAAATACGCTCAACTAAAAGATTTTATTGTTAAAACATATCACGATTCAAACTCAACCTACGGTTATCGTCGAATCTGGAAAGAGTCTCTCAAGGTCGGATTCAAAAATTCTCCAGAAACAATTCGGCATTTAATGACCAAACTTAAATTAAAAGTAGTTATTTTTTCAAAACACACATCCGGTTACTGTTCCTATAGAGGTAACCTTGGAAAAATAGTTCCTAATACAATCAAACAGAAATTTACTGAGACAGAACCTTTAAAAGTATTACATACAGATGTAACTCAAATACGTTTGCGTAAAGACAAATGGGGCTATATATCCGCCGTGCTGGACCAGGCCAGCGGCGAAATATTATCTTATTCAATAAGTTTGAGCCCTAATAAATTACTAATATTAGATACTCTAGAAAAATTGAAGCAAAATATAGTTCCCTCTTTAAAACCAATCCTTCACTCTGATCAAGGATGGCAT
>NZ_AZES01000092.1 GCF_001434985.1 Companilactobacillus paralimentarius DSM 13238 = JCM 10415 | reverse complement strand
CTAGAGATTAAAAAACTGGTATTGATTATTCATCAATACCAGAAAGTATAGAACCTAATAAACGAAGCCAATTCTGAATTAGAGTTGGCTTCGTTTTGTATATAGCACTATTTTTTATATTTTAAGAAAACATTGGTATGATAAGGGCGGGAGGCAACGTTATGGATCATGGAAAAGTAACAGGTAGACGTTTCTTTTATGTCACCGCACTAAATATCATAATTACGATCACAGAATTTATTGGTGGAATTTTTTCAGGTAGTTTAGGACTTATTTCGGATGCGTTTCATAACTTAGAAGACTCTTTGTCCATTATTATTTCCTTTGTTGCCAACGTTATTGGACGTAAGAAAAATGATGTTCAGAAGACCTTTGGATATAAAAGAGCCGAGATTCTGGCAGCTTTTGTTAATTCAATCATTTTGGTGGTTATCACTGTCATGATGGTCTTTGAATCTTTCAAGCGCTTGTCACAGCCGCAAGAGATCAATGGTCAACTGATGATGATTGTTTCAATAATTGGATTATTGGCTAATTTTGTTTCGATGTTAGTCTTGTTTTCTGGTTCTAAACATAACTTAAATATTAAAGCAACGTTTTTACATATGTTGTCGGATACACTTTCATCAGTGGGTGTTTTTGTTGCATCAATTTTCGTTATTCTATTTAATTGGAATTGGGTAGACCCAGTTATAACAATAGTTATTGTCATTTGGCTTTTGAAAGAGGCCTACAGCGTTGTTTCGGAGACCGTCAATATTCTTATGGAGGCCAGTCCAAAGATTGATCTGGATGCTGTTCAACAGGCAATTTTGACTGTTCCAGAAATTGTTAAGGTCCATCATGTTCATTTGTGGATGATTGATGAGAATCATATTATGTTGGACGCTCATATTAATGTTGAGAAAAACTGCAATATGAAGGACTTGGATAAACTCTACGATGTAGTCGACAAAATGTTGCAGGAACAGTTCAATATTACGCATGTTACATTGCAAGCTGAATGCAATCGTGGGATAGATAATTTGTTGATAGATTAATAAGAACAGTGATTTGTGCTAAGATTAGAAGGTAATTCTATAAATGAAAGTTGGAATGTCATAATATGGTAAAACTTGTTATGGTAAGACACGGTGAAAGTACAGCGAATGCATTAAATCAATATACTGGTTGGAATAACGTAGGCTTGACTCAAGAAGGAATCATTCAAGCACACGTAGCTGCTAAAAAATTACAGGGCTTTGAATTTGAACATGTCCATACTTCGGTTTTAAAGCGGGCAATTCTTACCGCATATATTATTCAGGATGATTTAAATCTTAATTATGTGCCAATTACAAAGAGTTGGCGCTTAAATGAACGTCATTACGGGGCCTTACGAGGTCAGAATAAAGATGCTACAAGAAGAGAATTTGGCGTTGAGCAAGTTCATTTGTGGAGAAGAAGTTTTTATGCTGTTCCCCCAAAACTTGACCATGCAGATCCTAATGTAGGTCCATACAAGTATTATGATGCTCGGATCATGCCTTTGGCAGAAAGTCTCTATGATGCTTATCAAAGAATCGTTCCTTACTACGTTGATCAGGTTGCACCCAGATTATTAGATGGTAAAGATCAATTGATCGTGGCTCATGGAAGTACTATTCGAGCTTTGATTAAGTATATCGAGGGTATTAGTGACCAAGATATTGATGGGGTTGAGGTTGCTAATGGGACACCGTTGATTTATGAATTTGACAAAAAATTAAATATTCTAACCTCAAATCGTCAAAGTAAATGAAAGACTAGTCGTACGTAGGCTGGTCCTTTTTATTACTATAAAGTGTTGTCATGGTATGTGATAAATGTAGCAAATATTAGTAAGCTCAAGGTCAAAACTTTTTTTAAGAAAATGCTTTCTTTTTTGAAATTATGAGGTACACTATTTAAATGGTCTAGATATTTATTTGGTTTCATGCCAAGTGGACAAACTGGATAAAAAAGTAGTAATGTTCGAAGCAAGTTTTAGTTTATGTATCATTAGAAACCAAGATTGTTCCTTAATATACAAAAAATTTATCACTTTAAAAAAAGATTATTACTAATATTTTGCGAATTAGAGGGAGTTTTTTATGAATATTTTAATTGCGCTAATACCTGCGTTAGGTTGGGGCTTTATGCCAATCATCACCGGTAAAATTGGTGGTTCTCCTGCTAACCAAATGTTTGGAATTGGTGCTGGTGCGACAATTGTCGGGTTTGTCGCTTACTTAATAACACAGCCAACTGTTAATACGACTGCTTTTTGGTTCTCAGTTCTCTGTGGTGCTTTATGGACTATTGGACAGATAGGACAATTCATTTCATTCAAGCGTATTGGTGTTTCAGGGACAGTCCCACTGTCAACTGTATTTCAATTGGTAGGTAATTCCATTATTGGAATGTTGATTTTTGGAGACTGGGCTGGAGTACAATCTAAAATAATTGGAGTCATTGCTTTATTGATAGTAGTTAGTGGTGCTTTATTAACTTCAGTAACTGATAGTACTGAAGGAAATAAGTTAGAAATCAAGGATGCTATTTTTCTATTATGTACAACTGTAGGTTTTTGGATCTATTCTTCATTTCCTAACATGCCAATCGTTAAAAGTCAAAGCGGTACAGCTATCTTCTTACCAGAAATGTTAGGAATTTTGGTTGGAGCAATTATCTATGCGTTGTTTACAGATATCAAAGCCTTTAAACAAAAGGAACATTATTTAAACATCTTTGCTGGAATTGCTTGGGGTATCGCTGCGTTTGCTTATATCTTTTCAGCTAAGGCAAACGGTAATACTTCAGCATTTATCTGGACACAATTAAATGTTGTAATTAGTACTTTCGGTGGAATCTTTATTTTACATGAGAATAAAAGTAGCCGTGAAATGAAATTCACAGTTCTGGGCATTGTATTAATTGTTATCGGAAGTGTGGCAACATCATTTGCATAAATTAAAAACAATCCGTAGAGGTTGTTTTTTTTTACACTAAAATAGAATTATAAGGAGGAGTAAAATGATCAAGCATATTTTTTCGGATATGGATGGGACTTTGTTAAATAGTGAGGGGAGTGTTAGTGATGTGAATGTATCAGCGATAAAGAATAGTAAGATTCCATTCACTTTAGTTTCAGCACGAGCACCAATGGAAATGTCAGCCGCTATTGATAAATTGAATTTAACTGACCCTCAGATTGGATTTAATGGTGGTTTGATTTATAAGAAGACAAATAGTGGTTTTAAAGTTTTAGATGATAAACCGCTAAATATGACTAGTTTTCGAAAATTAATAAAAGTAATTCAAAACAAATTTCCTGACGTCAGCTGTAGTTGTTATGGCTTAAACGCTTGGTATACTGAAAGAATTGATGAAGGCATCAATTATGAATCCAAATTAACGGGACAGAAGGCTACATTGATTGATTTTGCTGATTTGGTAGATACTAAATTATATAAAATTATGATGATAACTTTTGATTTAAATTTAATGGAACAATTGAATCAAATGCTTTTAAATCTAAAAATTACTAATGTCAGTATCAAACGATCTGGCGATAATTATTTAGAGATAACTAGTGATTTAGCACAGAAATCAAAAGGAATAAAATATATTCAGGATTCAGAAAATTTGATTAAAAAAGAAATGGCAGCTTTTGGAGACGGTCATAATGACTTGCCCATGCTAACAAATGTTGGTGTGCCAATTGTCATGGCTAATGCTCCCTTAGAAATTCAGCAGTATGGCGAATATATAACCAAGAGTAATGACGACAATGGAGTCGCATATGGAATTGAGAGCTTTTTAGAGAAATAATTAATGATTCTCATATAATCTTCTATATTATAGAAGAAAACTTCTTAGACAGCTTTAAATTTACTTATATTGAGAGAGTGAGCTAGTCGTGGAGATATGAATCCTGTTTTGCCAATTAGTTATTATAAAATTTAAATGTTAAATAAAGAACAACTTCTATCAAGCGTTTCAAGTATGTGACTTATATCTTGAATACTCAATGGAAGTTGTTCTTTTAATTTTAATATATTATGTCCCAGCACTTGTCTGTAATTAAGCTTTAATGGTTTTAGTTAGGTGTTTAATTAAATATTCATTTTCACCATATCCAGAGTTTAGAAAGATATACTTTTGAGTGTTATAGATGAAACTGATGCGACTAGTGCCATAAAATTCTTCAACTACGATGTCAGTGATATCTGATAATGGAATGTTAATGCGATGAAGTTTTCTCATTCCTCCAACTAAGGTCATTGAAATTACATTATTCTTGAATTTGTAATCGACATAGCCCATAAAGTTGTGCGCATCTTTGTCAATGATTTCAATATATGTAAACATAATGATCATCCCTTTATTTAGCTATTTTTAATTTAGTTATTTTGATAAGAATCAAAGTATTCTCTTTAGAAGTTATTTTTTAATCTCTGATTACCTGAGATTATAAAGAGATTCTCTATTTAAAGTGATTGATAATGGCTAATTTAGACAAGATGTATAAGGGGATGCTTCATAATTGTAGTTTACTTTAGGCGTTTTATAATGAGCAGTATAAAAGATGTAGATGAACATTTATATCTTTTTCGAGGTATAGTCCGGTAGGCTAATTGAATGATTTGCCCTAAAGGGATTGTCTAATGGTAGGCAATCTTTTTTTGAGCATAAAAAAAGTCGCTATAGAATCCTAAAGTAGGAATTCTATAGCGACTTTTAATCAATTCAATTATTCATCTTCATCGTCGTCATCAATCTCTTCATCAATCTTGATATCTTTCAAGGCTGAACGATCTTTTCTGACTAAACGTAGACGGTTGAGTGAAACTTTCCCAAGTACCAAAGGAACACGTTCTTCAATAACATCACTGTATGAAAGACCGAACCAATTGGCTGGAGAAATAAATTTTTGTAAGAGTAAACGTAAGTGGATGATACTCTTTTTAACATTACTGATCTTAGTATCTGGTGATAATACTTCTTTAATGATAACAAAGGAGAAATCACCAACGTCACGGTCAGGAATGGTTGTGTATTTCTGTGGTTGAGCTTTAATCTCGCCGTTTGACATCATATCGTTTACAACCTGACGAAGATAAACATTAACCTTCTGATCAACTCTAAATCCAAGATACAATTGAACGCTAATCATGTAATCAGTATCAAAAGTTTCAACACTATATGCGGCAGTATATGGCTCATCGGTAACGTTAACAGTAACGAACCAATAGACTTGAGCACGCTTAGGTCGTTTATCAAGGATTGAATAAAGAATATTCTTTTTAATACGATATCCGTCATGTACCTTAGTTAAATAGACTAAGTTAGTTGTATAGAGTGGATAACTTGGATCTTTTCTTAAATCATTTAATTGATGTTTAAAAGCTAATAGGGAAGCAAAGTGACTACGGTAAGTGTTGTCGTCTTTGAGACGTTCACCATATCTCCAAATGAACATAACAGCAATTAATAAGGCAGCAATGAACATTGTAATATAGGCACCGTGGATAAACTTACTACTATTTGTTACGAAGAAGATACTTTCAATCACGAAGAAGAAACTAATGATAACAGTTGTGAATAACCTGTTAACTCGTTTCATCAACAACCATTGATGTAATAGAATAGTTGTCATCAACATAGTAATAGTAATTTCTAGACCATAGGCGTTAGACATGTTTTCTGAAGTTTTGAAATAGAAAACAATGAATAAACAAACAACCCAGATAATTGAGTTAACCGTTGGAATATATAACTGTCCCTTGAAATTAGTTGGATAGTAAGTTTTTAATCTTGGGAACATTCTTAACTTAGTAGCTTCAGAAACTAGGGTATATGAACCAGATATCAAAGCTTGGGAAGCAATGATAGCAGCCATAGCTGATAAGAAAATTCCGAAGAGTCTGAAATCAGCCGGAATAGACTGATAGAACGGATTCATAGCTGAACCCATTTGTTGCAAAGTATGATTATCTCTAACGCTGATAATCCAAGCAGCTTGACCTAAGTAACTTAGTAGCAAACAAATTTTAACGAAAGGCCAACTTGTATAAATATTAGGACGACCAACGTGTCCCATATCTGAGTACAGTGCTTCGGCACCAGTTGTAGCCAAGAAGATACTACCTAAAATAAAAATACCACGAATGTTAACGGGACTTCGCAATAGTTCAATAGCATAGTAAGGATTCAAGGCTCTAATAATAGTCCAATCGGAAGAAATATTGAGTATTCCCACTAAACCCAAGAATGAGAACCAAACCAACATTATCGGACCAAAGGCTCGACCAATCATTTGAGTACCAAATCTCTGAATGAAGAAGAGAGTCGACAAAATAATTAGTGTAACGATAATTACTTGGTTTTGAGTACTAATTAACACGGCATTGTTGATCTTAATACCCTTAAGACCCTCAATCGCAGCTGTAACAGTAACAGCTGGTGTCATCATACCATCAGCTAAGAAGGTTGCCCCACCAATCATAGCTGGAATGATCAACCACTTGGCACGTTTTCTAACTAACGTGTAAAGAGCAAAAATACCACCTTCACCGTTGTTATCCGCACGTAAAGCAATCAATACGTATTTAATTGTTGTTACCAAAGTTAGTGTCCAAAAAATTAAAGAAACACTTCCTAAGATAAAATTAGTGGACATTTTTGCAAGTCCACCATTCCCAACCATTAAAGAGTGCATAACATAGAGGGGAGATGTACCAATATCCCCATAAACGATTCCCAAAGCAATCAAGAATCCAGCAATGCTCATCTTTGAATGGGGGTTATTTTTCAATGAATTCAGTTGTGTCTTTTCCATATAAATAATCTCCAAAAATAAACAGTTCAACGGCAATTGTAACATTAAGTATTAGGGTATGAAACTACTTATTTTGGTCAGTTATATTCCCTATATAATTAAATAAAATAACACTCTTAGATTAGTCCTCATGCAAAGGAACAGACAATGAAGATTGGTCTAATTGAACTGTATATTTAATATTTTGATTTCCACGAACTGTCATTCCAAAGTCAGTTGCGTAAATGATTAACCCTAATTGATGACCAGTCTGTAACTTGTAAAAAGTTGGTTGAAGTTCAACGTTTATATTGTAGAAGATGTTGGGGTTTAATTCATTAATTTTATAGTTATTTTCACGATTTTGTAGATTAATGTGACCCTTTGTAATCATCTTGGCCGAAGATTCTTTACCCAGAGTAAATTCACGTAGATCATCCTCACGCCAATCATAGGTTCCAGCTAAACTATTTTTTGCTAAAAGAGTAGGTGAAACATTGAAGCGTTTAGTTTTACCATAGTCGATTATTTGAAAACTTAGCATGCCCAGATTCTCACTTGAAGCGACTTTCAAATTAACGTTAATTTTGCCATCTAACAATAATTCCTTTGTTAAAGGAGCAGTCTTGAATGTTAATTGGTTGTGAGCCAATTTGTCATTACCATGAATAAGATCTTGTTCCCATGTAACGTTGTCATCACGGTAAGATTCAAAATCTGTTTCAGGTAATTGATCAACAAATGACTCGGAATCAGAAGTAACACTATCGGTAGTTAATTTATCACTCGATAAGTTATATTTGATCTCTTTATCATCAGAATTTGCCCAATCAGAATGTGCTGTCCAAGTCTCTGGTTCAACATTGTCTTGAACAATAACATCAGGAATGATTTCTTTAGCTTGATTGTCGATGCCCAAGAGTTCATGTGTCAACCATAAGTTAATAATGTCACTATAGTCAATGGAACGGAAGGCATTGATGTAGATATGCTGTCCTTGGTGAAGAATGATTTTTTGCGTAACACCGTTATGCTTAATTCCATTCCATAATCTTTCGACATTGCGAGGCTTAACATTCCAGTCATTTAGTCCGTGAACCATAAAAACATCGGCTGTAATATTTTTGAAGTTCTTATGATAATTTCTAGCATCCCAGAAAGTATTATAGTCACCAGTATCACGATCTTCACCTTTTTGGATTTCTTCAATCTTTTGATTCCATTTGCCTTTGATTTCATTAAAGTCACCAGGTTGTAAACGACGACTGAAGGTTTCTTCGGCTAAAACATCGGCGTCTTCACCAGGGAATCCACCGGGTGCGATCACCAAACCGCCATCACGATAGTAGTCGTACCAGTTTGAGATAGCAGCCTCACTGATAACAGTTTTTAATCCTTTAACACCAGTAGTAGCAGCGGCAGTTGCCAAAGTTCCTAGGTAAGAACGTCCTGTCATAGCGACTTTTTTGTTTGACCACCAGGCTTTAATTTCAATATTATCGGTTCTGTTAGTAAAGGCAGGTAAGTCACCAGTTAGCCATTTGATAATGGAAATAGTAGAAATGGTTTCTTCGGGATCACCAGTGGTTCTTAATCCGTCAGAATCCTTTGTACCAATACCAGCCATGTAAATAACTGCAAAACCACGAGCTAGGAAGTAGTCATTTAAAGTATAAGAACTTTCTCTGGAGAAAGTTTCCTCAGCTTTTTTTGTTTCACCATTAATATTACGAGCTAAAGGTAGAGAATCAGATGATTCGTGATATTCGATATCTTCGTAATTCAGATCATTAGGAATCTTATGTTTTAATGGTACATTTACATTGTGAGTTAGTTTTTCACCGGTTTCATCGTTAGTACCTTGGTTATAGGGGCTAGCAGTGTAAAGGACTGGTACTTTGAGACCATTTTCAGTTTCATAAGGACGTAAGATTTCAGCCTTCAATAGATCACGTTTGCCATCATGATCACTGTCTTGAGGCGATTCAACGTAGACGACTTCACGGATTAATTTGTGCGGATCAAAGACAGGAAGTGTTTTACCGTTGAAAAGCATAGGCTTTGATACTTTACCGTAGAATGGAGTGAAATAGCCTTTGGCAGCCAACGAATCAATATAAGTTTGGCCGTCTTTATTATGGGTAGCCAAAAGCCAGTACCAAGCTGACTTTAATTCATCAGGGGAAAAATTGTTTCCTTGATGGTCAGCAATTGGCAATTGGATTTTTTCCATTGCTTTTAGTGGATCCTTAAATGAAAAATCGACATCTGGGTTAAATTTTAATAACTGTAATGCAACATTATAAAATGTTTGTACAGAAACTTTGATCGATGAATCGAGGTACTCACTTAAATTTTGATCTGGAGTTGCCATATAAGTATGTAATTTTTCTTCAAAATTAGAGGAAGTTTTAGCCTCAATAAAAGTCTTACTCAAGAAACTCTTCCATAATTTAATAGGATCATTTTCGTTACTATTATCTTTATCTAAAAAACCAATTTCTTTTAATTCTGTAATCTGATCGCCAAATAGAGTTGGACGAATCGCAAATTGATTGTTTTTCATACTGACACCCCTTCACAAATATTAATTTCATTATAGAGCACTCTATAGTAAATTTACGAATAATTCAATAGCATAGACGTGTCAAGACAGACAATTTTTAAGCCTGGTTGAATGGCCGTCTTCCGCAAAAATTGGAAATGTGTTAGAACACTATGGGTATGACTTGAAGCTAATAATTTCACCTTCGGCAAAATTATGGATCTCCAAGATTAGCCTTATTGTAAGCGACAAAGCCATCAACAACAATTTCATAACTGAACACATTCCAATTCTTATTCCAGACTAAATATTTTAATTATTTTTCTTGAGGTAGGTATGTTTAATACGTAATTTTGTAAAATGATTAGTTTAGTAAAATAAAAACGGCCTCTATTAAGAGATTCAAGTAAAGAATATATCTTGAATACTTAATGGAAGCCGTTCTTTTGATTTAAATTTTAATTAAGCTAAAGCACCCATTGGATCCCAAGGAGCTAGAACCTTTGGTTCTTTTGATTCTGTTTCAAAAGTATTCTTAAGGTCATCGCTTAAGAATTTCTTGTTGATAACTAATTGATAAACATATTCATCGAACCATGAGTCGCTCATAACAAAGTATCCTTTGTTACCAACTTTTTCACCCCATGAGTTTTCAACTTTCCACTTAAGTGGGTTACCATTTTCATCCAAATCAACACCTGTAAGTACCATAGCATGTGTCATCATACTTTCGATGTAATCAAGACGTTCTGCCTTAGTCATCTTAAGGTCAGTATTTAGTAAGCCTTCAAGGTCGTAGATATTTGTATCCATGATGCCAATCTTACGATCAGAACTTTGACCAACATCACTACCGAACCAAACTGATTCACCAGATTGTAATTGTTTAACAGCTAATTTCTTGAAGTCATTGATTTCAAGATTTAAGTGACGAACTTGGCGACCACCAACGACGTTACCTAGCATTTCAACTGTATAAACGTGGTTGTAAGGTTTATCAGCTGTTGGTGCGTTGATAGTTGAGATATAACTGTCTAGATCCCAGCCAACGTACTTCTTGAAGAATTCTTGAGGTGTGATACCAGTTTCTTTATGGTAATTCTTATCGTCATCACGGTAAGCCCAGTCAAATTTAGTAGGTGGAACACCAACTGTGTAAACTAGAAGTTTGTAAATTTCGCTTAGTAATTCATTCTTTTTACGTTCGATATCTTCTTCAGACTTGTTGTTATTAACAAAGTCACGAAGAATGATAGCATCTTTACGTAATTTTTTATTGAGAACGTTGTTTAATTCAGAGGAGTTTGTACGACTGAATGTATCTGGCATAACACTCTTTGGAACGACACCATATTTTTGAACAAGAGCCATAACCATATCCCATTGACCACCATCTTGTTGAGGTGTTGTCATAAGAAAGTCAACTTTACGGTCGCCAGTTGGAAGAGCAGCAGTGTTGATAACATTTTCAAAGAAGTAATTTGATTTTTCGAGTTTATCCCAGAAAAGCATGTATCCTTGTGATAATTCGAAGCCCTTGATCTTGAAGTTGTTTTGAAGTGGGTGTCTCATTGTGTTCAATGCGGCGAATACCCAGCAAAGTCCAGATTGCTTTTGATCCGCAACTGAACCTGTATCCAATTCAACTGAGAAAGTGGGGTCCATTGCTACTTTAGAAGCAATAGTTTCACTTGATTTGAATAAACCATTGTTAGCAACAGCGTTTTTGATAGCTGAAGAACCTGGTGTATTGTCAAATGCAGTTTGAAATTTATCTAAGTCTGATGATGTGATTTCTTTTGTCATACAAAATTCTCCTTTTTTATCTGATATTGTCGATTACTTTAGGTCCATCCTCATAACCGACGATAATAGTATTAACTATATCAAGAAATAGTCCGTGTGCAACTATTCCAACTTGGTGATCTAACCAATCTGCCAACAAATGTGGATGTTTGATTTCACCAATTTTTAGATCAATGATGTAATTCTTGTTATGTGTAAGGAAACGACTGCCATCTTCATTGAGACGGAATTGAGGATTCAATCCTTCTTTTTCAAGATCAGTAAAGGTCTTTTCACAACCAAATGGAATTACTTCAGTGGGCAATGGGAAACTACCCAATGTGTCAGCTATCTTTGATTGATCAACAATCCAAATATTACGAGTGGAGTTTGTAGCAACCATTTTTTCAAGTAGGTGAGCACCACCGCCACCTTTGATACCTTGACCGTTTTTATCGATTTGGTCAGCACCATCGATAGTAAGGTCGATATGATCAACCTCGTTTAAATCTTTAGTTGGGATGCCTAATTCTTTAGCTTGTTTTTCAGAACGTGAAGAAGTAGTTACGGCAACGATATTCTTGATCTCGCCAGCTTGGTATCTACGTCCAAGTTCTTCAATCATATAATAAACGGTTGAGCCAGTACCAAGGCCGACTACCATATCACTTTTGAAGTAATCGACAGATTTAATACCGACTGCTTTCTTTAATTCATCTTGATTCACTATTTTTCCCCCTTTAAGAGCTTTTGGTAATTCTCAGTTAATAAAAATCTGATTTCTGGTCTGTTTTCAAAAGCGGCTTTAGCGTATTCACAAACGGGAACAATCTTTAATCCCTTAAGGTCAGAAAAGTCGACAACTGCATTGAAGAGTTTACCAGCTAGACCTTGACCACGATAAGCCTCGTCAACGTAAGTGTAATCAAGTGAAATAATATTATCTTCAACCTTAGAATAGGTTAATTCACCAATTGTTTTGCCATTGTCTTCAAGATAAAAACGTCCATCTTCATGATTTAATTCCATAAAATTACCTCCTGCTGAATTATTTATTTTAATATTACTCTATTATAAGAAGAAAGTCAGTGTAATCAATAGTTTTATATGGACTAAAATGCTATTATTTTAGTTATCTAATGCTTAAGGAGTTTTCAATTTGACTAAAAAACGTGGATTCGAGATTGTGAAAAAATACGAAGGTAAGGGAATTAATTTACCAGTTCGTCAAACTAAAAATGCTGCCGGTTATGACATTGAAAGTGCTGAAGACTTTGTGGTTCCTTCAATTTGGAAATTTGGTTTCTTTAATGTTTTAAAGTTCATTTTAAATAAAGGTAAAATGGATAATGACAAATTGGCTGAAGTTCAAAAATCAATTAAACCAGTACTAGTACCAACTGGGGTTAAGGCTTATATGCAAGAAGATGAAGTATTGATCATTGCTAGTCGTTCCAGTAATCCTTTAAAACGTGGCTTAGCTATTCCTAATGGTATTGGTGTAGTAGACGCTGATTACTATAATAATGAAAGTAATGAGGGAGAATTATTCGTTCAATTGATCAACTTTTTCCCTGTAGATTACAAAGTTAAAAAGGGTGAACGATTAGCCCAAGGTATCTTCATCAATTATTTAACAACTGATGGGGATGAAGGCGGATTGAAGAAACGCAATGGAGGATTTGGTTCTTCAGGAATATAATAAGAAAGGAACTATTTTATTGGCAAAAGCTAAAACAAAATTCGTATGTCAAAATTGTGGCTACGTCTCACCTAGATATTTAGGACGTTGTCCTAACTGTGGTGCTTGGAATCAGATGGTTGAGGAAGTAGATCATCCTGAATCTGTTAAAGCTAAAGCAACTCCTAGCCGTCGGGTTAGTGATTTAGAGTCCAAACCAGTTAGTATCGATAATGTTTCCTTTGAAAAGGAACCTCGTGTTAAGACAGATTTATCTGAATTGAATCGAGTTCTCGGGGGCGGTATCGTGCCCGGTTCTTTGATTTTGATTGGTGGTGATCCCGGTATTGGTAAGTCAACTTTGTTAACACAAGTTTCAGGACAACTAGCGAATACTGGTGGTAAAGTGTTATATGTTTCTGGTGAAGAGAGTGCTTCACAGATCAAGATGCGAGCTGATCGTTTGGGTATTTCGGGTAAAGATCTATATCTGTACCCTCAGACAGATATGAGTTATATCCGTCAAACAATCAACGAAATGCATCCGGATTACTTAATCATTGATTCTGTGCAAACAATGGATGAACCAGAAATTACTTCTGCCGTGGGGAGTATTTCTCAAATCAGAGAAGTTACAGCTGAATTGATGAATATTGCTAAGCAGGACAACATTACTGTTTTCGTCGTTGGACATGTAACTAAAGGTGGCGCCATTGCTGGTCCAAAAATATTGGAACACATGGTGGATACTGTTCTATACTTTGAAGGGGACACACACCATAGTTATCGAATCTTACGTTCTGTTAAGAACCGTTTTGGTTCAACGAATGAAATTGGTATTTTTGAAATGCGGACTAAGGGTCTGGTGGAAGTATCTAATCCATCAGAAATTTTCTTAGAGGAACGTTTAGCGGATGCCAATGGTTCAGCGGTAGTAGTTTCAGTGGAAGGAACTCGACCAATTTTGGTTGAAATCCAATCTTTGATCACTCCTACAATTTTTGGTAATGCCAAAAGAACCGCCACGGGATTGGATCATAACCGAGTATCAGTGATTATGGCCGTTCTAGAAAAACGTGGTAATTTGATGCTCCAAAATCAGGATGCTTATTTGAAATCAACTGGTGGCGTTAAATTAGATGAACCAGCAATTGATCTTGCTTTAGCGATGTCAATTGCCTCCAGTTATAAAAATATGGGTATCCCAGGAACTGATTGTTTTGTAGGTGAAGTTGGATTGACCGGTGAAATTCGTCGTGTTAATCGAATTGATCAACGAGTAAATGAAGCAGAAAAATTAGGTTTCAAGCGTATTTTTATTCCCAAGAATAATATGGGAGATTGGTCTAAAGATAATAAGATTCAAATTGTTGGTGTCAGTACCGTAACTGATGCGATGAACAAAATATTTTAAATAGGAGGCATATATGCGAAAGATCGTAGTAAATATAATTTTTGCATTACTTGGTATCGCCGTCGGAATTACCGTTTTACCAAGTTTATGGGAAATTTCAGGTTTAGCAGGAATTGCTTTTGTTAATAACGGTTATTTTGATGGACTTATTGGATGTATTGTATTTTATTTCTTGTCATTCTTGTTTGTTAAACCAATTTTGGAATTAAATCAAAGAATTGAGAAGTATTTGAATTCTCGTTCACCAGGGTGGATCATTTATGGTGCTGGATTCTTAATTGGTGGTTTAGTATTAGCCAATATCATTTCCATACCTTTCTATATGATGAGTAACATGTTTTCAAATGTTATTCCCGTCATCTTAATGATCGTCTTTGGTTGGATCGGTTTCAGAATGGGAACAAGTCGTCGAAATGATTGGAGCAATTTCTCAATCACAAAACGTAATACTAAAGTTGCACCAGCGGCAGCTGAAAAGAATGAAGCTTTAGCTTCAGAAGGTGAAGTTACACGTCGTTCAGCTAAAAAAGATTACTATCCATACAAAATTTTGGATACATCGGTTGTTATTGATGGACGAATTCATCAATTAGCACACACTGGTTTTTTGGAAGGTAAGTTGATGATTCCTGATTTCGTTGTACATGAGTTGCAATTGATCTCAGATTCCAGCGATAATCAAAAACGTGAACGTGGTCGTCGTGGACTTGATATTTTAAATGAAATGAAAATGGATAAAGGTATCAACTACACAACTACAACACGCGATTATGATAATATTCCAGAAGTGGATATGAAATTACTTAAATTAGCTAAAGAAATCGGTGGTGCTGTCATCACAAATGATTATAATTTAAGTAAGGTAAGTGAATTTCAGAATGTTCAAGTACTTAACATTAACGAATTAGCCAAAGTTTTGAAACCTATGGTTTTGCCAGGAGAAACGATGACTGTTAAAGTTATAAAAGAGGGTACTGAAAGAGAGCAAGGTGTCGCATACCTAGAAGACGGTACAATGGTCGTTGTTGAAGAAGGTAAATACTTCATTGGCAAAGATGTTGAAGTCGTTGTAACTAGTGCATTGCAAACTGACGCTGGTAAGATGATATTTGCAAAACCTAAGCATTCAATGCATGGTATCCAAGAAAAGAGCGATTCTAAAGAGAATTCAAATAACCATAATAACAACGGTGGTAACAAACGTAATAACCGCAATAATAATGGTAATAAGAATTCAAATAGAAATAACTCAAGAAGTAAAAGGGGAGAACAAAGAAATGGCAAAAAAGTCAGATAATAAAATTCGTGTAAGATATGCACCAAGTCCAACAGGTCACTTACATATTGGGAACGCTAGAACAGCTATCTTTAACTACCTATTCGCACGTAGTCACAAAGGTACTTTTGTAATTCGTATCGAGGATACAGATACAAAACGTAACGTTAAAGGTGGTACAAAGAGTCAATTAGAAAACCTTAAATGGCTTGGCGTTGATTGGGATGAAGGTCCAGATGTTGGTGGAGACTATGGTCCTTATCGCCAATCAGAAAGAAAAGAAATTTATCAAAAATATATTGATGAATTGCTAGAAAAAGGCTTGGCTTACAAATCATATCTGACTGAAGAACAACTAACAAAGATGCGTGAAGACCAAGAAGCTCATGGTCAAATGCCTCATTACGAATACGAATTCGAAGGTATGTCTGAAGAAGAAAAGGCAGCCAAGATCAAAGAAGCTGAAGATGCTGGTTTACAACCAGTTGTTCGTTTCCACGTACCAGTTGGTAAGAACTACGAATGGGACGATATCGTAAAGGGTAAAGTTTCAATCGGTTCAGATACTATCGGTGGCGATTGGGTTATCCAAAAACGTGATGGTATGCCTACATACAACTTTGCCGTTGTTATTGATGACCATTTGATGGAAATCAGTCATGTTCTTCGTGGTGATGACCATGTTGCCAATACACCAAAACAATTGATGATTTATGAAGCATTAGGCTGGGAAGCACCTAAGTTTGGCCATATGACATTGATCATTAATACTGAAACTGGTAAGAAATTAAGTAAACGTGATGAATCAATTCTCCAATTCATCGAACAATATCGTGAATTAGGTTACTTACCAGAAGCTATGTTTAACTTTATTGCTCTATTAGGTTGGTCACCAGTTGGTGAAGATGAATTATTTACACGTAAACAATTTATCAAGATCTTTGATGAACATCGTCTAAGCAAATCACCAGCTAAGTTTGATCAAAAGAAACTAGAATGGGTCAACAACCAATACGTTAAGCACGCTGATGTTAGTGAGATCACTGACTTAGTACTAGCTAACTTGGTTGAAGCCAAACGAGTTTCAGAAGATCCAACTACAGATGAAATTCAATGGGTAAGACATTTAACAGAACTATACATGCCACAAATGAGTTATACACAACAAATCATTGATTTGGCAGATGTCTTCTTCAATCAACCAGAACATCTAACAGATGACGAGCAAAAAGAATTAGAAGATGATGATGCAAAGACAGCTATTGAAGATTTGAAAGGTAAGCTAGAAAAATTACCTCGTTTCACAGCTGCCCAAATTATGGATGCTATTCAATCAGTTAGAGCTGATACTGGTGTTAAGGGTAGAAAACTATACATGCCAGCAAGAATTGCAACTACAAGAACAATGCATGGTCCAGCAATTGCTGAAACAATCGAATTATTTGGTAAGAAACAAGCCTTAGCAAATATCGATAAGACATTGGCTGAAATGAAATAGGCAAGGGTTTTAAGATACAAAATAAATAAAACAAAAAGAGGTTGAAGGAAAACTTAGTTTTGCCTCAACCCCTTTTTTATATAGGTGAAGATTATGTTAAAAATATTCAACACATTAACACGCCAAAAAGAAGAATTTAAACCATTAACACCTAATGAAGTAAAAATGTATGTCTGTGGACCAACGGTGTATAACTATATCCACATTGGAAATGCTCGCTCAATCGTGGCTTTTGATACAGTTCGTCGTTATTTAGAATTTTTAGGTTACAAGGTAAAATTTGTTTCTAATTTTACAGATGTTGACGATAAGATGATCAAAGAGGCCAATCGTGAAGGTATTACTGTACCTGAAGTAGCGGACCGTTTTATCAAAGCCTTCTATGAAGATATTGCAGCTATCAATGTTCAAAAAGCCACTATCAATCCGAGAGCTACAGATAATATTCAAGAGATTATTGATTTTGTCAAAGCTTTAATCGATAAGGGTTATGCCTATGAATCTGATGGGGATGTTTTCTATCGTGCTAGAAAGTTCCAGCATTATGGTGAATTGTCTGATCAAAACATCGACCAATTAGTTGAAGGTGCTAGTGAACATATTGGTGAAACTGAATTCGACAAGAAACAAGATCCAATTGATTTCGTTTTGTGGAAGAAAGCTAAGCCAAATGAGATTAAGTGGGATTCTCCATGGGGAGAAGGCCGTCCAGGTTGGCATATTGAATGTTCAGTTATGTCGACTAAGTACTTAGGTGATACTTTTGATATTCATGGTGGTGGCCAAGATTTGGAGTTCCCTCATCATGAAAATGAAATTGCCCAAAGTGAAGCTAAAACTGGTCAGAAATTTGTTAACTACTGGATGCATAATGGTTTTGTCACTGTTGAGAATAATGAAAAGATGAGTAAGTCACTCGGTAACTTTGTAACAGTGCACGATCTTGTTCAAAAGACTAATCCACAAGTATTGCGTTTCTTCTTGTCATCAACACATTATCGTCGTCCACTTGAATACTCAGAAAAGAACTTACAAAAGGCAGCTGATAATCTTGAGAAAATCAAGACGGCTTACAATAACTTGAAGTTCCGACTTGATGGTGCTACTGATGAGACTGATGATATTCAAGCAAAGGTTGAACAAATTGTGGCTGATTTCAAAGCAGCAATGAACGATGATTTCAATGTTCAAAATGGTTTGACAGAAATCTTTAATCTAGTTAGTTTAGCTAATAACTATTCCGCTCAAGACGAGGTAGCGAAGACTAGTGTCGAATTGATTCTTAAGACTTTGACTGAATTGACAAGTATCTTAGGGATCAAATTGGATGAACAAAAAGACCTTTCCAAAGAAATTCAAGAAATGGTCGATCAACGTGACCAAGCTCGTGCAGATAAAGATTTTGCGACAAGTGATAAATTACGTGATCGATTAAAAGAAATGGGTGTAATCCTTGAAGATACACCACAAGGAACACGGTGGCATATTAATGACTGATGTTAAACAATTTAATGGAGTAACTTTGGCATATTTAGGAGATGCGGTCTACGAAGTCTTTATTCGTGAACATCTTTTAGGTAAAAATATTACCAAAGTTAATGAACTACAAAAACAAGCCAAACACTACGTTTCCGCTAAAGCTCAAGCATCATTGATTACTTTGATGATGGATAAGGGAATTCTTTCTGATGAAGAAATCAGAATTTATAAAAACGGACGTAATGCTAAAAAATATACTAAAGCTAAGAATACAAGTGTCGTCACTTATCATATGTCTACAGGTTTTGAAGCACTTTTTGGTTATTTAGATATTACCGGCAACAAAGACCGAGTTGTAGAATTAGCACAATGGTGCATAAATGAAGTAGAAGTGGGTGAAGCAGATGACAGAAAATTCGAATAAACGCAACAACAGTAGTAATAATTTAGAAGAAAACGAATTAGTTTATGGTGTACATTCAGTAATTGAATTATTGAAGTCCGCTACAGCTGATCAACGTGTTAACAAAGTTTTGGTTCAAAAGGGACTTTCTAGTGAACATATCGCTGAAGCTATCAAGTTAGCTAAACGTGATCGTTTGATTGTTCAAGAAGTACCTAAGAATAAGTTAGATGATATTAGTAACGGTGGTAATCATCAAGGGATGGCTGCTTATGTGGCTCCCTATCAATACGCTGAAATGGAGGATATCTTCAAGAGCGCTGAAAAAAAGGGTACTGATCCATTCATTTTGATTTTGGATAAAATTGAAGATCCCCATAATCTAGGTTCAATCATGCGTACGGCTGATGCCGTCGGTGTGGATGGAATTATTGTTCCTAAGCATCGTTCAACCGGTTTAACTTCAACGGTTGCTAAGACATCAACAGGTGCCATTGAACACGTGCCAGTCGTTCGTGTAACTAATTTAGTTAATACCATCAAAGATCTAAAGAAACGTAACGTTTGGGTCTTTGGTACAGCTATGGAAGGTGACAACTATCGTAACTGGAACGCCAAAGGAGCAGTTGCTCTAATTATTGGTAACGAAGGTAAAGGTATTTCACCATTAGTGTTGAAACAAGCTGATCAAACTTTGAATATTCCGATGGTTGGACATGTCCAAAGTTTGAACGCCTCAGTTGCAACAGGTATCCTGTTGTACCAAGCTTTTGCTTCACGTAATGTTTAATTGGATAATTCTAAGTGAGATAAATTCTTGCTTAGAATTTTTTTATTAAAGATTTTAAAATTATTCATAAAATGATTTTTCATATGCACATTTAAATTATTGTAAACAAGTGTTCGCTTAAATTTACTTTGAGTGGGTGGTACTTTTAAATTACAAAATTATTATTCGTAAAAAAGTGAAATGAAAGTTGAACAAGAAAACCAATGGATTGAATTGATTAGAGAGAAAGATGACTCGATAGCATTAGATAGACTGGTCAGAAGATATCGACCAATGATCGATAATATGTATATTAAGTATTTCATTGATGGTTATGATCGTAATGATTGGTATCAGGAAGCCTTTTTAGTGTGTTATCAAACTTGTAAATTATTTGATGGAAATAGTGGTTCCAAGTTCGGCAGTTTTTTTAAATTAAAATTTCAGAATCATATTATAGATATTATCAGGCGCGAAAATGCTATCAAACGTAAAGCTAATCAAGGAACAGAGTCATATGATAAGTTGCTTGATAAGGGTAAATTCGATGATAAAGTTGCTGAAGACAATGATAGTATTGACGTTTCTAATCAACTGGAAAAAATTATTACTAAAATGAGTGGTATAGAATTGGTGGCTTTCCAATTTTTATTAGGGAAAGTCTCACTGCATGAGGCTTGTACTGAAGCTCGTTGTGATATAAAGCAGATTGTACAGGCTGCTAACCGATGCAAAAAGAAGATAAAACGTGATCAGAAACTATAGTCATGTGAGATTGCAATGGACAAAACTACTTCCAGAGTTTACAATTAATAAGATTAAAACAAATTAGTTTTGGAGATAAACATGGGATTAAGAAAAGTCGCCCTTGCTTGTACTGTTTGTGGCTCACGTAACTACACAATTACTGAGAACCCAAATAGAACAGAACGTCTAGAAGTTAAAAAGTTCTGTAAGCATTGTGGTAAACATACACTACATAAAGAAACAAGATAACTCTGGAGGATTACATGAAACTATTTAAATTTTTTGGTAGCGTCAAAGATGAAATGAAATTAGTTGTTTGGCCTACATTCAAAGAAAATAGACGTGATACATGGACCGTTATTGGTACTTCATTGATGTATGCAATCTTCTTTGCATTAGTTGATTGGGGTCTAATTACATTATTGCAACATTTCGTAATGGGTAAATAGATTGTAAGTACGCAAAAAATTTGCTATTATGGAATTAACGGAAAAAACTTCGACTTGGTTCGGAGTTTTTTTATTTTGAATTTTGGAGGAAATTATGGCTGAAGCTGGCGAAAAACAATGGTATGTTCTACATACCTATTCAGGATATGAAAATAAAGTTAAGGAAAATCTAGAATCACGTGCCCAATCAATGGGTATGGAAGATTACATTTTCCGTGCAGTTGTTCCTGAAGAAGAAGAAACAAAAATGAAAAACGGTAAAGAAAAGAAAGAAATGGAAAAAACTTTCCCTGGCTACGTTTTAGTAGAAATGGTTATGTCTGATGAATCATGGTTCATCGTTCGTAATACACCAGGTGTTACTGGATTTGTCGGCAGTCACGGTTCTGGTAGTAAACCTGCACCACTATTACCTGAAGAAATTGATAACATCTTAAGTCAATTTGGTATGAGCGCACAAAACCAACCATCTGACTTTGAAGTTGGTGAAACAGTTAAGATCACTGACGGTGCTTTCTCAGATACAACCGGTAAAATTACTGAAATTGATGATGAACACAGAAAACTTAAAGTTGATGTTGATATGTTTGGTCGTATGACTTCAGCTGAAGTTGACTTTACATCAGTTGAAAAACAAAAATAGTTATTGATAAGACGAGTAGACCGTGCTACTATAAAACGGTATGTTTTTGACACATACATGTGGGAGAGAAAATTTAGATTCTCATCATGACCACATCACGGAACAAGGAGGTATGCACCGTGGCTAAAAAAGTTGCTAACGTAGTAAAATTACAAATCCCTGCTGGACAGGCTACTCCAGCTCCTCCAGTTGGTCCTGCTTTAGGACAAGCTGGTATTAACATTGTTGCCTTTACAAAAGACTTCAATGCACGTACACAAGATCAAAAGGGTATGATTATCCCTGTTGTTATCTCAGTATATGAAGACCGTTCATTCGATTTCGTTACTAAGACACCACCAGCTGCAGTTCTATTGAAGAAAGCTGCTGGCGTTGAAAAGGGCTCTGGCGAACCTAACACAAATAAGGTTGCCACAGTTACTGAAGACCAAGTTCGCGAAATTGCTGAAACCAAGATGAAAGACCTAAACGCTGCAAATGTTGAATCTGCAATGCGTATGGTTGCTGGTACTGCAAGAAGTATGGGCTTTGAAGTAAAGTAAAAGACTAGATTTAAGCAGTTTACAGGGATGTGAAAGCATTCTTAACAAGTGGGAGGAGAAAATTTGATTCTCCGAAAGACCACAAAGCAAGGAGGAACTTAGCATGGCTAAGCATGGAAAAAAATATTTAGAAGCAATGAAACAAGTCGATAAAGACAAGAAATACTCTGCTACAGAAGCTGTTGACTTACTTAAGAAGGTTAACTACGCTAAATTTGACGCAACTGTTGAAGTTGCAATTAATTTGGATGTAGATCCTAAGCAAGCTGATCAACAAATTCGTGGCGCTCTAGTACTACCTAATGGTACTGGTAAGACACAAAAGGTTATCGTTTTCGCTGAAGGCCAACAAGCAAAGGATGCAGAAGCAGCCGGTGCTGATGTTGTTGGTTCAGATGACCTTGTTGAAAAGATCCAAGACGGCTGGTTAGACTTTGATGTTGCCGTTGCTACACCACCTATGATGGCTAAAGTTGGTCGTTTAGGTCGTGTTCTTGGACCTAAAGGTTTGATGCCAAACCCTAAGACAGGTACAGTTACAATGGATGTTACAAAGGCTGTTAATGATATTAAAGCCGGACAAGTTACATACCGTGTTGATTCAAATGGTCTTATCCACGCACCAATTGGTAAGCTGTCATTTGATACAGACAAGATTGCAGCTAACTTCGATGCATTTTATGGTGCAATCGTTAAAGCTCGTCCTGCATCACTTAAAGGTAATTATGTAACAAGTGTTAACTTGACATCTACATTTGGACCTGGTCTAAAGATTAACGCTTAATGTTGACTAATAACCAAAATAATGATAAATTAGTATAGTTGATTTCTACCGAAGACTCAGGTGATGAAAGTCTTAATATCCTGCCGAGGCCAGAAGATTATTTCACTTAATCTCTGTGTCCCTTGGGCACAGAGATTTTATTTTTTAAGCCGAAATTTGTAGATATTAACTAAAAAATTGTGGAGGTGAAACGTAATAATGAAGCAAGAAGTATTAGCACAAAAACAAGCACAAGTTGATGAAATTGCTAAGCAACTTACAGGCGCAAAGTCAGTCATCGTTGTTGACTACTTAGGTCTAACTGTTGAACAAGCAACAGAAATGCGTGCTGAATTACGTGAACAAAATGCTACTATGCAAGTTGTTAAGAATACAATCTTGAGACGTGCAGCTGAAAAAGCTGGTGTTGAAGGTCTAGAGAAGTTCTTCGTTGGACCTACAGCTATTGCTTACTCTGAAGAAGATCCTGTTGGACCTGCTAAGATCGCTGCTAAATTTGCTAAAGATGTTGACGCCGTTGAAATTAAGGGTGGAATCATTGAAGGTAAAGCCGCAACTCTTGATCAAATTCAAGAACTTGCAACATTACCAGACAGAGATGGTATGCTATCAATGTTGGTATCTGTATTACAAGCTCCTGTTCGTGACTTCGCTATGGTTGTTAAGGCCGTTGCAGATAAAGAAGACGCTGGACAAGAAGCATAATTAATAAAAAAAACTCATAATATTTGGAGGATACAATAATGGCTTTAGATACACAAAAGATTATCGATGATTTAAAAGATGCTTCAATTCTAGAACTAAACGACCTTGTTAAGGCTATCGAAGAAGAATTCGATGTTAAGGCTGCTGCTCCAGTTGCTGCTGCCGGTGCTGCTGGTGGCGACGCTGCTGCAGAAAAGGACTCATTCGACGTTGAACTTACAGAAGCAGGTCAAGAAAAGGTTAAGGTTATCAAGGAAGTTCGTGGTATCACAGGACTTGGCTTGAAGGACTCAAAGGACCTTGTTGATGGTGCTCCTAAGGTTATCAAGGAAGGCGTTGCTAAGGCTGACGCTGACGAAATGAAGACAAAGCTAGAAGCTGTTGGTGCAACAGTTACATTGAAGTAATTCACTTTAATGATAAAATTAATCCTCGTAAGAGGATTTTTTTTTACCCTCAAATAGAGAAAGGGGAAAATTATGGCTAATCAGTATTTTGATAATACACCAGATCTAGAACATGAATTAAAAAAGTTCGATTTTACGCTTAGAAACCATAATCTTAAATTTATTTCTGATAGTGGAGTTTTTTCACGTCAAACAATTGACTATGGTTCAAGAGTTTTAATTGAAGCAATTGATTTTCAAAGTATTCCTGAAGGTGATATTTTGGATGTTGGTTGTGGATATGGACCTATTGGCTTAGCTTTGGCTAAAGAACAAAAGTCTCGTCAAGTTACAATGGTTGACGTTAATCTTAGAGCCTTAGACTTAGCTAAACAAAATGCGGCTAACAATAGTATCGAAAACGTAGATATTTTTGAATCAGATGTCTATAAAGATGTCGATAAAAAATATGCATTGATTGTTTCGAATCCACCAGTTCGTGCGGGTAAGAATGTTGTTACCGCAATTTTGGAGGAGTCTAAGAACTACTTGTTGAATAGTGGTGAGCTTTGGATCGTTTTACAAAAGAAGCAAGGTGCACCATCAGCTAAGAAGTTGATGGAGAAGACTTTTGGCAATGTTGAAATTGTTGTTCGAGATAAAGGTTATTATATTTTAAAAAGTAAATTGATTTAAATTTTTGCTCAATATGGTATATTTTGTGTTGGAGGCGTTTACATATGAAGAAGAAATTAATTATTTTGACGATATTATCCGCCGTTTCAGCGGGATCATTTTTTGCAGTACGTAAATTGAATCATTTTATGAAAGATAAGGCTGTCAAACAAGACCGTAAGAAATTAGAGTCCTTGGTTGATAAATATCTGCATGGCAACGAAAAACTACTGGAATTTGTTGGGACTTTATCAGATGAACAAGTCAAAGAATTGGTTGAAATATTAGATTCAATTCAAAGACAAAGAGATCAATTAAAGTTGAAATCACCAGCAATTCCAGAATATTTGGAAAAGAAAGTGACTCAATTACTCAATTAATATGATATTTTCAGAAGAAAAAATAGATAATTACATGGATCTAGCATTGAATGAAGCTAAAAAAGCCGGTGAACGTAAAGAGGTTCCGATTGGTTGTATTATCGTTGATAATCAAACTGGTGAGGTGATTTCAGTAGGTTCAAATGAACGTGAGGAAACTCAGAATGCTATCAAACATGCGGAGATTATTGCAATCGAAGCAGCCTGTGCAAAAGTAGGCAGTTGGCGTTTGGAGCACACGAGCTTATTTGTGACTTTGGAACCATGTCCAATGTGCGCTGGTGCTATTATCAATAGTCGGATCGAAGAGGTTATTTTTGGTGCCAGTGATCCTAAGGCTGGTTCAGTTGGTTCAATTAATAACTTGTTGGCGGAGACAAGGTACAATCATCAACCAGAGGTTCTCAGTGGTGTTAAAGAACAAGAAGCTGGAGATCTTTTAAGAAATTTCTTTAGAGAAATTCGCCGCAAAAAGTAGAAAAAAACTATTATTTATAGTATAATAGTTTTTGCCGCAAGGCCTTAGGGCAATGATGCTCTTGTGAACTGTGTCAGATCCGGAAGGAAGCAGCACTAAGCAGGGTGTGTCATGTGCCTTTTGTTATGCATATAAGCCTCCTAACCAATTTGGTTAGGAGTTTTTTTGTGGTTATTTTGAAATATGATGTAATTTTTTACCAACGAAAATTACAAGAACAAGTTAGCCACTTGTCCAAAAAATAAATACGAAATATATC
>NZ_AZES01000091.1 GCF_001434985.1 Companilactobacillus paralimentarius DSM 13238 = JCM 10415 | reverse complement strand
AATGCACTTTTCTGGCACTGATATATTTCGTATTTATTTTTTGGACAAGTGGCTAATTTGTTCTTGTAATTTTCGGGAAGATAAATCCATGACTGGTTCTAAATAAACACGGTCATTTTAGTTCATATTTCCATATCTAAATTCACTAATATCAGCCACCAGTTTTGGTAAGATCTATCAGCATTAAAACGACGTTTTAAATGATTTTTAGCCATTCTTCCAGCGATTTCTTTATATGAATTATATTTTCTTTTTTGACGATTGAACGCTTGGCAGAACCAAGCATGTTCAGTCATGATACGAAGAACTTTCTTGTGATTAACTGTAAATCCCAATTCTTTAAGTGCTTTAGTCATACGTCGATAGCCGTATTTTTGTATATTTTGGATCTGATTGTCGAAATTCATCTATTGCTTGAATAATTTAAATCCATTCTACATGGCTCAAGCCCTTCGACACCACGTAACTCAAAATTATGAACCCAATTAAGAATCACGTCCTCTTTAGCAACCCCATAACTTTTAGCCAAAGCTGTGGATCTATAACCGCTAAAGTATTCAGTTACTACTTTGATTCTAAAATCTAAATTGAATTTGACCATAAGAAAAACCCTTTAGTTTGGTTTTGTGGCTGTACGATAAATAGAGTTGATAGGCATTTTGCCATCAACTCTATTTTTGTAT
>NZ_AZES01000090.1 GCF_001434985.1 Companilactobacillus paralimentarius DSM 13238 = JCM 10415 | reverse complement strand
TAAAAAAAGTGCTCCTAAAGTTGTTAGATTATGTCTAACAATTTTAGGGCACTTCAAATGCCAATTGGCTTTTACGTCCCTTTTATTTGAAGATCAAAAATGAGATTTTGGAGTTTTTCTCAAATTGTTGTAATTTCTCTTGTAATCTCTATTAAAAAGACATGAGTAAAGAGTATTAAAAAGATATTCAACAGATATTTGAGAAGAAAAATTAGATACTTCAAATGGTGAGTTCTCCTTTTGAGGTATTAATAATACGACGGTTGAATATAGAGCCAATGGATTGTGTTCATCATCTGTAACCGCAATAATTGGAGTGCCGTTTTGTCTAAAATGTTTTGCATCGTTAACTATTTCGGCAGTACTTCCACTTCGGGATGCGATGATGGCCAAGTCATTTTCAGTAGAATGAATAGAAAGATAGAACTGCTCTGCCTGTAGAGGAATTAATTGCACATGATAATTGATTTGTAAGAGTTTGAGTTGAAAATCAGATAAGCGGATGTAGTTACTACTTACACCAATTCCATATATATTTTGAGCCCTTTTGATCAGTGAAATGGCGGTGTTTAATTTCTTTGTAGTTAGGAGATGCTGAGTGGCTAAAATTGTTTCGATTGATAATTTAGATATTTTGCTAGAAATGGTGAGAGGATCATCATTTTTTTCAAAAGGCGTATTAGGATCAATATCTTTTGTAGTTAATAATTTTTGTTCATAATCTCTTGCTAAAAGTATTTTGAAATTCTTGAAACCTGTCGTCCCACATTTTTTGCAGAATCGTACGATTCCAGCGGTAGAAATATGAGTTAATGAAGATAGTTCATATATCGACATTGATAAAACCAACTCAATATTATTGAGAATATATTGTGACAAGATAGTATCGTTACTAGAAAAATGTTCGGCTTTGGTCATTTTACTAATTATTAATGCCATATGTAGTTTCTCCTAAATTTTTGTTTCATCTTTTGAAGCTAATAAAGCTATTTCTATAAAACATTGTTTCGTCATTGCTGCAAAATATTTACCCCTACAATATGACATCTTATTATAATTATAGAATTCACAAAAGGGGGATTACTTTCATGGACGGAATGACAAAATTTGTAGAAGCTAAGATTGTTCCTAAAGTATCCAAAGTAACAGATTTAAGATATTTTCAAGCACTTCGTAATGGATTCTTCGCCATTATGCCATTAACTATAATCGGTTCAATTTTTATGTTGATAACTGATTTTCCAATACAAGGTTATCCGCAATTCATGACAAGTATATTCGGAAATAATTGGGTTGACTTCATTTCACCAGCATATAGAGCGACGTTTAATATGATGGGACTGATGTTTGCTGGAACTATGTCTTATAAATTAGCCGAAAGTTATAAATTAGACAAATTAATGGGAATGGTTCTAGGAATTGTTTCATATGTCGTTGCTTTGCCTAAGACAGTTACAACTGATAAAGGGGTAGTGGTTGATAAAGTGCTATCTTTTGATTGGCTGGGAACGCAGGGCGTTATTACTGCTATTATTACTTCGATTATGACAATCGAAATATTACATTTCTGTGTAAAAAGGAATATTGGAATTAAGATGCCAGATAGTGTTCCGGATATGGTAAGTAAAGCTTTTAGCGCTCTTATTCCGGGATTCTTTATTGTTCTATGTTCTTTAGTTATTAATGGTGTTGGAACTGTTCTTTCAGGTTCTTTCCCTAATATGATCTATTCAATTATTCAAGCACCTATTCAAGGAATAATTGGTGCGCCGTTCGCAATTATATTGGTAGCTGGGTTGAATGGATTACTGTGGTGGTTTGGTATTCATCCTACAGTTATTAATTCCATGCTTTACCCGATTTTATACGCAAATGCCGATAAAAACCAACAATTAGCCGAATTAGGAAAATTAACGACGAGTCATGGTAATTATGGTACTGTTCAAATGCTTGATCAGTTTGCAACGATTGGTGGGGCCGGATGTACGATTGGATTGGCCATTACTATGTTTATAATTGCTAAATCTTCTCGAATGAAAGCAATGTCTAAAATTGCCTTTATTCCATCATTCTTTAATATTAATGAGCCATTGATTTTTGGGTTACCAGTGATTTTTAATCCATTAATGTTGATTCCGATAACTATTGCTCCAATAGTTTCCGTTTCCGTGGCATTTTTATCTATGTCTGTTGGATTTATGCCGATGTTTACTAATATTCAAGCTCCTTGGGCTACGCCATTTGGATTCTCCGGATTTCTGGTTGGAAGTTGGCAAGGTGCAGTGACGCAGATAGTTGGAGTTATTCTTGTAGTTTTAATTTACTATCCATTTGTAAAAGCATTGGATAATCAATACAAGAAAGAAGAGGCCGGTGATTCTTCGGTTGAATATTAAGAGGTATAAAATATGAAAAAAAATAATTATGAAAATATATGTAGTGAAGTCGACGTTAACTCAATCGAATCATACGTACCGATGGCACCAGATATTGTCCAAACAACGTCCTTTCATTTTTCAAACTATGAAGAGTTTATAGACTATAGTTCCGATGAAAAAAATCATTTTGTTTATACTCGTGGATCTAATCCGACGATTAAGTCATTGGAAAATAAACTGGCAGAGTTGGAGCATGGAGAGAAGTGTAAAGTATTCAGTTCAGGTATGGGGGCTATTTCAGCAACTTTATTTACATTATTACAAGCTGGTGATCATTTACTTATGATAAATACGATTTATGGTGAAGCTGTATCGTTCGGAAAATATTTGAGTAAATATGGAGTTATATGTGATCGAGTTGATGTTGACTCGACTGAAGAAATATCTAAATATATTAAACCAGAAACTAAAATGATTTATTTCGAAAGTCCTTCTTCTCAAAAATTTGAAATGCTTGATTTAGATAAAGTAGTATCTATTGCTAAGAAAAATAATATTTATACGGCAATTGACGCAACCTGGGCATCTCCAATTTTTCAAAGCCCATTAGATCATGGAATTGATGTTGTTATTCATTCACTTTCAAAATATTTAGGTGGACATTCGGATAGTGTCGGAGGTTGTGTGATTGGTAAAGAGAAGATAGTAAATGATATTTTTGAGCATGGGCATCAGGCGTTAGGTTCAGTAATAAGTCCATTTAATGCATGGTTAACAATTCGAGGCTTAAGAACTTTACCAGTTAGAATGAAACAGTTTGATAGTAGTATTCGTTATGTTTTAGATGCTATAAAAGATGATGAACGTATTGAAAAAATATATCATCCATATGTATCTACCGGCGAACAAAAGAAAATTGCGGATAAGTATTTAACGGGATATGGTTCTTTGTTCGGATTAGATTTTAAAGATAAAAATTTTGATAAACTGAAAATCTTTGTTAATAGTTTAAAAGTAGTATCCATTGGTGTTAGTTGGGGTGGATTTGAAAGTCTGGCATTACCTTCCTTCAAGGGAAATAATGAAGCTAACTTAAAAGAAAGAGGCTTACCAATTTCTCATGTAAGACTTTATGTTGGGTTGGAGAATCCTGAAACAATTGTTGAAGATTTAAAACAGGCAATGGATAGAGCCTATAAAAAGTAGTGAAAAGCCCCATGTAATCAGTTAATTTAGCTGACTGCATAGGGCTTTTGTTAATTAAAAGGATCTTGCATTTGAGTAACGTAAATAGTCATACGTTCTGAGTAACTGGATTTATTGAACAAACGGTGGATCTCACCATTCAAAAGACTCAAATTATCCGTTATAACGCCATCAGAACCTAAGAAAATCATTCGATCCATTGATTCTTCATCGTTTGCCGTCCAAGCGTAAACTTTCTTGTTTTGCAAATGAGCGCCTTCAATGAATCTAGAATTCAAAGTTGTGTATTCCATCGTGAAGGCATTAGCTTTTGTGATGGGAATTCCAGCCAGATTGAATGACAAGATGTAACTGGCTTTAACTTTAGGCATGTATTCTTTACTTTGCTCGATATATTTATAACTAAGTGAGTGTACCATGTCTTTATCTTGATATAGGCGTGTACCGTATTTTTGAGCAAAATGTTTAACAAAATTATTACTGTTGCCAGGAACTGATTTGAATTCAACTAGTAATTTCTGATTCAATTTTTCTGAAGCAGCAAGATAGTCATCAAAACTGGCAATATAAGCAGTTTTACCATTTTCATGAATCTTAGTTGAAGTTAATTCGTCCAGAGTCATTTGACTAGGTTTTTTATTGATTCCAGCTAGATTGCTCAAAGTATTATCGTGATAGACGACAAATTGATGATCTTTGGTTTCTTGAATATCCATTTCAATATAATCTGGTTTTTCTTTTGAGGTAGCTTGCATTGCAGAAACAGTATTTTGAATGCCATTACCATCATCAACGCCACGGTGTGAAATTGTGACGGGTGGTTCCAATAACCAATTGTTAAAGTAAGTAACATTATAAGTTACAAAACTGATAACAACGACCACAGCCATAATACCCCAGAACCATTTATGACCACGATGTTCTCTTTTTGGATAGAAGTAATGAGTATGTGTATGACTCAACATAATCAGAACAGCAATTCCAGAAGCGTAAATACTGATGAAGATATTAATGAATTGAATCAGTGTCATATTGATGACAGCCATGGTAAAGTCAATTTTTCCAAGGAAAGCTGCTTGATCAATTAACCATTGAAGCATAATTACGATACCAATCAAAACAGTTGCCATAATTGATACAACAGCGATTAACACAAGAAAAATTCCTAAGTAGTGGAGAGTTTTACCACGTGTCATTTCCCAACTACGATTGAGCGCCAACTTAATAGGTTTGTTTTCAAAAATCATAAGTGGTAAGACAAAGAGCCAACGAAGTCCGATGTAGAGGACAATCAGATAGATAGCTCCCAATAAAATTGCTAAAGGAAAGTGTTCCTGTAGTAGCCAATCCAAAATGAATTGTGGAATCTTGACTTTATTCAATAGGGTAGAAGAAATGCCTAAGCTGCCAAAAGGTGTGATGATTAAAAAGTAAAGTAGGAAGAAACCGAAAGCTTTAAAAGGTAAACCTAAAACGTTTTTAGAAACACGTTTCAAATAGTCCCACCAACTCAGACTAGCTTTAGATTTGATGGCTTGGAAACTGATTAAGAGTAAAGTAAATTGCGTAAAAACTAGCAATAGTATTAATAAAAGAATAACGATTAAGCCAATGACTACCAGTGGTTTCTTGATAATGAGGTAGGGCACATTGGTGTAAGAAAGGTATTTAACATTCCCTAAAGAAGTTATTCCGTTAGCTAAGTAGTTAAGAACTGGTACTAAAACGTAAGTGATTATTAATTGAATCAGGATGATGATTTGACTGTACTTCCAGAAGTAGCGCCAAAAATTGCTATTTTGTTTCCGAAATTCGGAAAATATCCCCATATTATTTTTCCCCCGAAGAATTGTTGTATACCTCGTTATTATATAATTATTAATATTAATTGAAAGAAGGAATTGTGATATGCAAATGGGATTATATGATCAACCGTTTGAAGCCATCAAATCGGGCGAAAAAACGATTGAAGTCAGGTTAAATGATGAGAAGCGTTCACAATTACAGGTTAATGATTTTATAGATTTTACAAATCTGACGACTGGTGAAACTTTAAGGGTCAAAGTATTAAGTTTAGAAAAATTTGCAACGTTTAAAGAACTTTTTGCCAAATATTCTGGTTCGATTATTGGTGCACCTGAGAATGAATCAATTGAAGAGTTGGATCAAGAGAATCAGGAGATATATTCATGTGAACGTGAGCAAAAGTATGGTGCTTTAGCTATTAAAATCGAAAAAATCACGAATTCATAATAAAAATGAATTCGTGATTTTTATTTGTTTAGCATAAAGGAAACGGGATTAGTTTGGTTTTGATCGTAAAAAATAAACTTATCAGGTCGGTGATGAGAAACGGTATATTCAAACATAGTTCCGTCATTCGTGAATGAATAGTTTGTCACAATCGGAACGGCGTTATAACCATTCAAATTCAAATATTTTTTATCCTGATCAGTCGCTATACCAAAGGTTAAAATACGCTTGGTAGTAGCAATTGGTTCATTTAGAACGTCATTTAAATATTTGTAGATTGAATCTTGGGCAATACCGATAGTCAAATCTTTAACGACTTTACGCATGAAATAGTTCTCCTCAATGATGTAATTATCATCACCGATAGAACGAAGCCGTTTAATGTAATAGACGGGTGTACCAACAGGAAAAGTACTTTCTAAAGCCATTTTCTTGTTGATTTCAATTTCATCGAATAAAAGGACACTAGTTCTGAATTTAATTTTATTACGATCGGCCATTTGACTAAACGAATGGCTGCCCTTTTTTATTAAATTGTTTTCTAAATTAGCGTTATAAAGAACTATAACGCCTTTGCCACGAATACTTTGAACGTAACCGTCGGCACCTAATTTTTTAATAGCTCGACGAAGAGTATTTCGGGAACAGTTGTATTCAAGAATCAAATTGGTTTCTGAAGGTATTTTTTCTTGGTACTTGTATTCTTCATTCTTAATTCGCTTTTTCAAGTCTTCATAAATCACATCGTATTTATTGTTTGCGATAATATCACCCCTCCAGAAATCATTTATATCTACAATTATTACTGTTTTGATTTAATTTTACAAATGCAATTCGCTAGCAAAATAGAGAAAGGCACTAGCGGTCCATGAGAATGATTTATCTCGTAGGCCGACACCGGTCTTAGCATCAAAGTTTTCAGCAAAACCATATGTTTTCACAGTTTTACAGAAACTATCGGCAATTTTTTGAGCTAATTCTATTTCACCAGCATCTTTTAATGCTTCATACATTATCACGGATGAAGGGCCCCAAATAGGACCACGCCAATAAGCATCGTCTTGATAAAACGGACTATCAAGAGCTTCAGTTGCGATACCAAAACTAGTAATGAAATGTTGTTTGATATCTTCAGTGATGGCATCGATTTGTTGATGATTTAATTCCTTACATGCAATTAGCGAAATGAGAGGTAAGAGTGCATGGGACTCTATTTTTTTACCTGTGAACATTTCTCTAGCAAAAGGCAGGTTATTCTTATCGAAAAAGTAACTTTTAAATTTAACAGTTAGAATGGCCTTTTTCTTGGACCAATATTCTATCTGTTCTGGTAGATTAAGTTGTTTGGATAGTTTAATCAAATAATTCATAGCGAAGATCAAATAGGCTGAAAGGTCAGGTGAATCAACAACGGTATTTTGAGTGAAAACAGTGCTGTTATCTTGTCCGCTATCGTTACCATGGTCGTATTCGCAGATACCATCCTCGTTGGAATCCTTATATTTCAAATAGAAGTTAACTTGTTTACTGATCCAGTAATGAATTTCAAATAATTGTGTATCTGTAAATTTCATCTTTTGAGCCATTTTAGCAAAAATGTAAGCGTGAATTGGTGGTTTAGAAAAATTCCATCTAATTGTCGAATCGCTGACTGATCCTGGTAACTGACCGAATTTATCTTGATGTTGAAAAATAACCTTCATCTGATTCCAAGCTAGTTGGTTGTCTACTCCGGCCAAAGCCAGAGCCATAAAACAGTGATCCCAACTCCAAACGCCAGGAAATTTATTGTTGGAAGCGTAGATAGAAGTAATTTTTAAATTACCTTCAGGAAAAACTGTGGCAGACCAGAGGGTATAAATTGCATCTAGTTGAATATTTTTATAATTTGATTGAACAAGTTGAAATTGTCGAGCGAAATCATGAAAATTTTGTTCGGCAATTTTTTCGATTAAAGAGAAATCAAGTTTATCATTGTCAGGCTTTTGCATATTAGTTGGTATATCTTGAATAACGGCAATAGCAGACGAATTGTCTTCTTGAGGGAATATGTCAATAAACGAACTATTATTAGCTGTTTTATTGCTTCCAGTGGCATCCACAGTCAGTGATTGGGATAGATGGGAAGGGCAATTAGTAGTGTAAACCAAATATTTAGTGAGATTCTTGTAGCTGTTGACTATGTAGTAGGGAGACTCTTTTTTACCTAGTTGGAAATTGTATTCAAAATTGAACTTAGGATGTGATGCGAAGCGGACTCCTAAGCGGTCAGTGCTGTAAAAAACAATTTTTTGAGCAGTATTGAAACATATTTTGACTTTACCAAAATCGGAGATTAGCTCTAATAAAGTGTAGTTTTCTACTACCTTGAAGGGAACGGGATTACCATTGTGGGTAACTAAGATTTCAATACTATCCATATTTCCTTTAGATTTACCGTGTAGAGATTGAAGCCATAATTTATCATCATGTTTGAAAATGGACATGTATGAACCGTAATAACTAAAGGGTACTGAATTAATATTCATCATATTTATCACCAACTAAATTAATCATATTTTTATTCTAATGCCTATGAATAGACACTTGTTAAAACATATATATTATATCTTGATAAACTAGTTTAAACAAGTTATACTTGCTTTGTTCTTCGGAAATATATAAATAATTTTAGGGGAGATGATCTTATGGCTGATATGAAAGGTGATGTTACCAAAATCATCGAATTGATCGGTGGCAAAGATAATATCGAATCAGCAACTCACTGTATTACCAGATTAAGACTCATTCTTAAAGATCAATCGAAAGTTAATGATAAAGAATTAGAAAAAGTTGATATTGTTCAGGGAACCTTTTTGGCAGGAGGACAATTTCAAATCGTCATCGGACCAAGTGTTCCGAAAGTTTATGATGAATTTATTAAACAAACAGGAGTGCAAGAAGCATCAGTAGAGTCTGTTAAACAAGAAGGACGTAATAAACAAGGTGCTTTGCAACGGTTAGTAAGATTACTGGGTGATATATTTATTCCTATCATTCCGGCTATTGTTGCCGCAGGTTTATTGATGGGTATCAATAATGTTTTGAGTAATAAAGGAATCTTTTATCCAAATGCATCATTCATTCAAATGCATACAGAATGGAAGGGTGTTAATGATATTATTCAACTGATTGCACAAACCTCATTTTCATTCTTGCCTGCATTGATTGGGTGGTCAGCCGTTAAAAAATTTGGTGGAAATCCATTATTGGGTATCGTATTAGGCCTAATCTTGGTTAACCCCGCTTTAACAAGTGCCTATGATTATGCTTCACATCCAGCCGCTACTCCAACATGGAATTTGTTTGGTTGGCACGTCTCCCAAGTCGGTTATCAAGGGCAAGTTATTCCAGTGTTGGTAGCCGCGTGGGTATTGGTTAAACTGGAGAAATACTTTGAGAAACATCTTCCTGATACATTACAACTAATCTTAGTAGCACCTTTAACACTCTTAATTACCGGATTTGCTTCATTCCTAGTTATTGGACCTGTTACTATGACTGGTGCTAACTGGATTACTAAAGGCGTTGTTTCAATCTTTAATGCTGTTCCTGTTCTCGGTGGTGCGTTGTATGGCTTCATTTGTGCACCATTGGTTATTACTGGGATGCACCATCTATTTTTGGGTGTCAATTTACAAATGGCCGGAACACTTGGTTATGTAACGCTTTGGCCAGTTGGAGAACCAGTTACAATGGCTCAAGGTGCCGCTTGTCTAGCAATGGCATATATTTTTAGAAAAGATGCCAAGAAGAAAAACGTCGCTTGGTCTAGTGGTTTATCTTCATTCTTAGGTATTACAGAACCGGCCATTTATGGTGTTAACTTGAAAAATAGATATCCTTTCGTTGCCGTTATGTTGTCGGGTGCCTTTGGTGGTGCTTGGATGGGATTCTGGCAAGTACGTTCATCAAGCGTCGGTGTTGGTGGCGTTTTAAGCTTTTTAAGTGTCTTCCCTAAACAGTGGGGTTTTTACCTTGCTGGTGAAGTCATGACATTCATTCTGACCATCGTTTTAACATTTACTCTTTCTAGAACTAAATTGAATGCGGATAGAAATATTGGCAATGATGAAGTGGCTCATGATTTAACAGCCTTTGCTACTGGAAAAACTGAAGCCATTGAAAATGTTCCCGATGAAATGTTTTCTAAGAAACAATTAGGTGATGGTATCGCCATTAATCCTACAAGTGATAAATTAGTTGCTCCAGCTAATGGTCAAGTTACAGTTGTTATGCAAGGCAGTAATCATGCCGTTGGTTTAACTTTGAATGATGGAACTGAAGTTTTACTCCATATTGGGGTTGATACCGTTGATATGAAAGGTGACGGCTTCAAACCATTAGTTGAAGTTAATGACCACGTTAAAGCCGGACAGACTCTGATTAAGTTTGATAGTAAAAAAATCAAGGCTGCCGGACACAGTAATATTGTAATTATGGCAATTACTAAACAAGGCGACGATATTAAGTCGATTACTTACATGAAACCAAATCAAGAAGTCATAGCTGGTAAGAGTGTTGTGGGTGACATTGATTATCTAGCTGATGCGGCGAAAACTGCTCTGGCTTAAACTACCGTTCTCTGTATTCTTCAATTCTTATTCCAGACTAAAAAAGATGTTCATATCAACCAGATTTAATTGGTTAATGTGAACACCTTTTTTCTATGCTTCTAGATTATTTTGTATTATCAAGAAAATCAATGAAGAGTTTTTCGTAAATATCAATAAAGTTAAGGTACATTTGCTTGTCAACATGTTCGTTGATTTGGTGAGGTGTATCGTTACCAGGTCCAGCAATCAAAAATGGTAGATCACTAGGCTTTTTTTGAACCAAGTTGGAGGCGTCGGTAACAGCTGAAATTGGTGTGACGTGAACTTCTTCATTGGTATATTGCTCCATTAATTTCTTCATAGGAGCAACAAGTGCATTCTTAGGATCCATTAAAACAGGAAACTCGTTCATGTAGGCATCAAAACTGATTTTTGCACCTTGATCGTTATATTTCTTAATCAAATCATTTAAAACGTCAATGACCTTTTGATTATCATATTCAGGAATTGTTCGTGCATTGATCTCAGCCTCAGCGTGGTCAGGAATGGAATTAACCTGTGTACCACCATTGATCAAAGTTGTATTGAAAATTAATGGACCGATTGAATCGTGTTTAATATTTTCGTCACGGAAAGTTTTATTAGCATCAATTAAAAGATTCATTAGGGGATCAATCGCATTGAATCCTTTTTCAGGCATAGAACTGTGGCTAGCCTTACCCTTGGAAGTGAATTTGATATCCATCGAACCTTTTTCAGCGTAACCGATATTGTAACCAGAAGGTTCACCAATAACTAAACCATCAACATCATCCATTGAACCATCTTTGAGAAAATATCCTGATCCTTCTTCACCGACTTCTTCACCCATAGTAGCCATTAAGCGAATGGTACCCTTTTGGGGAAGTCCTTGATGATGCAATTCAATCATAGTAATGATTAGGGCAGCTAAACCAGATTTCATATCTGTAGCACCACGACCGTAGAGCTGACCATCTTTTTCAGTTAGTTGGTAGGGATCGCTATTCCAATCGTCAAGATTACCAGCAGCAACAACATCCATATGTCCTGAAATGCCTAAGACAGGTTTACCATGTCCGATTTCAGCGACTAAGTTAGCACGGTTGTCACGAATAATTTTGATTTCTGATTCGATATCGTATTTAGCCAATAAGTCTTTAAGATAAGAAGCAACCTTTAATTCGTTGTCGTTATCCGATTTAATTGCGACTAAATCCTTTAAAACGTCTAAACTTTGTTCCTCAGTAAAGAATTTCATGCTATTTCCCTCCAAATTGTAATTTGCTCAATAATTTTGATATATATTTTCAATATCTTAATTATTTATTGTAACTATAAGCTCATGGTAACAGATGTTTGTGTTGAAAGTTTGAAGAAAAGCCTCAATAATGGGGTTTTAAAAATAAATAATTAATTTTAAATTAAATTATTTAATTTATAGTGTTGAGGAGACGGATTCTAAGTTTAAATTACGTAAATTCAATAATATTGGGTGCGAAAGGATTCAAATAGACCGCTTTTTTCTCTAATTTTTTCAAAAGGGATATCTGGTAAGATGCTAGTTGAAAGAGGTGTAGTCGATGATTCAGCCTAAAATTGTAGAAGATTATTTAGAAAAAGGATCTTTTTTTGATATTTATGAAGAGGAAGACTTTTACTTAACCAATCGATTGTTAAAGGGAGAGTTTCTAGAAGATCAGGAAATCAGACATCCTATGATTGAAAAAACAATTTTTGATCATATGACTTTTAGTAATTGCCAGTTTGAAAAAATTGAATTAACTGATGTGATTTTTAAGGGATGCGATCTATCTAATTGCACACTAGATGAGGCTAGTTTGTATCGAGTTGAGTTTCGTAATTGTAAATTAGTTGGAACCAATCTTGATCAGTCGTATTTAAATAATGTTGAATTCAATAATTGTTTGATGGATATGTCGGTTCTTAATCGAATGAATCTGAAAAATGTCAATTTTATTAATACCAGCTTAAAAGATGTTAGTTTTAATGAAAATAAATTGAAGAAGACTATTTTTGATAATTGTGAACTGAATAAAATGAATCTATTGGGAACTGAACTTAAAGGAATTGATTTTAGCAGTTGTCGCTTTGAATCGATTGATATTGATGAATTTTCGGCTAAAGGACTTAAAGTTAATAGTGATCAAGCCAATTTTTTTGCCCGATATTTTTTAGGATTAGTGATTAAATATTGAAAAAAAATTATTATCTATCCTAGAATCGATAAAAGTAACCACTACAACGCTATATATCTAATATAGGAATATTTTATTGAACAAATCCAATCATTTGAGCTGGCAATCATTTTGATTAATGTAACGACGATTTGTGAACAGGCTCAAATGATGATTTCTCAAAATTTGAAATAAGACTACCATATGTTGTGCTGATGTGCTATATATCACAACATCTGGTATTTAGTAGTCTTATTTTTTTTGTTATAATTTTGTAAAATGATATCAGTATTTAATAACTAGGGGGAAGAATATGATTACCAAATTGCAAAAATTAGTTTCCATTCCTGTAGAAAAAAGAAGTGGGACAGTGACTAATTTTTATCCCTATAAAATAGAATTTGTTTTGGATCAACTCCAATTGAATTCTCAACAAAAAGATATAGTGATTTCTGAATTAGTCTCTCGCTTTGCTGATTTGAAACTTTTAACAACTACTCAAATTCATGGGCTTATTTTTCGTGTTTTGAATGATAATGACATGGAAGAACAAGCAGAGACGTATGAACGTTATTTTCAAGCGGATCAAGATAAATTTTCACGTGCAACCAATGTTCAATTAAATATTGAGCGTTTATTTAATCGTAATGAAGATGTTGTACATGAGAATGCTAACAAGGATAGTAATATTTTCAATACACAACGTGATCTGGAAGCTGGTGTTGCCAGTCGTGCTATGGGATTAAAAATGTTGCCAGAGTTGGTTGCCAAAGCACATTTACGTGGTGATATTCACTGGCATGATTTGGATTATTCACCAGTTACGCCAGAAACTAATTGCTGTTTGATCGATTTTGATGAAATGCTGAGCAATGGTTTTAAAATTGGAAATGCCTGGGTATCTTCACCACGTTCTATTCAAACTGCAACTGCACAAATGTCTCAAATTATCGCGAATGTAGCCTCACTTCAATACGGTGGATGTTCGGCTAATCGTATTGATCAATTGTTGGCACCGTATGCGGAGATAAATTATCAAAAGCATCTCAAAGATGCGCGTAAATGGATTGCAGAAGATAAGCAAGTTGAATTTGCTCAAGAAAAGACGCGTAAGGATATTTATGATGCTATGCAAGCCTTGGAGTACGAAATCAATACTCTTTATTCATCTCAAGGGCAAACGCCTTTTACGACGATTAATTTTGGTTTGGGAACAAGTTGGATCGAACGTGCTATTCAAAAATCAATTTTGGAAATCAGAATTAAGGGACTAGGTAAGGAACATCGGACAGCCATTTTTCCTAAGTTAACTTTTACTATTAAACGTGGTTTGAATTTGAACCCTGGTGATCCTAATTACGATATCAAAACTTTAGCACTCGAATGTTCAACTAAACGGATGTATCCTGATTTGTTGATGTATGACAAGATCAAAGAAATTACAGGTAGTTTTAAAACTCCAATGGGATGCCGTTCTTTCTTACAAGGTTGGAAGGATGAAAATGGCAAAGAAGTTAATTCAGGTAGAATGAACCTCGGCGTTGTAACGGTTAATTTACCTAGAATTGCTTTAGAATCTCAAGGTAATTCCGATTTATTTTGGGAAATATTTGAGGAAAAAATGCAGATTTGTCATACTGCCCTAGCTTATCGTATCGAACGTACTAAGCAAGCTAAACCAGAGAATGCACCACTATTGTATATGTATGGTGCCTTTGGTAAGCGTCTAAAGAAAACTGATAGTATTGATGAGTTATTCAAGAACGAACGTGCAACGGTATCTTTAGGCTATATTGGTTTATATGAGGTATGTACGGCCTTTTTCGGCGATAAGTGGGAGAACAATCAAGCAGCACATGACTTTGCAGAGAAAATTGTTAAAGCCTTACATGATAAATGTTCACAGTGGGCTAAAGAAAGTGGTTATCATTATAGCCTTTATTCCACGCCGGCAGAATCGTTGACTGATACATTTTGTCGCGATGATTTGGAAAAATTTGGGTCTATTCCTAACATAACGGAGAAAGAATATTACACTAATAGTTTCCATTATGATGTACGCAAGCACCCTAATCCATTTGAGAAATTAACTTTTGAAGAAGTCTTTCCTAAATATGCATCGGGTGGATTTATTCATTACTGTGAGTACCCTAATTTACGTCAAAATCCTAAGGCATTAGAAGCAGTCTGGGATTGGGCTTATGATCACGTTGGCTATTTGGGAACCAATACTTCGATTGATCAGTGTTTCAAGTGTGGTTTCAAAGGTGAATTCAATGCTACTGCCCGTGGTTTTGTTTGTCCAGAGTGTGGCAATCATGATCCACAATTTTGCGATGTTGTTAAGAGAACTTGTGGATATTTAGGCAATCCTCAACAACGTCCAATGATTCACGGCCGCCACGTTGAAATAGCTTCACGTAGAAAGAATATGACTTCGGAGATGATAAAGCATGCAGCAAAATATGAGAGAGCCAAACAATCCGACTCCCAAAGAATGGTTAAGCAAGGACCACAGTCTTAAGAGAATTGCTGACTATAAGCCATTTAATTTTGTTGACGGTGAAGGCGTCAGATGTAGTTTATACGTTTCAGGATGCATGTTCAGATGTCCCGGTTGTTACAACGTAGCTGCACAAGATTTTCGATATGGAAAACCGTACACAAAAGAATTAGAAGATAAAATCATTGCAGATCTTGGACAAAGTTATGTACAAGGATTGACCCTATTAGGTGGAGAACCATTTTTGAACACAGAAGTCTGTCTTTCATTGTGCAAACGAATTCGAAAAGAATATGGACATACCAAAGATATCTGGTCATGGACAGGATATTCATGGGATGAAATGATGAAAGAATCAGAC
Source organism: Companilactobacillus paralimentarius DSM 13238 = JCM 10415 (assembly GCF_001434985.1). GTDB lineage: Bacteria > Bacillota > Bacilli > Lactobacillales > Lactobacillaceae > Companilactobacillus > Companilactobacillus paralimentarius. The sequence goes on along the minus strand of NZ_AZES01000090.1, from coordinate 3,019 downwards.
GATAAGCTAGAATTACTATCATTACTAGATATTTTAGTAGATGGTAGATTCTTGTTGAGAAAAAAAGATCTGACCCTACAATTCAGAGGATCATCTAATCAGAGAATTATAGATGTACCCAAATCATTAGCTAGTGGAAAAGTAGTTATTTGGGATAAACTCGTAAAGTAGAGAACAAGACAAAGGAATTGTTTTGTGAAGCTATGATAATGAAGAAACACAACAATCTAACAAGGTTGTTGTGTTTTTTATTAAGTCTTCTAGTTGACAAATGTAAACTTTGAGAATAGTATAATGTATGTAGTTTACAAATGTAAACATAAATTGAGGAATTTGAGGAGAGATATTTATGACAAAGGTGATCGTACTAATCGTTGGTTTAGCAATTATAGGATTTATTCTTTGGTGGTTCTTCGGCAATCATCAGGTAGATCAAACAACTGCTAATGTAAAAGATAACAATCAGAGTGTTGATGTTGAAGTTAATGGTGGGTACTCACCTGAAGTCGTTACTCTGAAAAAAGGAGTCCCCGCTACAATTAATTTCACCAGAAAAGATGCTTCCAGTTGTTTGGATCGTGTTGTCTTTTCAGACTTTGGTATTAATCAAGAATTACCACAAAATGAACAAAGAACGGTTGAAATTGATACTAGCAAGTCTGGTGAATTCAATTGGGCTTGTGGTATGGATATGTTTCACGGCAAAGTAATCATTAAATAAAGAGGAGAAAATTATTATGGTTGAGAAGGTACAAAAGGTTAACGTTACAGTCGCAGGTGGATATGATCCAGCAGTTGTCAATTTGAAAAAAGATGTTCCTGCAGAAATTACTTTTACCAGAACTAATGCACAGGGATGTTTGGATGTTGTTCACTCTAAGACAATGAATTTTGAAAAACAGTTACCACTAAATGTTGCTCAAACAGTTACAGTTTCAACTGATAAGGCTGGTGAGTTTGAGTTCAGTTGTGGTATGGATATGTTTTCTGGAAAGGTAGTGATTCAATGATGACAATTACAAAACGTTTTTGGATTGCTTTAATCTTTTCACTACCAATGCTAGTAGGAATGATTCTGATGCCGTTTGGTATTATGATTCCCGGCGGTGAATGGACTCAATTCATTTTGACGACCATCGTTATGGCGGTGGCTGCACGGCCATTTTTACAGAGTGCTTGGGCCTCATTCAAAAAGCATCATTCAAACATGGATACCTTAGTAGCTATCGGTACTGCCACAGCCTATATCTACAGTATTTATGCCATGATTACTCATCAGAGTGTTTTCTTTGAAAGTGCAGCTTTTGTTGTTACTTTCGTTTTACTAGGACAAGTTTTCGAAGAGAGAATGCGTAATAACGCTTTAAATGTAATCGAGAAATTGGTTGATTTGCAGGCTAAAGAAGCTGAAGTTATGCGTGATGGCAAATTAGTAAAAATACCACTAGCTGAAGTTGTTCAAGGTGATTTAATCAGAGTTAAGCCGGGTCAAAAAATTGCGGTCGATGGTGTCATTACTGAAGGAAGTTCGACGGTTGATGAATCAATGGTTACTGGTGAAAGTATGCCTGTAACTAAAAAAATCGGTGATAAAGTTATTGGTTCAACTATGAATAGCAACGGAACTTTCATGTTTAAAGCTGAAAAAGTCGGTAGTGATACAATGTTGTCACAAATTGTTGAATTGGTTAAAAAGGCTCAAAATAGTCACGCTCCTATTCAAAATTTGACTGATAAAGTTTCTGAAATTTTTGTACCGGTTGTCTTGATTCTTTCAATCTTGACGTTCTTAGTTTGGTACGTTTTCTTGGGTGCCACAATTGCTCAAGCTCTTATTTTTGCGGTTTCCGTGGTTGTTATCGCATGTCCATGTGCTTTGGGCTTAGCAACACCAACTGCTTTAATGGTTGGAACTGGTCGTGGAGCTAAAATGGGTATTTTGATCAAGAATGGTGAGGTTCTTGAAGAAGTTAACGATATTAAGACAGTTGTAATGGATAAGACTGGTACTATTACAAAAGGTAAGCCCGAAGTTACTGATATCGTTGGGGATTCACAACAAGTTTTGAAACTCGCTGCTGCTTTGGAAGAATCATCTGAACATCCATTGGCTACAGCTATTTTGGATAAGGCTAAGGCAGACGCGATTCAAGCAGACAAGGCTGATTCATTCCAGGCTATTGAAGGTAAAGGTGTTGAAGCTATTGTTAATGGTCAAAAGGCCTTTGTTGGAAATGACAAATTGTTAAATGATGTTAAAATTTCTACTGATTTAGAAAATAAAATGGTGCATCTACAAAACGAAGCCAAAACGGTGGTCTTTGTTGGTTTGAATCAAGAAGTTATCGGTATGATTGCCATTCAAGATGCTCCTAAAGCTACATCGAAAGAAGCTATCGCCACTTTGAAAGCTCGTGGATTAAGAACCGTTATGTTAACAGGTGATAATGCACGTGTTGCTAAAGCCATTGCTCAAGAAGTTGGGATTGATGAAGTTATCGCAGATGTTTTGCCTGGTGATAAGGCTGATCATGTCGAGGAACTTCAAAAGAAGGGTAAAGTAGCGTTTGTTGGTGATGGTATCAATGATGCACCGGCCTTGACAATGGCTGATGTTGGTATCGCTATGGGATCTGGAACGGATATAGCAATTGAGTCAGGCGGAATTGTTCTAATGAAAAATGATCTACGTGATGTTGCTAAAGCTCTTGAATTGAGTAAGAAGACTTTTAATCGTATCAAACTCAATTTGTTCTGGGCTTTCATCTATAATGTTTTGGGAATCCCTGTTGCGGCTGGATTATTCTTTGCCGTCGGTTTGACATTGAGCCCTGAATTAGCCGGATTGGCCATGGCTTTCAGTTCCTTGTCAGTTGTAACTAGCTCTGTCTTGTTAAATAAAGCTAAGATTGATACTAAAATTAAAACAGTATAGTCAATGAATTCGAAAAAGGTACTAATCATGAAGTGCAATAAAAAAGTTAGACATTTTTATAAGTTTTAAAAAATCATGGATTGT
>NZ_AZES01000089.1 GCF_001434985.1 Companilactobacillus paralimentarius DSM 13238 = JCM 10415 | reverse complement strand
TTTTATTTTGAGCTTTTATTGAAAGTGGCTAACTTGATTATAAAATTCGCCATTATATTTAATTTTTTAAAACTTTTAATATTTGTTTCTCTACACTAAAAAAGGTTTAAGATAAGATTATATTCACAATTTCTAGGGGAAGTTGATACACATATGAATAAAAAAACTGATTTAGAAGAAGAAAATTCACTAACAAAAATTGTCGACGATGTTTCTGAAGGTATTAATGATGCCGGCCCTGTATTCTCAACTGAAGATTACGCTGAATCTGAAAGCAATGGTAAACAAGCCGTTCGTTACTTACTTTGGGGATTACTCTCCGTCGTAGTTAACTTTGGTACATTCTTTATACTTTATCGAGTACTCAAGGCCAATTATCAAGTTGCTAACATTGTTGCCTGGTTCTTGGGTGTTCAGGTTGGTTTCTGGGTTGATCGAGTTATTGTTTTCCGCCACAAATCCAGCACAGCCTTTAAGGAAATGTTGGCTTTCTACGGCACACGTATTTTAACTTTCTTAATTGAAAGTGCTACGCTTTGGGTTGGTATTTCATTAATGAGTGCTAACGGTGCTGGTACTAAGGTAGTTGGTCAAATATTAGCTATCGTTGGTAACTATATCCTTTCGAAGTTCTTTATTTTTAAAAATCGTAATTAATCTGCTTAAAGTCAAAAAAACGGCTTCCATTAAGTATTCAAGATATATCCTTTACCTGAATCTCTTAATAGAGGTCGTTTTTATTTGGTCTGGAATAAGAAATAGAAATGTGTTCGGCTATGTGATTATTGTTGGCGGCTTTGTCGTTTACAATAATCACTTTTTATTTTTCATATTTAATTTTCTAAGTTAACTGCTGGCGCACCAGTTTTCACTCTTTCATGACGCTTAACAATCAAGGCCAAACCGATTCCAATAATTGTGATAACCACGTTTAAAAGAATTATCATTCTTGGAGCATCAGCACCGGTCATCTTTGTCAAATAAACAGCCACTGATAGAACGGCATAATTAGCTGTACTGGAAGCTATCATAACTAATGAGGTAGCTAAGCCTTTACTTTCAGGGAAAAAACTAATGGTTGTCGAAGTTGCTAATTGTAAAACTCCTCCGGCAGCGGCATATCCTATCACAAAACTTCCTATATAAAGAATAATCGGACTAGTTATGAAATAACAAAGTAATAACATGATAACGGAAATACTTGGATAAATAACTAATACGGTGGTTTCTTTCAATCCTAAATGAATCAAGCGTGCTGTTAACAAAACAGCCACTGTTGCACCTACGGCATAGAAGGATTGCAAGAGACTTGGATTCTTAACACCATAACTTGAACCCAATTCTTGATTACAATTTAACCAAATCATAAAAGTCGTTGAACTTGTAAAACCAATTAAGATTGAAGCAATCGCAGCAGCCGAAAAATGATGCTTCGTTGCAGCCTTATTTTTACTTTTGGCAGCTTTTTCTTGTTGTGGAAATGGTAAAAACATTACTAAGAAAGCATCTGCTAACATCAAAATGCCACAACCAATAAAAATAATTTTATAAGATAAGTGGGCACTGGCTACTAAGCCGATTACGAATGGTAAAAGAAATTGAGCTACTGTGATTGAGAACTTCGTAAACAAATTAGCAATTGAAGCTGATTTGGGGAAGATCTCCATAACACTTGGAGAAATACATGTATCCAAGAAAGAATTAGCAGCGCCATTGATGATTCCCATTGCATAAGCTATCCACAATTGGTGAACTGAAATTACACCAAAGAAGAACACTACATATAGAAAAATACCAATTAAGCCACTAACTCTGCGTCCAACTTTATCTGAAATTGGACCGGCAAATGGATAAGCTAATAGTCTTCCCAATCCATAAGCGGCAATTACTGAGACAACCATTGAAACATCGATTGCTCCGTTAGAGAGTGTTGAAGCTCCCCAAGCTTTCGCAAATTCAGTTTTATATTGTCCCATGATCGATAATGCAATTCCTAAAATAAAATAAGCAAAATATAGAGCAAAAGCAGTTGGGTAGTACTTTTTCTGACTATTCACCATTTTACTATCCTCCATTAATTTAGAAGAACAATTTCTTAACATCATCTACCGGCATATTTTCGCCAGTGTAAAGCTTAAAAGCGGCAGCACCTTGTTGAACTAGCATTCCTTTTCCACCAATAATTTGGCTACCATGATCTTTTGCATCCTGCAACATTTTAGTTACAGCGGGACTATAAACCGTATCTGTAACAACTAATCCCGGACGAAAAACGGAAGTATCTTTGATATTAGTCTGATCAACATTTGGTGCCATACCGGCTTTAGTAGCATTAGCTAAAACGTCACTATTTTTAATGGCCGTATCTAAAGCCATCTGATCATTAATATCGTCGACAGTAACTTTACAATCAGGCACTCTCTTCATAATTTTTTCGGCAATAACTTCAGCATTATGATAGAAGGAATCTTTCGGATTAAAGATATGGATTTCTTTGACACCATCTAAAGCCATCTGAACAGCAATGGCAGTACTAGCACCGCCAGCTCCTAAAAGGGTCAAAACTTTTCCCTTTGGCTCAACTCCATGTTGACGAAGATTAGCTACGTACCCGGCTCCATCAGTATTGTGACCTGTTAAAATACCATCATCGTTTACAATCGTATTAACAGCTCCAATTAATTGAGCAGTTGGTGACAATTTATCAACCAATTTACTAGCAATTTTTTTACAAGGCATTGTGACATTGGCACCACGAATATTAAAAATACGCATTTTTTCCAAAGCTGAATCCATCTCATCTTCTTTAACATCAAAAGCCAGATAAGCATAATTGATTCCAGCCTGTTCAAAACTATAATTGTACATTGCTGGTGAACCTGAATGTCTTACCGGCGAACCGAATAGAGCTAACATTGTTGTATGACCATCAATTCTTGCTTCCATGATTTAGCCTTCTTTGACCGTTTCTTTAGCCTGTTGTTGTTCATAGGCCTGATATTCCGCAGTTGGCATTTCCTTACCTGTAAATAGACTGTAAGCCGCAGCACCTTGCCATAACAACATTCCTTTACCGGGAGCGATGGTGCATCCCAAAGCTTCAGCGTCTTCAATCAATTTTGTCTTGAGAGGATTATAAACCGTATCGGCAACAACCAAATCAGGACGTAAATAGCTTTTATCAACTAGTGATTGTCCATCTAATGGTTTCATTCCTACAATAGTCGCATTAACTAGAATGTCGGCTTGGGCAATTTCTGCTTTTAACTTAGCTTGATCACTAAGTGAGTAGACGTTAACTTTTACTTCAGGCTTAGCTTGCTCAATTTTTTCTTTAGTTTTTTCAGCGTTTTGATAAAATTCATCATCTTGATTAAAAATAGAAATTTCTTTAGCACCATCCAAAGCACATTGAACTTGTAAAGCCGTTGCGGCACCGCCAGCTCCCAATACGACTAACTTCTTATCTTTAATATCAACACCATTTTCTTTCAGATTACGTACAAACCCAATTCCATCAGTAATGTGACCAGTTAGTTTACCATTATCGTTCACAATGACATTGATAGCTCCAATAATTTTAGCAGCTGGTGAAAGGTCATCAACCAAAGCTGCAGCAATACTTTTGCATGGCATTGTGACATTGCTACCACGTACTTTAAATAGCCTGAGCGCATCAATTGCTTGGGGCATCTGTTCCTTTTTGACGTCAAAAGCTAAATAGGCGTAGTCCAATCCTTGTTTTTGAAAACTAAAATTATACATTGCTGGTGAACCTGAATGTCCTACTGGTGAACCTAATAATGTGAATAAACCTGTTGTTCCTGAAATACGTTTTTCCATGATAAGCGCTCCTTATAAAAAAGGACCAAGACTTTCGTCTCAGTCTCTTAATTGATTTTATTTTTTAGCTGGTTGGTGGTGATCAATAGCGTATTGACGACGGCCACCTGGTTTTGGAATCATATCTGAGATCATCATATGAATTCCACCATCGACCATAACTTCACTACCGTTTGTATAATCTGAGCGATCACTGGCCATAAATAGAACAGTATTAGAGATGTCAGTCAAATTACCGATACGCTTGCTGGCAACCAAACGTTTTCTGCCGTCTTCAACTTTAGGATCACTGTAGAAATTCTCTGACAATGGTGTCTTAACCAAACATGGAAGAACACAATTACTGCGTAGTCCAAATTGTCCCCATTCGGCAGCCATCTGTTTGGACATCATATTAACGGCCGCTTTAGTTGTGCTGTAGGCACCGCTGTATGTTTCTGGTGATAATGAAGCAGCAGTTGAAATATGAACCAAAGTACCGTGACCTTGCTTGATCATAACTTTTCCAAATCTTTGTGACATTAAGAAATAACCTGTGATATTGACATTCAAGGCTTGTTTCCATTCGTCCAAGCGTAAATCTTCTAGTGGAGAGAATCTCAAAATGGCAGCAGTATTTACCAAGACATCAACTTTTCCAAATTTATCAACAACTTCTTTAACGGCTGCATCAACTTCTGTCTCATCAGTGGTATTACATTGAATTGCTAAAGTTTTAACGCCATATTTATCAGAGATTTCTTTAGCTAAGGCTTCTGTTTTATCCTTTAATAAGTCGACCAAAACAATATTGGCTCCCTGTTCAGCGAAATCATTAGAGAACTTTGTTCCCATTCCGCCGACAGCGCCTGTAATTACAACGACTTTTCCTTCTAATTCTAACCATGTATCACTCATATTCTTGTACCTCCCAATTGCTAATTAAGCTGTAACTGTTTCCTTCAAAATTTCAGGCCATGCCTCTTCCATAACCTTAACTGTGTTCTTATATGTATAATCAGCTACGTAATCGATTCCTTTAGCCATATATGCATCGGAAATCACTTCTACACCGATAACTTTTGGATCGACTCCGGCATCTTTGATCATCTTAACGAATCCCGCTGTATCCAAGTCCCCAGTACCAGGAGCTAAACGATCGTGCATTGATTCATCACGTAAAATTGATTTGGCATATGGTCTTGTATATGCATCATCCAATTGGATAGAAATAACACGTTTTGCTTGTTCCTTTGTCAATATATCATATGGTTGATCGGCTCTGACCCAGTGCCACATATCCAAAAGCATATAAACATTGTCACAATTAGCTTTTTGCATAATTTTCCAAGTCTTATCCAAGTTAGGCAATCCACTGTATGGCATTGGCTCTAGTGCGATGATCCACTTGCCTGCTCTAGCTGCCAATTCTTGAAGTTTCTTAGCTGTGTAGTCGATCGGATAATCTTCCATCAATCCAGTATTAATATGCTTTACACCGAACAATTCACACATATGGAAACACATCTGTTCCTTATATTTTTGTTCATACGTTCTTGGTTCTTCACACCATTGAACGATATATTCAACTTCGGTACATCTAATATTATATTTAGCAAGAATATCGAGAATGTCCTGATCAGTTAGGCCTTCATTTAAAGCATCAACATAAGTTTCGGCACGAAGTCCAATTCCATCATAACCTGCTTCACTAGCGGCTTTACAACGATCCTCAAAGCTGCATTTATCACCTAATGTCCAAGAACTAACTGTAATAGGATGTGTCTTTGTCATAATTAACTCCTCCAAAAGTTTGTGGATTTAGCATGCATGTTCTTTAATTCACATATTTATTTACGAGTTCAATGTAACCGTTTTTTTAAATATCGTCCAATTACTCTTTATCGTAGTCATCTATAGCCAAAAGTTATAGATTCTGCTATATTGGCTGTATAAAGCGATTTCAAAACTAACTAGATTTCACTTTTAAAGGGGATATTTTATTATGAATTTAGATCATCTACGTTATTTTGTAGCTTTATCTCGAACTGAAAATTATACGCAAACGGCAAAAATGTTACATATTACACAACCGAGTTTGACCAAAGCTATGCATTCATTAGAAAAAGAACTCGATCTAACTTTATTCCAACGGAATGGACGACGTGTAACTCTTACTCCGGAAGGAAGATTATTTGCTAACAGTGTTTCCACATCCCTAATTTCATTAGACAAAAGTATTGCTGAAGCTAAGAGCCTCAATGAAGAAAAAACAATCATTCGTTTGGCATCATTACGTACTTTGAGTATTAAATGGTTACCCGACATGGCACAACGCTTTCTAAAGTCTACCGAGAATCCTACTGTCGATTTTCAATTCAACACAGATACGGGGCTTTCACCAGATATCCTCAATGGTTTACGTGCAAAAAAATATGATGTGGCCTTCTGTTCTCGTTTAGATAATTATCCCGACTTAAATTTCTTTCCTGTCGCTGAACAAACAATGGTATGCATAACCCCAATTGATCATGCCTTAGCCAACCATTCTAGTGTGAATTTGGCAGAAACGCTAAATTATCCTCAAGTTACATTTTCAGAAAATAGTGGACTTCATTCCATTATGAACAAACTTTTTAGTGAGGTTGGTGGTCATCCTATCAGTGCCTATTCTGTGGAAGAAGATCAGGCCATTGCTGGTTTAGTTGCCAATGGATTCGGTATTGCTATCGTCCCTAACATGTCAATCATGCAAACCATGCCCGTCAAAGTAATTCCAATTTCATTTCCTAATGAACAACGAATCCTTTACATGGCAACTCTGAAAAGGACTGAAAATCAACCGGCTATTGCTAGTTTCGTTAATTTCGTTAAATCTCAAAGTAAACAACTTTCGATCAACAATATTTAAGACAAAAAAGGTACTAACCAGAACTTTCATTCTGATGAAGTGCCCTAAAATTGTTAGACATAATCTAACAACTTTAGGAGCACTTTTTTATGACCAAATACTCTTCAGATTTCAAAGCTAAATTAGTAAATGAATACCT
>NZ_AZES01000007.1 GCF_001434985.1 Companilactobacillus paralimentarius DSM 13238 = JCM 10415 | reverse complement strand
TTTATGGTCTAACTGTTAACTTGAACCGCCATCAACTTGATTTGACGAACAGCCATAATAATCAAGTCATGATTACTATCTCTATTTTTGTTACATATGTTTTTCAATCCAGTCCCAAACTTCTTCTTTACCATACTTGGTATCAGAACTAAATAATTGTAGACCATCGGTTTGATTGATCTGCATTGCTTTTTTAACTTGACTAATAGTCTTATTCCACTGATTTCCCTTAACCTTGTCCATCTTCGTAGCCACGATTAACGTAGGAATATGATAATAACTAACAAATTGATACATTGAAATATCATCTTCACTTGGTTGATGACGACCATCAACTAAAATGACTACCCCTTTCAAAACATCACGAGTAGTTAAATATTCTTCAATCATCACTCCGAACTCTTCACGTTGTTTTTTGGAGACCTTAGCAAATCCATATCCTGGGACATCGACAAGATACAGTTGATCTTCAATATTATAGAAGTTAAGAGTTTGCGTTTTACCTGGCGTACTAGACGTTCTAGCAAAGCTTTTACGATTGATAAGAGTATTTATCAAAGAAGACTTTCCGACGTTAGAGCGGCCTAATAAGGCTATTTCTGGATAACCTTCACTTGGATATTGTTTTGAGCTTACAGCACTCAAATTCATTGACACATTATTTACCTGCATAATTCACCTCAATGAAGTAATTTTACCATAAACAAAAAAAGCTGCCCACTAGGCAACTTCTCCATTTTTAAGAATCAATTCTGGTTCTTTAACTTTTCTAACTGCTTCTTTAGTTACTTTGACACTTTCAACGTCATCACGACCCGGAATATCAAACATAGTATCGAGCATTGTTTCTTCAACAATGGATCTCAAACCACGGGCACCAGTATTTCTTTCAATTGACATCTTAGCAATTTCCTTCAAAGCACCATCAGTAAAGATCAGGTTGACCCCATCCAAGCTTAATAGTTCCTTGTATTGCTTAATAAGAGCATTCTTTGGCTTTGTTAGGATATCAACCAAATCACTCTCTGTAAGCTTCTCAAGTGCTGTTACGATTGGAATACGACCGATAAACTCAGGAATAATACCAAATTTCATCAAATCTTCAGGGATAATTTGTTGCATCAAACTCTTCTCTTCAGCAATTGTTGCTTGTTGTTCAGCGCCAAAGCCTATTGTCTTATCGCCTAAACGATTCTTAACGATTTGTTCGATACCATCAAAGGCACCACCAACAATAAAGAGAATATTAGTTGTATCGATTTGAATTAACTCTTGTTGAGGATGCTTTCTACCACCTTGTGGTGGCACGCTAGCAATTGTTCCTTCAAGAATTTTTAGAAGTGCTTGTTGAACACCTTCACCAGACACATCACGAGTGATGGAAACATTCTCGCTCTTCTTAGCAATCTTATCGATTTCATCAATATAAACAATACCATGTTCGGCCTTATCTACATCGAAGTCAGCATTTTGCAAAAGTTTCAAAAGAATGTTCTCAACATCTTCACCAACATAACCAGCTTCAGTTAATGTTGTAGCATCTGCAATTGCAAATGGTACCTTCAAAATACGAGCCAAAGTTTGAGCCAAGAATGTTTTACCGGAGCCGGTAGGTCCGATTAAAGCAATATTACTCTTTTGTAACTCTGTTTCACCATCTTTAAGGTGTTCCATTTTATTAATTCTCTTGTAATGATTATAAACGGCAACTGATAATGCCCTCTTCGCATCAGTTTGTCCAATTACATATTCATCAAGAATCTTTTTGATTTCTACAGGTGTTGGAATGTTTTCAAGATCCATTGGAGTTGAATCATTTAATTCTTCATCAATGATTTCTTTACATAAATCGATACATTCATTACAAATGTACACACCTGGTCCAGCAACAATTTTCTTAACTTGATCTTGCGTTTTACCACAGAACGAACAGCTAATTGTGCCAGTATTTTCTGTACTATCAAACATAGTTATTCTCCTTCAATAGTTCCAATTACTTTGAAAGTCTAGCATTGTAATAACTTTGAGTAAAGTAATTAGTTTGAAGCCATTGTTTTTACAAAAAAAGGAAGCCCAGTGGCTTCCCCTATCTTAGTTCACAAAAACATTATTTTTCAACAGCTGAGTCAACGATCAATTCGATGGCCTTCTTAGCGCCGATATCATGAGCAAGCATTTCATCACTAAGTGCATTTCTTACAGCGGATTCTTCCATCTTGTATTCATCTGCTAGTGACTTAACTTCACTCTTAATTTCGTCTTCTGTTGGCTTGATGTTTTCTTTAGCTACAATTGCTTCGATAACTAAGTCAGTCTTTACACGTTCTTCAGCATCCTTAGCAAATTGTTTCTTCAAGCTTTCTTCATTTGTACCTGTCATTTGATAGTACAACTTAGGATCGATACCTTGACGACGTAGGTTAGCCAAATATTGGTTCAATTGATTGTCAACTTCTGTATCAATCATAGCTTGTGGAATGTCATCGATTTTGGCATTCTTAACTGCTCCAGCAATTGCTTCTTCTTGAATGTTTTCTTCAGCAGTTTCTTTCTTTTGATCCTTGATTTCATCATGAAGTTTTGTCTTCAATTCTTCAAGTGTATCAACGTCTTCATCAACATCCTTAGCAAAGTCATCATCTAACTTAGGTAATTCTTTTGATTTAACTTCATGGATCTTTGTCTTGAAGATTGCCTTTTTACCAGCAAGTTCTTTAGCTTGGTAATCTTCTGGGAATGTAACATTTACGTCAACATCTTCATCAGCAGCATGACCAATCAATGCATCTTCAAATCCAGGAATGAATGAACCTGAACCTAATTCAAGTGAGTAGTTTTGTGCGCTACCACCATCGAATTCTTTACCATCAACAGAACCAACATAGTCAATAATAACTGTGTCGCCCTTTTCAGCCTTACCGTCTTTAAGAACAAGTTCAGCTTGTTGTTTTTGAAGATCTTTTAGACGATCCTCAACATCAGCCTTCATAACATTACGTTTTTGTTTCTTAACTTCGATGCCCTTGTATTCACCAAGTTCAACATCTGGTTTAACTGTAATAGTTGCAGTAATAGCCCATGGCTTGTCTTTTTCCATTGATTCAACACTGATTTGTGGTTGGTCAACAGGTTCTACCTTAGTTTCATCAACAGCACTTTGGTATGCATCTGGTAGAACAGCGTTCAATGCATCTTCGTACAATGCTTCTTCACCGTACATACGGTTAAAGATTTGGCGAGGAACTCTTCCTTTTCTGAATCCAGGAACATTTAAGCTCTTCTTAACACGATTAAAAGCAGTATCTAAACCTTTTTTAATTGTATCTTGGTCAATTTCAAATTTTAATTCACCAGTATTGTTTTCTTTTTTTGTAAATTTAGCCTTAGCAGACATTTATATTATCCCTCCGGTATTTCAACGATCTCATACTTTGTAATATTACCCTAAAATGGTGATATTGTAAACATTTGACGTTATTTAATAGGTTTTTTAAGACATCATTTGTATATTATATGACACTTTTTACGATTTTTAAATATCTTAGTCATAAAAAATAGCCATAAAAAAAAGAGCTGGATTAACCAACTCTTTTTTAATTATCATTACCACTTAGAAATTAGTCTAAGATTTCTGTAACAACTCCGGCACCAACAGTACGGCCACCTTCACGAACAGTAAATCTTGTACCATTTTCAATAGCAACTGGAGCAATCAAGTCAACTTCGAAAGTAACTTGGTCACCAGGCATAACCATTTCTACACCATCTGGTAGTTCAATAACACCAGTAACATCAGTTGTATGGAAGTAGAATTGTGGACGGTAGTTTGAGAAGAATGGAGTATGACGTCCACCTTCTTCTTTACTCATGATATAAACTTCACCCTTGAACTTGTTGTGAGTTTGGATTGAACCTGGCTTAGCAAGAACTTGTCCACGTTCGATTTGATCACGGTTAATACCACGTAGTAAAATACCAACGTTATCTCCGGCTTCACCTAAATCAAGTGTCTTACGGAACATTTCTAGACCAGTAACAGTTGACTTCAATACTTCTGGCTTCAAACCAACGATTTCAACTTCGTCACCAATCTTAATTTCACCACGATCGATACGACCAGATGCAACAGTACCACGACCAGTGATAGTGAAGACATCTTCAACAGGCATCATAAATGGTTTTGTATTATCACGTTCTGGTGTTGGGATGTATTCATCAACAACATCAAGTAATTCTTCAACGTGTTTGATTTCTTCTGGGTCACCTTCAAGAGCCTTCAAAGCTGAACCACGGATAACAGGAATGTCATCCCCTGGGAAATCGTATTCTGATAGAAGTTCACGAACTTCCATCTCAACTAGATCAACTAGTTCTGGATCGTCAACAAGATCAGTCTTGTTCAAGAAGACAACGATGTATTCAACACCAACTTGTCTAGCAAGCAAGATATGTTCACGAGTTTGTGGCATAGGACCATCAGTTGCAGCAACAACAAGGATAGCACCATCCATTTGTGCAGCACCAGTGATCATATTCTTAACGTAATCAGCGTGTCCTGGAGCATCGATATGTGCATAGTGACGCTTTTCAGTTTCGTATTCAACATGGGCTGTGTTGATAGTAATCCCACGTTCCTTTTCTTCTGGGGCCTTATCGATATCAGCATAATCTTCAGCCTTAGCTAAACCTTTGTCAGCCAATACCTTAGTGATTGCAGCTGTTAAAGTAGTCTTACCGTGGTCAACGTGACCAATTGTCCCAATATTTACATGGGGCTTTGTTCTCTCATAATGTTCTTTTTCTGCCATTACAAAGAATCCTCCTAAAATTTCATTTCATAAGATTGATCCAAAGAAAATGTTCTTTAGACGACTCTTTACTGAAAAATTATACTACTTTCAGAGGTGAAAGCAAAGTAATTCAAAGCAAATCACCGACTAAAAATATACTCTTTGGATTATACGGGGAGTAAACGAAATTGTAAATACTCAAAGCGAAAAAAGTTGTTTTTTTTCACTCTTGGAAGGCATTTATTAGTTCATCGAACCTTTTCAGCCAATTATTTACTTCCTTCAACCCCTGATTATCACTTATTTGTGATTCATCAACTAAACGATACCTTAAAAGCATGGCTTTTGTCCAGAGTCTTGGACTTTTTATTATTTCATCCCCAAACGGATAGACAAATGCAGCATATAGTGACAACTCACCTTTAAAGTTTTCGAGTTGAGAATCATTTTCGTCAGTTAATAATTTTTCTAATTCGTCGCACATTTTCAAATAGACATCAGTTGACATAATAGGCATTAAGTCACTCGGATTGCAAGTTTTATTTTCACCGTAGAATGAAATATCTACAGTTTCGTCAACTCCAAGCTTTAATAAATTCTCTAATGCTTCACTCTTCAAAAGCGGATGTAGCAAGGGATTAACTAATAAAATTTTTGCATTTTTCACATAATCATCCTTGTTAAATTGTCGCAAACTTCTTAACAACTGAATTTGTTTCGGAGTTGATTCTGTAACGATAGAATATAGTCTTTTTGACAATTGATTCTTCTCTGGTTTAAAAGAACGTTCATGACGATCTTCAGCAACTTTTATTCGTTTCGTTATATCCTCCACAAATTCTGGCTTGATATGTGGCAATGTCTCTATGTCATAAAAATTTAACATTTGATTAGCTAATAGAAAGTCATTATTTTCTAGAATAATATCTAAAGCTAATTCAGCCGTTTCCGGTTCACTGAGGTAATAATTAAAATAATCTAAGATTACAGCTTCAGCGTCACCAGGCCTTTTTTGATTCAACAAAGAAGCAGCCAACCCCCTGTTAATTGAGAATGACTGCTGCATTGCATATGCCTGCGTATATAAATCTACTGCTTCAGACCAAACGCCTTGTTCAAAGGCCTCTTCCGCCTGATCAATAATTTTTTTTAGATTATCTGAGTCGTCCATACAATACCTCAACAATATCTAACTAATTAAATCAGTTTATTTTTTGGCTTTTCTATGTCTATTCTGGTTTACTTCCATAATTACAGGAAGGATTACCGGATGACGATTAGTTTGTTCATACAAGAAGTGATTTAACTTGTCGCGAACATCTTGCTTCAAATCAGACCAATCAAAATCTTTGCTGTTTTGCATATAGTCTACAATCGTTTTAACAATGATATCTGAACTTTCGCTCAAAAGATCACGGCTGGCACGCATATAAACGAATCCACGAGCCGTAATTTTAGGCTTAGCAACAACTTTCTTCTTTTTACGGTCTATTGTAGCTACCGCAATGAAAACACCGTCCTCAGCTAATAATTCACGGTCACGTAGAACAATACTTCCAATATCGCCAACGCCTTTTCCATCAATCATGGTATCTCCGGCATCAACAGCTTTAGCTTGATAGAATTGACCATTTTCGTAATTCAAGACATCTCCCTTTTTAGTAAGGAAAATATTTTGATAAGGAATACCTGTTTCATGCGCAATTCTTGCATGGGCATCCAAAAGACGATATTCCCCTTGAATAGGAATAACATTCTCTGGGTTCAAGAGGTTAATCATCAATTGTAGGTCACTCTTATTGGCATGACCTGATGAATGTTTATCATCACTCAAAGCTTTAACTTCAGCACCTGTTCGATAAATAGCATCTCTAGCTTTGGCAACAGTTGTGTCCATAGCATGTGAAGGAGTCGTAGCAATAAATACTAAATCTCCCTCTTCAATTTGAAACTTTGTCTTAGCGGCTGGATTAGCCATTTTACGAAGAACCTTGACCGGTTCACCCATCTTGCCAGTTTCAACAACCACCAATTTATTATTGTCAAAGCCCTTTAATTCCTTAGGTTTTAAGATCAGTTCTTTATTACTAATCTTCAAATAACCTAAGCTCATGGCTGTCTTAACAATTTTCTCAGCATCTGTTCCTGATAGGAAAACTCTTCTTCCTGTCTTGTCAGCAGCATCCAAAACTTGTTGCATTCTTTGAATATTTGAGGCCACTTGAGCCACAATAATACGACCATTATGGTAACTGAATGTATCCAAAATATATTCATAGATATCACGTTCGTTAGAATTCTCATAAGGGGATTCAGCATTAGCAGAATCACTCAATAAAGCTAAAACACGTTCACTACCAATTTTAGCAATGCGACCATAATCAGTCTTATAAACCGGTACAGCAGCTTGATCAAACTTAAAGTCACCGGTATAAACGATTTGGCCTTCTTCAGTCTTAATAACTGTTCCTAAGGAACCAGGAATTGAGTGAGTCATTTTAAAGAATGAAACTGAAGCCTGCTCAAAATCAATAGCTGTGTTTTCATCGATAACGTGGAAGTCTGAGAATTTCTTGCTACGGCTGTCATTTGAACAAACAATCTTGGCTAATTCAATCGTCATTTCTGAACCGAATACAGGAATGTCGTAATCACTGATTAGGTATGGCAAAGCTCCGATTGCGTCTGCATGACCATGTGATAGGAAAATACCCACCACTTTATCAATATTCTTCTTGATGTAAGTCATATCTGGTACGACAACGTCAATTCCATAAAGATCATTATCAGGATATTGCAAACCAATATCCAAAATATAGATCTCGTCATTTACTTCTACCGCGTACATATTTTTTCCATTTTCACGTACGCCACTTAACAAAATTATTTTAATTTTTTTGCTCATTTTCATCTCTCATTTCATTAAAATAGCATAGATCATAATATCCTATTGTGATTTTTAAGTCTTTTAAGACTATTTAAGCTATACCTGTTTGTTATTCTACCATACGCGAGACGATATATAAAAAAAAGCGAAAAAAAAGAAGCCTCCCAAATGGGAAACTTCTCAAATTGATATTAACGACGTAGACCTAATGATTTGATCAAATCATGGTAACGTTGAACATCCTTGTTACGTAAGTATGCCAATAGATTACGACGGTGACCAATCTTCTTCAATAGACCAACATATGAGTGGTGGTCTTTCTTGTTAACTTTTAAGTGATCATTTAGAGAATTAATATCATAAGTTAAAACAGCAATTTGTACTTCTGGAGAACCAGTGTCTCCATCTTTACGTGCGTATTGCTTGATAATTTCATTTTTCTTTTGTTTTGAAATAGCCATTTCATTCACCTTTTCCTTATATATTTAGCCAAACTATGTCTGCGTTGGTGATTCGTCAAACAGAGCATGGTTAACACAACTAACTAATTTACTACATAATGAGTAATATTGCAATAGTGTAAAAAAAATCGACATTTCATTGCATTGCCAAAGCTAATTATGTATAATTCTATGTATTGAGTTTTAAGCTTACTAGGTAATCGGAGGTGAAATTGATGCCACAAATTAAATCAGCTATGAAACGTGTAAAGACTGCACAAAGTGCAACTCTTCGCAATGCTTCACAAAAGAGCGCTATGCGTTCAGCTATCAAAAACTTTGAAACTTCAGCTGCTAACAACACTGACAACAAAGAAGATATGTTTAGAACAGCAGTTCGTGCTATTGACATGGCTAAAGCTAAGGGTCTAATCAAGGCTAACAAAGCTGCTCGCGATAAGTCAAGACTTGCTAAATTGAATTAATCTAAGCGACCTATTATTGGTTGCTTTTTTATTTCTTTTAAAAAAGGAGTTCAGATATTATTCTGAACTCCTTTTTGCTATGCAAATTTAGCTATAAACAAATCAAACAGTAATTCCTTGTCTCCTTGTCCTGATTTAATTTGATAGTCTAGATTCACCAAATCCTGATACATAATTACTAATTGTTTCATAATCAATTTTTTAGATTGTCTATGTGACAATTTTACTCGATAAGGATGTAATTTAAGGTTTTTAGAAATCGTAGCTTCTGTTAAGCCTCTTTCAGTTAGTACCTTAACTTGAATCAAAAGACGCAATTGGGACATCAATATAGCAATCAAGAGTATCGGATCAATTTTTTGTAACAAGAATTGGTGGTAAAGTTCTTCAGCCTGATAAATATTTTTGCTCAAGATTTGATTCATCAAATCAAAAACATTGTCTTCCAATGACTGTGGTACCAATTCTTCCACTGCCTGTTTATCAATCTTCTTTGATTGTAATGCATACATCTTTAATTTAACCAATTGATTCGTTATTAAAGAGTAATTACTCTTAGTCTTGTTTATTAATAAATCCAAAGCTTCCCCATCTATTTGATAACCGTCAGCTTTTAAATCATTTTGAATCGTTCTAGTTAGAACTGGCCCTTCCATTTGACCAGCATCAACCACCGTTGCTATCTTCTTTAACTGTTTAACGATCTTTTTTCGAGCATCCAATTTATCGTATGAGGCAAAGATCACCATGATTGTTGAAGGTGTAGGATTTTGAATATACCTCAATAGTAAATCTGTATTTTGTTCAACAGCATTCTTAGCTCGTTCTGCCGTTAAAAAATAAGGGTTTTGAGCGAAAACTAATCTTCGTTCACCAAAAAATGGTGCAGAGATAGCCTCATTAATAACATCATCTAAAGGTGTCTCTTCCAAATCAAAACTAGAAAAATTCATATCTCGTTCTTCAGGCGACATGATATCTTTAAATGATTTTTGAATGTCCTTAATAAAAACTTGTTCTGCACCGGTAATCAAATAGACATTGCCCAAATTACCTTGTTTTAAATTACTTTTTAATTCTGCTATTTTCAAACGAGTCACCCTTTAAAAAAGTTGTTATCTTTTCTCTATTACCGAAAAAATCGTAATACCAAGATATCATACCATAATCAGCCGTATTTAAATATTTTACATGATGATTTTCCAGTCGTTGCAGAGTCTCATGATTGGGATGTCCGTAGCGATTATTAACTCCAGCCGAGATCAAACCTAATTTAGGTTGTGTTTTTTCCAACAATTCATCCCCAGTTGCCGTTTTTGATCCATGATGACCTAGTTTTAAATAATCAATTTTGAATTGATAATCCTTCAATATTTTTTGTTCCGAAGGAATATCTAAGTCCCCTGTAAAAAGCCATTTTTTATCTTTAATCTGCGCTAATAAAGTAAGAGAATCACTATTCTCTCCCTTTCCTTTCGCCTTTGGCCAAAGAACTTGCCAATTTATGAAACCGGTCTTTATAACATCCCCTTGACGACGACTTTTGAATTCAATTTCCGGATGATCCTGAATAACTTTTTGAATTCGCAAGTTCTGATCCAAGCCAATCCCAAAATTAACTTGTTTAACAGGAAATTTATTCAATAAAATTTCTAAATTTCCAATATGATCAACATCCTTATGTGATAAAAAGAGTTTATCGATTTTTGAAATACCTTGCGATTTCAAAAAAGGAATCGTACTATGTTCGACTTGATTGCTACTGTCTCTTTTAGCCCAAGGATTAGTCATAAATTTTAATTTGCCCGCTGTATCGATAAGAAAAGTTTTTCTTATTAACGGTGTTGTTACTAAAATACTATCTCCTTGACCTACATCAATTATATTTACTGATCCACTCAAAGGAAATTTATTGATTGTTACACCAAAAATAAAAATGATTAAATATTGATATAAATACTTATTAAGAATATTTTTACTTTCAACATAAAAGATACTTATTATCACCAATAGAACAACTGTTAAAGTATCTAGCTTACCCGTCACCAACATAAACTTGGTATTACTAGAAAAATAATCTAGAAGACTATACATACTTCCAAATAAATTATTTATATTATTCCAAATTTTTAAATTAACTGATAGCGCCGAAACAAAGGTTAGAGGTAATATCACGTAAGTGAATAGAGGAATAAAAATCAGATTGATCAATAAGGTCAACCAGTTAAACTGATAAACATAAAAACAAATTACTGGTAGACTGACCAAGTTCATTTTTAATGTCATCCAAATGAATTTAGTGTTTTTATACAAGTACATAATAGCAAAAGCTAACAGAAAACTAAGTTGACCTCCCATAGTTGTTATAGCCCGTGGATCAACGAACATGCATATCAACAATGTCACACTAAATACATCAAGACTACTCAATGACCAATCAAATTTTTTAAATATGATTCCAACCATTGCCAAAACAACTGCTCGCCAAATACCACTTTTCGAACCAACTAAAATACCGTAGCTTGGCAACAAAAATAGCATTAACGTATCAACTAGTTCTAGAGGAATCTTAAAAAAAGATGTTAATTTTCTAATTAGGGTCAGAATTATTAACACGTGTAGGCCTGATAAGCTAAAAAGGTGAATAATTCCCAAAGAACTCAAAATCTTTAAAAAATCTTTATCTGAGGAATCAGTGTAACCAACTATCAAACTCTGAGCATGTATTCTTAGCCATTTTGGTAATTGTGCTAAATATTTAATGATATGAATTCGTAAAATATTTATTCTATCCTTAAAATTTCGTGGTTGGTATTCTATAAGCTTTTTAAACTTCGTAATTTCTACCTGATAATAAATATTCTGTTTAGTTAAATACTTAGCATAGTTAAATTCACCAGGATTACGTGGCTGAGCTATTGGCTCTATTTTCTTAACTTCCAATTTTGCCTGAACCATGTGATCTAATTTTTTCCAATACTGTTGTTCACGTTGTGTTTTTATTTGATAAACAAACTTTACTGTCTCTCGATCAGCTTGTAATTCTCCCGTCAATAAATCTCCATTAACTGCAATTGAATCTGGTGCTACTATTCCGTTCTGAATTTGTGGCACAGTCACTGGCGGTTTTATTAACCAGCAACGTCCAGCAAATACTACAGATAAAGCTATAATCAACAAATTAAGATTTTTATTCTTAAGCAAGGCAACTCTTATTATTAATAATAGTAAAAAAATAATGAATAATTTATTTTGGCGAATTTTATAATCAAGTTAGCCACTTTAGAAAAATGACAAAATAAAAA
>NZ_AZES01000088.1 GCF_001434985.1 Companilactobacillus paralimentarius DSM 13238 = JCM 10415 | reverse complement strand
TCAATAAGTGTTAAGACTACGCTCTCGTGACCATTTCTCTTACCAACGATAGTATCAATTTCAAAGTCACCAAAATCTTCTCGCAAGTCAACGCTCTCAGGACGTTCCTCGATACTTCTACCCAATAGACGCTTATGTTTCTTCGAAACGTGTAGCTTGGTAGATCTATTCATTTTGTCGGTTAAGTCTATATTACGTATCTCTAAACGTTGTTCATCGATGTACTTATAAAGAGTGGTAGTTGATACCATTTCATCTTTAAAGAATAACCCATCGACACGTGATCTACCTGCGATTATATCTGGAGACCACCCCTGTTTGAACTGTTCTACAAAGTAGCTTAGGAATTGTTTAACTCGATTAAACTTAGAAGGTCGATGACACTGCTTACGCAGCGTGTCATAACGTAATTGAGCGGTATCAGGGTAATAATCATTAGAGAAATATTGTTTCCCATTAACCTTTTTAACCTGTCTTACGGTCC
>NZ_AZES01000087.1 GCF_001434985.1 Companilactobacillus paralimentarius DSM 13238 = JCM 10415 | reverse complement strand
AAAAATAGAGTTGATGGCAAAATGCCTATCAACTCTATTTATCGTACAGCCTTTTTTTACCCAAATTTTTAAAGTGTTAGAATATGATAAAATTAGTCTATTAATGATTCAATGGGGGATCAAATGAAAAAACTAGTAGGGCTGTTATTTGCTTTTTTAGCGATTTTTCTAGCACTTCAAACTACCACTGATGTAAAAGCTGATAAATTCACAGTGAAAAATTATGACGTCACTGTCGATATCAAAAAAGATGGTAACGCTGATTTAACACAAAAGATTGTTTATGATTTTCAAGGTGATTATCATGGCGTTTATTATAATCAGGATTTAAAGGGGATTAAGGGTGCCAGTGACCCTGTCGTTACTTATAACAATGGGGCTGGAGCTAAGACTCTAGTTAACAATGATTCAAATCAGAATGATACTGTTAAAGTTACTAGAACCGATAATTCAATGGATATGAAAGTTTATCATGCTGTTGATTCAGAGATGGTAACTTATACTTATAAATATCAACTTTATGGAGTGATCACTAATTATTTAGATACAGCTGAACTAAATTGGAAAATTATTGGTAATGGTTGGGATAACGATTTGAATAACATCAAATTAACCTTGAATTTTCCAGAGAAGAATATTACACAATTACAAGCCTGGACACATGGACCATTAGCGGGACATACAGAAGTGGACAAGAAAAATGGTCAAGTGGTAATGACTTTGGATGAGTTGCCCGCCAATCAATCAGTAGAAAGTCATGTTATTTTTCCCACAACTGTAACTGCTGATAATAAAAATGTGGTGAATAAGAAAGCTAAGGCGAGAATTCTAGCAGCCGAAAAGTCAAAAGCTGAAGCAGCCAATGCTAGACGACAACGAGAAAAAAATTTTTATTGGATAATGATGGCGATTGCCGGAGTAGTTATTGTTATTATTTACCTTTATCAATTTATTAAATTACACAAGAATCCAGGACAGAAGCATCAAATACCAACACCTTTGCATCATTTCTTTGATGAACCGGAATTCATTCCTAGTTTTACCGAAGTAATTTTGGATCGTCAATCCAAGGCTAATAGCAACTCTTTAACGGCTGATTTATTGAATGAAGTTGGCTATCGTCGTATGAAGATTGATAAGATTGGTAAGGACTATCAAATTACGGCTTTGGTTCCGCCAACCAATGAGTTTTTCAAATATTTAATTGAAAAAATTGGTGATGGTAAATCGGTTTGTTTGAAAGATATTCGCAAATTTGCTCGTGGTAATGATGATAAGATGACTAAAAAGTTTGATAAATGGGCTAAAGATGCAGCCAAAGGTCGAGAAAAATATTTAGACTTAAGCAATATGAATTTGGTTGACAGTTTTAAATCTTCGACCATTGCTGTTGATATTGTTTTAGGTATCATGCTGATGATTTCTTTAATTCTCAGTAGTAAAGTTTTACTTAGTAGTGCAATTTTAGTAGTTATTGGCCTTGTAGCTTGGATACCGTATGCGATTATAAAGAAGAAAATTACACCGTATACGGATTTAGGTGAAGAAGAGGTTAACAAGATTAGAGCCTTTAAACGAATGCTAGAGGACATTGATGATATTAAAATGGCCGAGGTTGGGGATATTATTCTTTGGGAACGTTTCTTGCCATATGCAGTTATCTTCGGTGTCTCCGACAAAGTAATTAAGGCTTTAAAAGTTAATTTTGGAGCTGACGTGGTCAATAATTCGGCTATCGCATATTACTATATTGGTAGTAGCAGTTTTCTTAACAGTAATACAGGCTTCCAAACAGCTTTCACAGGAGCAATTTCAGCAGGGGGCTCATCAAGTATCTCAGGTGGATCTGGAGGTTTCTCAGGAGGCTCTTCTGGTGGTTTTGGAGGAGGTTCCGGTGGTGGAGCTTTCTAAAAATATATTGAGATAAAAAAATGGACTGAGAATTTTTTCTCAGTCCATTTTTTATGCAATTAATTAAGCATGACGACGATTAAGATAAGCAATACCAATTAGAAGAACGAATCCTAGAAGACTTGCTAGTAAACCAGATTCAGTACCAGTTTGAGGAAGCTTGTCAGTATTAGATTCTGAAGTAGAACTATTTCCATTATTTGAAGTATCAGGATTCAAAGGATTAGTAATAAGTCCACCTTCATCAGTGTTGCCATTATCTGTATTGGGATGTTCAGGATCAACGATTAAACCATTGTCGTTGTCATCTTTATCATTCTCATCAGGTTTAGAAGTATTACCTTCGTTACCATTGTTACTATCGCCGGGTTCTTGAGTATTACCTTCGTTACCATTGTTGTCGCCAGGTTCAGAAGTATTACCTTCATTACCATTGTTATTATCACCAGGTTCAGTTGTGACAGTCTTAGGGTCTGATGTTTCTAATGTACCAACACCAGTCTCGTTAGAGTTCTCAGTGATAGTAAATGGGATTTTATCAGGATTTAAATCATAACCTTCAGGAGCTTTAGTTTCTAAGAAATAATACTTACCAGGTTTGAGATTATCAATCTTGATAACTCCTAATTCATTTGTTACGGCAGTTTCTAGAGCAATACCATCATCACCGTAAAGAGTATATTCAGCACCAGGGACACCAACTGTTAAATCATCACGATCAAATTTTTGAAGAACTGCACTATAGCTATCTTCGCCAACAATTTCTTTTTCATTTTCAACAGAAATCATCTTTGGTGTTAAATTATCTGTACTAATATCAAATTCGACATCTTCACCTTTGAGATAACCCTCAGGAGCTTTAGTTTCAACTAACTTATAGTGTCCAATTGGTAAATTATAGAAATGACCAAGGCCTAGACGATCAGTTGTGATTGTTCCAACAACTTCACCTTTATCATTAACAATATTGAATTCAGCACCAGCTAATTTGTAACCAGTTTCGGCATCAATTTTCTTGATAACGATTGATCCTAATTCCTCTTTTTCGGGCTCGTCAACACCAGTTACTTGAACAGGAGTTGTAGTTTGTCCAGTGACAGTAAATGGAATTTCATTTCCATTCAATTGGTAACCAGTAGGGGCTGTGACTTCTTTGAAATAATAGTCGCCAGCACTAAGGTTAGTTAGTTTGATTTGACCATTTTCGTCGGTCGTCAAATTAGTTTGAACAGGAGTATCTGAACCAACTTTGTAAAGATCATAGACGGCACCTGCTAATGGGGTAGTGTTGTCTTGTTCATTGAACTTGGTTAATGTGACAGCACCAAGTTTGTTACCACTACCATTACCAGAATTAGTTCCACCAGAAACTTTTCCAGAAGCTGTTTCATTAATTTCTTGTGCTTCATTGCCGCTACCAGTAATTCTTCCTGTCATTGTAGCGTCGTTTCTAAAGACTGTTCCATCCGTTACTTTGCTTGGATCAGTAACTTTAGTTTGGAAGGTTATGGCGTACATTTGCTTTCCAGAATTTGGAATAGTTAGATCAAATCCATTTCCAGATTCGTTTAGAGTATAACTACTTGAAGGAACGGTATCTCCACGTTTGTAAGTACCAGTTTCCTTATCTTTCCAAGTGGCTTCTTGAACGACGACGGAGCCAGATACGTATTCTAGATTAGGATCAGTAATAGTATCGTGAGCGCTCATTGTACCGAAGTTTAATTCGTTACGGTTGGCAAGGATAGTCCAAGTAACAATTTCATTACCTTCGGCATCAGTACCAAAGACACCCTTTTTCGAGATGTTTTTGTCACTTGCTTTAGTTTGAAGAATGCTTTGTTGAGTATTTCCATCCTTGATATTAAAATCAACATCGTTTGAACCAACTTGAGCCTTGTTACGATCTACAGTGACCCCAGTGTTGATAGAAAGTGTTCCCTTGACGCTCTCAAGTTCCTCAACATTTTCGTTGAAAGTAACAACAATTTGGTTACTGCTGTTTAAAATTGCAGTACCGATAACTTCGCCATTGTCACCAACAACATTAAATGGAGTATCATTTGGCGTAACGGCTAAAGGGCTTGGCACGTCAATAGTCAAAGTATCACCATTTTCAAGTTTATAACCGGTTGTATCGTACTCATATGTGATTGGTACGGTACTACTCATGCTATAAATCTTATCTTGTTTGTTAATAGAACCACTTGTAATCATATCTGTATTAGTATAATTGTTTGCAGCTTTAACATTATTGGTATTAAAGGTTAGAACTAAAATTATAACAGTCAATCCAGCTATGAGAGCAGTAAAAATATTTCGTAATTTATTCCCCATGTTTCTTCCCCTTTCTTAATTAGTACAGTCCAATTATAGAATGATTAAAGGGAATACGATAGGGCTTAGGGATAAATAATATTTTATTATTAAAAAACGTTATTAATAAGGTGATTATTGCTTGTGATAAATACCACATATGGTGAAATTTCAAAAATGTATACAATATATAGAATTGAAGTGGTATCATAGTGAATGTTGTTTTTTTGCAAATTAACAAATCAAATAAAGAATTAAAAAGCTACGGAGGAGAATAATGATGATCGTATTGAGCGGCGCAATTGGAGCCGGAAAGAGTTCATTGGCGACTATTTTATCAGAACACTTAGGAACTGAGGCTTTCTATGAACAAGTTGATAATAATCCGGTTTTGCCATTGTTTTATAAAGACCCTAAAAAATATGCATTTTTACTACAGATTTACTTTTTGAATAAACGTTTTGATTCAATTAAGAAAGCAATGGTACAAGATAATAATGTTTTGGACCGTTCAATTTACGAAGATTCATTATTCTTCCACATGAATGCTGATATGGGAAGAGCTACTCCTCAAGAAGTAAAAGTTTACGATGAACTTCTAGACAACATGATGCAAGAATTACCATATGCCGCTGCTAAAAAAGCACCTGACTTACTGGTACACTTGGATATTTCATATGACACAATGATTCATCGTATTGAAAAGCGTGGTCGTTCATATGAACAACCAGAACAAGATCCAACTTTACCAGAATATTATCATCAATTGCTTAGTCGTTATGATGGTTGGTATGACGATTATGATTACAGTCCTAAGATGAAGATTGATGGTGACAAATATGATTTTGTTGAAAATCCTGAAGATCGTCAAAAAGTACTTGATCTTATTGATGAACAATTACGCAAACGTGGAACATTAGACTAAATTATTAAGACAAAGCCAATAAGTGGTTTTGTCTTTTTTATTAGCTTGATACCAAGTTAAAAATAAGATAACCTATTAAGAGCAGTTTACACTGATGAACCTGCGGAATTAATTAAAACAGTGGAGGGTTTTATTTTGAGTAATTTAAAAGTAAGAGATATCACACAATTGGCTTTGGTGGCGGCGCTTTATGTAGCAGTGACAATTGCACCTGTTATTTCAGCGTTTTCCTATGGACAAATCCAATTTCGAGTTTCAGAGATCTTGATGTTATTGCCATTTTTTAATCATAAATATAGTTGGTCTTTGATTATTGGATGTTTTATCTCAAATATCTTTAGTGCATCATTAGGGGCATACGACTTAGTTTTAGGAACATTAGCAACGGCAATTGCTTGTTACTTAATTACTAGAGTTCCTGCTAAGACAAAATTTTTGTGGCTAGTACCTGTAATTTGTGCCGTTGTGAATGGTTTGATCGTTGGGGCGGAATTGCATTTTGTCTTGAAATTACCATTTGCTTTGAACTTTGTTACGGTCGGATTGGGCGAATTAGTTGTTGTAGCCATTGGTGCAGTAATTTTCTATTTCTTGATGCAGAATAAAAGTTTTAGTAAATTAATAAAGTAAGGCAGAGATGAGGGAAGTTCTTCCCTCATTTTTTTGTTATAATCTACTTTATAGAGTTTGCAAGGAGATGTGATTTTATGAACATCGGAATTTTTACTGATACGTACTTTCCTCAAGTTAGTGGGGTAGCAACATCAATTCAAACATTGAAGAATGATTTAGAAAGAAAAGGTCATTCTGTTTATATTTTTACGACAACCGATCCTAATGTGCCTAAGAATACAATTGAGCCAAACATCTTTCGTTTAACTAGTGTGCCTTTTATTTCATTTACTGATAGAAGAATTGCCATTCGGGGGATGTTTCATGCAGTCGAATTGGCTAAAGAATTGAAACTCGATATTGTTCATACTCAGACCGAGTTTTCTTTAGGTATGATAGGAAAATTCGTTGCTAAACAATTAAAGATTCCATTTGTTCATACGTATCACACGATGTATGAAGATTATTTGCATTACGTCCTAAATGGTCATTTATTGAAACCATATCATGTTAAACAAATGACAAAGCTATTTTTGAAAAATGCTTCAGGCGTGGTCGCTCCAAGTAAGCAAGTGAAAGAGACTTTGGATCGTTATGGCATTAAAACGCCGATTTCAATTGTGCCAACAGGGGTTGATTTGTCAGAGTATACAAAGCCAGTTAATGCTTCAATAATACGTGAAAAATTGGGTATAGCAGAAGATACACCAGTTATTTTGATGCTTAGTCGAATTGCTTTAGAGAAAAAAATTGACCATATGCTCAAATCCATGCCAGAATTATTAAAATATAATCCTAAGATTATGTTAGTAATCGTTGGTGATGGTCCCGATATGGAAGAGTTAGTTCAAATGAGTAAGGATCTAAAGATTACTGATAATGTTATTTTTACTGGTGAAGTAGCTCATGATGAAATTTCACCATACTATCATATGGCCAATCTTTTCGTATCTTCTAGTGACACGGAATCACAAGGGTTAACTTATATTGAAGCAATCGCTTCAGGTCTAAAAATAGTAGTAAGAAGTGCGCCTTATACTGACGCCTTATTGACTGATCCTTCAGTTGGTGTAACATTCAGTCAAGATGACCAGTTAGTACCTAAGATTAAGACGTATCTCGACCACCCTAGCTCATTTGATGATCGTGAGGCTCGCCAAAAGGTACTGTACGGTATTTCATCAGATGGATTTGGTAACTCAATTCTTGATTTTTATCGTCATGCTGAGGATTACTTCGTCAGAGAGAAACTTTCAGATTCATCAATCGATCCAGAGGAGTATTCTAATGATTAAAATAAATATGTTTTCATCCGCAGATAAAGTTGCAGGCCAAGGTGTAGGTAGTGCCTATATTGAATTGGTTAATTTGCTAAAAGATCGTTTTAGTGATGAATTTGATATTAAGATAAATGACTACCATCGTAGTGATTTAAGCCATTATCATACAATTGACCCACAGTTCTACTTATCTACATTTTCTAAAAAAAGAGGTCGCAAAATAGGATACGTACATTTTCTTCCAGAAACATTGGAGGGGAGTATCAAATTACCTCAACCGGCACGTGGTATTTTTTATAATTATGTAATTAGTTTTTACAAGCGCATGGATCAGATCGTGGTTGTTAATCCAACTTTTATTGATAAGTTGGTAGCACATGGTTTGGATCGTAAGAAGATCAAATATATCCCTAATTTCGTTTCAACCGATAACTTTTACGAGAAGAGTGCTGAGGAAAAGGCCGCTTTCCGTAAAAAGATTGGTGTTCCAGAAGATAAATTTGTTGTTTTTGGTGATGGACAAGTTCAAGAACGTAAGGGAATCGATGATTTTTATAAACTAGCACAAGTTAACCCAGATATTCAGTTCATTTGGGCGGGTGGTTTTTCATTTGGTAAGATCACCGATGGTTATGACCGTTATAAAGATATGATTGATAATGCGCCTAAGAACATGACCTTCACAGGAATAGTTGATCGTAATGATTTGGTTAACTATTATAATATTTGTGATTTATTCTTGTTACCTTCATACGATGAATTGTTCCCAATGTCAGTTCTAGAAGCCTTCAGTTGTGGAGCACCAGTATTATTGAGAGATTTGGAATTATATCGTGCTATCATTGATGGCTATTATCAAAAAGCTGATGGTTTTTCAGATATGAATGCTTTTATTAATCATGCCAATCAAGATCGTTCAATTTTGGAAGATTTCAAGAAAAAATCTAAAAAAGCTGCCAACCAATACTCAGAAGATAATTTGAGTAAAATTTGGTATGACTTTTATACAGAACAATATAATATTGCTAAACAGGATAAATAATGAGTAGAAAACATATAGCAGCAATTTTTGCGATGTTGGGATTAGGAGTTGGTATCTTTTGGTGGGAAGCTAGAAATATTAACTTTAACTCCTTAGTTTCAACGTTTAAGAGTTTAAATTATTTTTGGCTTGCAGTGGCATTTTTATCAATTCTATTGTCGTATGGCGTCGAGGCGATGGTGTTACATACGTTATTAAAGAAAAAAGAAGATCGTAAGTTTGGCTGGTGGGAGATGTATCGTATCCCTTTGCTCCAAGCACTTTTTAATGCCATTACGCCTTTTTCTTCGGGTGGACAACCTGCACAATTACTTGGTTTAATGCAGTCAAAGATCGATGGTGGTCGTGCAAGTTCAGTCTTATTGATGAAATTTGTCATTTACCAAGCAATGGTGTTAGTTAATTTTATTGTGGCCATGTTAGTAAGTTTTAATAGTGTTGCTAAGCATTTTTCTGGATTAGCAACTTTGATTGTTTTTGGAATGGTAATCCATGTTGTGACGATTTCGTTCTTGCTAATGATCATGTATTACTATGATTTTACAAAAAAAATGGTACAAATTATTTTGAAACCGGTTTTATTTTTTCTAAAAGAAGAAAAACGTGATAGAATTTTACAGTCAGCTATAAACAGTATTGATAGTTTTTACAAAGAAAGTTTGGTTTTAAAGCAGGAGAAGAAAAAAGTGGTCAAAGCATCACTTTTAACAATCGTGCAATTATTCCTATACTACTTTGTGGTTTATTTTGTTTTATTGGCTTTGAATTGTGACCACGTAAATATAATCGATGTATTAGTTATGCATATTATGATTGTTATGATTGTCTCGATCTTTCCAATTCCTGGTGGATCAGGTGGGGCAGAATTCAGTTTCAAAACATTGTTTGCTGGATTTATACCTTCTTCGTCAGGTTTGATCTTAGGTATGTTTTTATGGAGATTTATTACGTATTATTTGGGGATGTTCTTAGGGATTATCGCAGTTTCAAAGAAACCAAAAATTGAACAACAAGTTGCTAATAAATCTATGGAGCGAAAACAATGAAGCGTATTACTAAAGGTATTTCCAATTTTTTAAACACTAGGCTAGGATTTGTACTTCTAGCTGTGTTTTTATATACTCTGAAAACGATCTATGCTTATACGACTAAGTTTAACTTAGGTGTAAAAGGATCAATTCAGACATTTTTGATGATCATCAATCCAATTCCAATTATGTTATTGTTGTTTGGAATTGCTTTATACATGAAGGGAAGAAAGTCGTATATCTTTCTTCTGATTATTGATTTCTTGGACTCAGTTTGGTTATTCTCAAACATTCTGTACTATCGTGAATTTTCAGATTTTCTAACAATGGTGCTTATCAAGGGCTCTGGTTCTGTAACCAATAATCTTGGTAAGAGTATTATGGGGATTTTGAAACCAACTGATTTTCTGGTTTTTCTTGATGTTATTGTCTTGATATTATTATTGGCTTTCCATGTTATAAAAATGGATGTCAAACGTCTTAATTGGCGTATTCCAGTTTTGATTAGTTCATTAGCCGTATTGCTGTTTGGTGCTAATTTGACTTTGGCTGAAAGTGATCGTTCACAGTTATTAACAAGAACTTTCGACAATAATTATATTGTTAAGTATCTAGGCCTTAATGTTTTTAACATCTATGATTTGGTTAAGACGACAAAAACGAATGCTGTTAAGTCACAAGCAAAGAGTTCCGATATTGATTCAATTGAAAAATACATGAAGGATAATTATGTTCAGCCTAATGTTGAATACTCAGGTGTTGCTAAGGGTAAGAACGTCTTTATTATTCATTTGGAAAGTTTGCAACAATTCATGATTGACTATAAGTGGGATGGCGAAGAAGTAACGCCAAATCTTAATAAGATTTATCATGAAAATGATACGTTGAGTTTTGATAATTTCTTTAATCAAGTTGGACAAGGTAAGACGGCTGATGCTGAATTGATGCTTGAAAATTCACTCTTTGGTTTACCAGAAGGGTCAGCTATGGTTACTGATGGTACAACTAATACTTTCCAAGCAGCGCCTGCAATCTTGGATCAAGATGGTTATACTACAGCTTCATTCCATGGGGATGTTCCAAGTTTCTGGAATCGTGATAATGCTTATAAGTCATGGGGCTATGATTACTTCTTTAGTTCTAATTACTATAAGCAAAAGAAGAGTTACAATGTTGGTTATGGTATGAAAGATAAGATCTTCCTTAAAGATTCCACACAGTATATTGAACAATTGCCACAACCCTTCTATGCTAAGTTGATTACAGTTACAAACCATTATCCATATACTTTGGATAAGAAGAATCAAAGTATTTCTAAGACTGATACCGGGGATAAGACCGTGGACGGTTATGTTCAAACGGCTAGATACTTGGATGAGTCTATTGGTGAATTCATGGATTGGTTAAAAGCTACAGGTTTAGATAAGAAGAGTATGGTTGTTCTTTATGGTGACCACTATGGTATTTCTGATAACCATAAAAAAGCTATGGCTAAACTTACAGGTATTAAAGGATTTAATGATTTTAATAATGCTCAGTACCAACGTGTTCCATTTATGATTCACATGGATGGATTAAAGGGTGGTATTAACCATACCTACGGTGGTGAAATTGATGTTTTACCAACACTCTTGAATCTTTTAGGTGTTGATAATAAGAACATGATTCAATTTGGTAGTGACTTGTTATCAAGTGAACATTCACAAGTTGTGGCCTTTAGAAATGGTGACTTTGTTTCGCCAACGGTCACAAAGGTTGGAAGTACTTACTACAATACTAAGACTGGTAAAGTAGATAAGAAGATCTCGAAGACTGAGAAAGAAAAACTGTCTAATAAGGTAACAACAGAATTATCTCTATCTGATAGAGTTATTAATGGGGATCTTTTAAGATTCCACAAGCTACCTGGATTTGAAACTGTTAATAAGAAAAATTACTCCTATAAGAAGAGTACTGCTTTGAAGAAATTAAAGGCAGCAGAGAAGAAGAAGGGTACTAGTTTAATCGAACAGAACGATAATAAGTCGATGGTTGACTTGTATCAAACTGATGCACCAGAATTAAGTAAGTAGTAAAAAAGCGTTAGAGGACAGCAAAATGTCTTCTAGCGCTTTTTGTTTGGCTTGAAAGTGGGTATAATCAATGTTTAAAGAGATTTAATTGACCGAGTAAATATTTTTTGAAAAAATACAACTTTTTTGTAAAAAAGGGTTGCAACTCTCTTATTCGATTGGTAA
>NZ_AZES01000086.1 GCF_001434985.1 Companilactobacillus paralimentarius DSM 13238 = JCM 10415 | reverse complement strand
CCAAATTTTTCGTCTGGGTAGAATTCTATTTAATCTTACAATCTACCATATATAAATATTAATTTTGAATCAAGGTTATCATCAATTCTTTATTTAATTGGGTATCAATTTTTTAGCCAGATCGGAGTTATCGGAGTATCGACACCTATTGGCAGGATGTATGACACAATAGGTTATAGACCGACATATATGTATTTGGGAATAATTATTCTTTTCTTTGTTTTGATTGGTTTTCTTACTCTGAGCAAAGACTCCGGCGTATCTTTGGAAAATAATTAAAGACATGACTCCCTGTGAATACAAGGAACATGTCTTAATGGCTTAACAATATTCGAATTTGTCTAACTTTTGTGTTGCGTTTTATAATTTCCAAACGATTTTTTACTTATTTAGGATATCTTCGATCTGACCGTGAACTTTTTCGGCTTTCCACCAACCATTTGATCTTGAGTAATGGTAGATTTTTTTAACATCGCGATTAGCAAATTTTTTAAGGGCAGCAAACGTTTTTGTACCCAATGCAATTATAGTAACATCTTTAGAAATCCCCAATTCATCAAGATGTTTTTCAAATTTTTCAACGTCGTCTTGGGTTATTTTTATTTTATTACTTTTACTCTCTATTGTAGAAGAAACATCAGTCATAAATGATCCCCAAATTTCAGTACCATAAAGGGCGGCAGCTAAGCGATAATCGGCACTCTTTTTAGCACCATGAAAATTTAGAAAGGGTTCGTTCACTTGGTCAATAGCCGCATTACCAGGATTCATTCCAGCAATAACGTATTTTAAAGATTCTAGTTTTGCGTCTAAATCCTTAGTTAATTTCTCTGATGGAAAATGATTAGGTCGGTAGTTATCTCCAAAAAATTTTTGACGCTCTTCAGGCGTTTTATTTGTAAGATCAGTATCTGGAATATCCCAAATTGCCCAACTATCCATAGAATTAAATTTTGGGTTTTTCATATTAATGTCTCCTATAAGTAATTTATTTAGAACCTCAACTATCGTTGATAAATAAAGAATAACATTGGTGATTGTCATAATATGTCACTATTTATATTTTGAAAATAAAATGCATTTTTATTAATAGGAAAGAATACCATGCTATAATATTTTCATCTTGGGCAGTTGCAGGCGATACCCAATTAAACATTGCCGTTGAGTGAAAGGATTTATATGCGAATAAATGTTTTGCAACACACTCCAAATGAAGGTCCAGGAATGATTCAGGATTGGTCACAAGCACATGGACATGAGATGTATATTTATCATCCATATCAGTTTGGCTACTTACCAACTGCTGATAAGACTGACATGTTGATTATTTTAGGAGGTCCAATGAGTCCTAATGATGACTTACCTTGGATCAAACAAGAGCGTGAATTGATTGTAAAAATGATTGAACAAGATAAGCCAATTTTTGGTGCTTGTTTTGGGGCTCAACAGATTGCCAAACAACTTGGTTACAATATTACTAAGGCACCAGCGAAAGAAGTTGGTTGGGCACCAGTATATTTGCAATCACAAGTAATTCCTGATTTACCTGAACAGATGAACGTCTTGCATTGGCATGAAGAAATGTTTGAAGTTCCCGATAGAGCTGAATTATTGTTCTCCAGTGATAAGGTTAAGAATCAAGGTTTCGTAATGAACCATCGTATTATCGGTTTACAATTTCATTTTGAACCAAAGGCAGATAATGTCCGCGAGATGGTGATAAATGATTTTCCATATATTGAAGGTTCAGTTTTGAATCAGACAGCTGATGATATTTTACAAATGTCTGTTCCAATTGAGAATCAAGATGTTCTATTCAAACTGCTAGATTATATTGCACTTTAATGGAGTTGAGATTTTGAAAAAAGTTATCCTGTATGTTCACGGGAAAGGTGGCAGTGCTGCTGAAGTTGAACGTTTTAAAAGAATTTGCCCTGATTATGATATTGTTGGGATTGATTACAAAGAATACTTGCCTTGGATTGTGGAAAAGCAAATCAAAGATACATATGATCAAATAAATCAGCAATATGATCAGGTTTTGATATTGGCTAATAGTATCGGAGCATACTTTTCAATGTTGACGAAAGATATGACGATAACCAAGGCTTTATTCATCTCTCCATTATTAAATATGGAGCAGTATTTATTAACTTCACTGAGGAAGAATAATATTACTGAAACTGAATTAAGGGATAAGGGCAAAATAATTATTGGTCAAGAAATTTTCTCCTGGCAGACTTTACAGTATGTCCGAGATAATCCGATTGATTGGCAAGTTCCAACTGAAATCCTTTATGGTGAACATGATGATCACACCTCGGAATCAATGTTGAAAGACTTTGTAAAAAAGCACAACGCTGATGTAACGGTGATGAAAGACGGTCAACATCGATTTCATACCAGATCACAATTAGCTTTTCTCGATAGCTGGCTTCAAGAAAAATTGGAAAAATAAAAATGACTTGAATTTATTTAAATTCAAGTCATTTTTTAATAATTAAATTTTTTTCTTCAAATGATAGGGAACTACACTCTTATCAGAGTCTTTAACGTCTGATTTTTCGTCTTTTGCAAAGTATACAACAAAAGATTTTTTATCGCTGACATCCTCAGCAACGATAAGGGATGATTCATAAGGATCTTTAGCTTTGTAAATTTGTGCTCCACGGACAGCCTCACCAAAGTCTTTAGAGTTGGCAATGGCATCGCCGGGGTTAAAAAATACCATCTCATCCATAAGTAACACATCCTTTCTTTACTCACATTATACAATTTTACTTGAGCGGTAAGGAACAATTATCATTCTTTTATATTATTACTTTCTCAGCTATACTATGACATATGGAGGGTTAATATGACTAACGTTGAAGATTATATAAAAAAGAATATTTTTGGCAAGCCACAGTTAAAGCCTGATGAGAAAAATAAATTTTTGGGAAACTTTGCTGAGAGGGTAGCGATTGCTTTAACCGTTTCACAAGTAAAAAATCCGGATAATGTAAAGATTGTTGAAAACGTAATGAAAAAGTACCCGGAGTATCATTTGTATTTAAATGGAAAAATAGATTCATATTTACTGGATAATTATCTACAATTGAGTGTAAAATTAAAGTATAAGTTTACAATAGTTTCACAATCGGGAGTTAGAACTAAAAACAAATCATTGTCAGAGAATGACATGGGCTTGGTGATTGCCGATGAGAGTAAACCTGTTGGTAGACCAGTACTTATATAATTTTTTGGAGGACAAATATGTCTAATAGTACATTAGATAACGTTGCTTTACTTTCTTTAAATGGTAATAAGCCATTAGCTAAGAGAATTTCTGACTACATGGGTATTCCATTATTGGATGCAAGTGTTTCACACTTCAGTGACGGTGAAATTAACATTCAAATTAATGAAAGTATTCGTGGAAAAGATGTTTACATTATTCATTCAGTTTCAGACCCTGTAAATGATAATTTCATGGAATTGATGATTGCTGTAGATGCTCTTAGACGTGCAAGTGCACAAAACATTAATTGTGTATTGCCTTACTTTGCATATACTCGTTCAGATAGAAAATCTCGTTCAAGAGAACCTATCTCTGCTAAGTTGTTTGCAAACATGTTGGAATTAGGCAAGGTTGATCGTGTGATCGCCCTTGATATGCATGCTGACCAAATTCAAGGATTCTTTGATATTCCTGTTGATCATTTACGTGCTATGCCTATTTTTGCCAGCTATTTTGAAAAGAAGATCAAGAATCCTGACGATTTTGTCTTCGTTGCTCCAGATCATAACTCAACTAAACGTGCTCGTGCCTTGGCTGAAGTCTTCGGTTCACAAATTGCTATCGTTGATCAAAGATCAACTGAAGATAGTAACGTTGTTCCTGACATTATCGGTGATGTTGACGGTAAACAATGTGTTATCGTTGATGATTTGATCGATACTGGTACAAGAATGATCAATAGTGCCGAAGCTGTTAAAGTTGCCGGTGCCAAAACAATTTCAGCTGTTGCTACACACCCAATCTTTTCAAAAGATGCTGCTAAGAGACTTGAGGCCTCAGATCTTATGCAAGTTCTAGTATCAGACTCGATTGTAGTACCTGATGAATGCAAGTTTGATAAATTAAGAATTCTTTCTGTAACAGACCTTGTTGGTGACGCTATTAAAATGACAGAATTGAATGAATCGATTGATTCTTTGTTTACTGTTCGTGATAGCTATACAGAAATTAAATAGACTAATATATATATAAATTAAAAGCAGACTTAATTGTGATGAGCGATTAGGCCTGCTTTTTTTTGAATAGAATTGCTATTAAATAAATAAAAAATTATGATTTAAATATTAAATAAATACAATCGGCATAAAAGAATAAATAAAGATGAAAAAACTTGTCTAGTTTTAGTTTGGTAATTCTTCCGGCGTTTGTAATCAACTTGTCTAGGTTTTTCCGTTAAGGCTGTTAAAACGTTGATGTAAGCGCTTTTTATTTATGCTAATCTTAGGTCGTTGGAGGTCATATGAAAAAGTACTTGGTAATCTACCATGATTTATTAAGTGGTATTCAAACACAGAAATATCAATCAGGAGAACTTCTTCCTAGCAATCAGCAATTGGTAATGCGTTACCACGTATCCCGGGAAACGGTGCGTAAGTCAATGCAGTTGCTAGCGGATGAGGGATATATTCAAACCATACGAGGCAAAGGAAGCTTAGTTTTAAGCACAAAGCGATTTTCATTCCCAGTCTCATCAATAAAAAGTTATAAAGAAATAGTTAAAGAAAACGGTATGGATTCAAAAAATAAGGTGATCAAAATTCAAGATCATGTTTTAGTGCCAGAAAACTTACTTTTTGGATCTGACCAAATTTACGCACAACTAATCGTACGAGAAAGAATCGTTAATGGGATACCAACCATTTTAGATTATGATTACGTGAATGAAGATATTGTCAAAGATATTCCTGCGGAAGAGGCTGAAAATTCATTGTTTCACTACTTTGAACATAATTTAGGATTAACAATTGATTATGCTATTAAGCATTTAACGATTGAAAATCCTGAGTATGAGGACTGCAATCAATTAGGAATTTCATCATCAGTTCCAATGGTCGTTGTGCGAAGTGAAACACATCTCACTGATAGCCGAATCTTATCATATACCGAGTCAAGACATCGAGCAGACAAATTTAGTAGTGTTGAATTTGCCAGACGTCATCATTAAGTACCAAAAATAAATATTAGTAATATGGGGGATTGAGAATAATGGTAAAGAGTAAAGATTATTCAGAGTTAGCATCGCAGATTATTTCTTATGTCGGTGGACCTGAAAATATTAATAAAGTTATTCATTGTATTTCACGTTTGAGATTTTATTTAAAAGATGAAAAGAAAGCTCAAACAGAAAAGATTACCAGCCTAGATGGTGTTGCTGGGGCTTTGTACAATGCCGGTTTAGGTCAATATCAAGTTGTCATTGGACCAGCGGTTACTGATGTTTATGATCAAGTAATTGCCCAATTGGGTGAGGACTTTTCTGACGAAGAGGCCACCGAGTCAGCGGTCAAAGAAACTAACAAACAAACTGAAACTCAACAAAGACCTACAAATCTATGGGGTTGGATTTCTAAAGGATTTCAATTATTAATTGGAACTATTACTGGTTCAATGATTCCTATTATCGGATTGCTTGCTGCTTCTGGTATTTTAAAAGGATTCTTAACACTCTTTACATTTAATTTGAATTTAATTGATACTAAATCAACAACTTACATCATTATTAATGCTATGGGCGATTCAGCCTTTTATTTCTTACCAATTTTAGTTGGATATACGGCTGCCAAACAGTTACGTTCTGATCCAATTGTTGTGGCTGCTATTGCTGGTGTTTTAGTTCACCCAACTATTGCTGCTTTATGGGCAGCACCAACTAAGGGTATGTCTACTTTCTTGGGGATTCCAATGAACGCTGAATTCTTCGGTATGCCTATTCATATTCCACAGTACACATATTCAATTTTCCCAATTATCTTTGC
This sequence comes from Companilactobacillus paralimentarius DSM 13238 = JCM 10415, assembly GCF_001434985.1. Classification (GTDB taxonomy): domain Bacteria; phylum Bacillota; class Bacilli; order Lactobacillales; family Lactobacillaceae; genus Companilactobacillus; species Companilactobacillus paralimentarius. The sequence continues at coordinate 3,197 of NZ_AZES01000086.1, read as the reverse complement.
TGCTTGGTTAGCAAGACCAGTTGGTAATTGGCTTAAAAAAGTTTTACCACTGAGTTTACGTTCAATTTTCCAACCATTATTTACGCTATTTATTGTTTCTGCTGCTGTTCTAGTTATCATGGGACCTGTTATTTCCCTAATTTCAAGTGGATTAGCCGCCTTAATCAACATGTTAGTAACTGCTAATGAGGCTGTTGCTGGATTAGTAATTGGTGGTTTGTATCAAGTCTTAGTAATTTTCGGTTTGCATTGGATGGTTGTTCCTATTGTTTCAAACGATATCGCTATGACTGGTCATTCAGTTTTGAATGCTTTGATCAACTTTACAATGATTGCTCAAGGTACAGGTGCTTTAGCCGTTTGGGCTAAGACAAAGAATGCTAGTGTTAAAGGCTTATCATTAGCTGGAGCGCTATCAGGTTATGCCGGTGTTACTGAACCTGCCATGTATGGTATCAATTTGAAATATGGACGTGTTTTCTGGATGTCTAATATTGGTGGTGCCGTTGGTGGTTTCCTTGCCGGATTAATGAAGATCGATATGTTTGGTTTCACAGGTTCATTGATTGGTTTCCCATCATTCTTCTCCAAGACAAATCCTAACAATATTTGGGCTTTCGTTATCGCTAGTGTCGTAACAATTGTTATCTCATTCGTTTGTGTTTACCTATGGGGCTTCAGTGATGCTGACTTAACTAAAGTTAAATCTGCTCAACAGAAGAACGTCTTTAAAGATGCTGTAAAATAAGGAGATCATTATGACAGAAAATTGGCAAATAGTTTATCGGGATACGCCAAGAGGTGTTAAATCCTACAGTCAAGAAGCTTTGTTAACTTTAGGTAATGGATACCTCGGTTGGCGAGGTGCACCGTTGATGAGTCGTTATAACGCTGACCATTATCCTGGCTTATATGTTGCCGGAATTTTCAATCAAACAACGACCAAAGTTAATTCTCGAGATATTGTAAACGAGGATCCGGTTAATTTTCCCAATCCTCAATTATTAAAGATCAAAATTAACGAAACTGAAATTACAGTTCCTTATGATCAACGAAAAGCCACTCTGGATATGCACAAAGGCAAGCTAACAGAAGAGTTAGTTTACCCAGTTGATGCAGGGCATTTATTCGTCAAAACAACTAAAGTTTGTGATCCAGTATCTTATCATCGCTTGGCTTTAAAGGTAGAGTTATCTTTAGATTTCTCAGCTCAAGTCGGTGTTGAAATGATAATTGACGGTAAGATTAAAAATCAGAATGTGGCACGTTATCGTAAATTCAATAGTCAGGAATTCAAAGTAACTCAAACGGCTGATCATATTTTGCAAGGGAAGACTCTACAATCAAATATTAACTTTGCCGTAGGAGCTAAAACAACTAGTTCAGAGGCTAACTTTGAAACAAGTTATAATCAAGATTCAATTGTGGATCACACAACAATTAAGTTAGCTGCTAAACAGGTCTTGGATATTAAACGAGTCATGGCAGTGGCTACTGATTATGAAGATCCAAATTATCTAAAGATTGTTAAAATGGCTCTTGATGAAGGTACCTTTGAAGAAATTTATCAAAGCAATTTACAACATTGGTCTGACTTTTGGAAAGTTGCTGATGTTGAAATAACTAGCGATGACAAGGATATTCAAAAATTGATTCGTTTGAATATTTTCCAATTACATCAAGCTGCACAAAAATTAGCTAATCCGGACTTAGATGCCTCAGTTGGTTCGCGTGGATTGACAGGTGAAGGTTACCGTGGTCACATTTTCTGGGATGCACTCTTCTTTGTTCCTTACTACACAGCTATTGAACCAGAGACGGCCAGAGCTTTAATGAAATATCGAATTAAACGCTTGCCAGCTGCTAGAAGGAATGCGGAGTTGCAACGAGAACATGGTGCTATGTATCCTTGGCAATCAGCTAGTATTGGTGACGAACAAGCTCAGTTGATTCATTTAAATCCAATGACCAATGAATGGTATCCAGATAATTCACGTCTTCAACGTCATGTTTCTTTAGCCGTTGTTTATGATATTTGGAGTTATACACAGATGACAGGTGACAATAGTTTATTGAAACAAGGTGGCCTAAACGTTCTTTTACAGACAAGTAAGTTTTGGCTAGAAAAGGCGGAATATGATGGTGAAAACTATCATCTATCTGGTGTTATGGGTCCAGATGAATTCCATGAAGCTTATCCGAATACGAATCAAGGCGGTTTGTCAGACAACGCTTATACTAATATGATGGTAGCTTGGTCATTGTCTTGGCTATTGAAATTACGTAAGAAAATGCCAGAAACTTTTGCTAAAGCCTGTGAAGAATCAGACTTTGATGAAACGTTAATTCGTAAGGCTGATGAAATGGCTCATAAGTTAAAAGTTTATATCAATGATCAGGGGATTATTGAGCAATACAATCACTACTTTGAATTGAAAGATCTGAATTTAGTTGACTATGAAAAAAAGTATGGTGATATTCATCGAATCGATCGTATCTTAACAGCTGAAAACAAGTCTGCTAATGATTATCAAGTTGATAAACAAGCTGATTCATTGATGATGATTTACAACTTGGGGCCACGAGTGATGGAAGAAACCGTAAAACAGTTGGGTAATAATTTGCCAAAAGATTGGTTGAAAAAGAATCGCGATTACTATTTAGCCAGAACTGTACATGGATCAACCGTTTCTAGACCTGTTTATGCTAGTGTTGATATTGCTTTAGGTGATGTTGATAAGGCTTGGCAAAAGTTACAAGTAGCTATCCGCTCTGATTATGACGATATTCAAGGAGGAACAACTGCTGATGGTATTCATACCGGCGTTATGGGTGCAGTATTGACTGTTATCATGCGTGACTTTGCGGGTGTAAAATTCGTAGATGGTAAATTGAATATTGATCCACAATTACCAAGTAAGTGGCAAAGATTGTCATTTACACAAAAGTATTGTGGTGTTAGATACCGTCTAACTTTTGAGGATAATGAAATAAAGGTTAAAGCTGATCATGGCTGTGTTATAAAAGTACACGGACACGAATATCAATTGGAAGCTAATAAGGAAATCAGCTATTAAAAAATGTCCAGAAATTAATCAAATAATTTCTGGACATTTTTAGGTAAAATACATAATAATAGCAAAATGGTAGATTGTAAGATTAAATAGAATTCTACCCAGACGAAAAATTTGGATAGA
>NZ_AZES01000085.1 GCF_001434985.1 Companilactobacillus paralimentarius DSM 13238 = JCM 10415 | reverse complement strand
TCTATCCAAATTTTTCGTCTGGGTAGAATTCTATTTAATCTTACAATCTACCTTAATTAAAAATGCAACTTCTAGTATTCCAGTTGAAAGATTGAATTATACGATTCAATATAAAGATGCTTCCACTAATGAAGTGGTAGATAAAACTACTTCACAAGGTAATTTGGGTGATTATATCAATGCTCAAGCTCCCGACGGCTACAGTTTAGCTGACCTATCTTCGTATGGATTTTTACTTAATAAAAATAATATGACCTTTACCAGCTATGTAACCAAGGCTGATACGTCATATAGTATTTCGTATATTGATGAGACTACTAATAAAGAAGTAGGATCTCAAACAGGTAAGGGTGCCAATGGTTCGAAGATTAATTTGAAAGTTCCAGCAGGCTACGCTTTAGTCAATGCTGATGACGCCATTTATCAAATTGACAGTGGTAATAAGAACATCAAAATTTCTGTGAGAAAAGCTACTGATAGCGACGAATTGGGATTAGTTTCAACTTATCCTGATGGCGGAACGGTTCAAGTTTATGACGTTAATGGTAAGCCTTTGAATATCGAATTGGGACAAGCCAGCAATTGGGTAACCGACCAATTAAAGACTATTAATGGCGTTGAATATTATCGGGTCGCAACTGATAAGTATATTAGAACTGATAAAGCCTATAAGTACGTATCATTTAGCAATGTAGTTACGACTTTAAAAGAGACACCAGTATATGATTCAAAAGGTAAAATAAATACTGAAAAAGTGTTAGCTAAAAATACACCTTGGTACACTGACAGGATTGCTAAAATAAATGGAATTAAAATGTATCGAGTCGCTACTAATATGTGGGTTAAAGCTAGTGAAATACATTTGAAATATTGAAAAAAAACTCAATCCAAAACGGATTGAGTTTTTTATTTCCAATTAATTTTAGAGAATACTCTACGACCTAAAACTTCACGCATGAACATGAAGAGTGGCCAGGCAGTTAAGAAGATAGCAACGAAGAGGTATGTATACTGTAATGTCAAAATACTTTGTAATCCGAAAGCTTTATTTCCAAAGATAAAGGTAATGATAAATAAGGCAAACGAGATACCAATCATAACTTGCTTTCTGACAATCAACGGATTACTGATGGAAATCAGTGCACAGTAACCAATAATACCGATTGTAAAGACAGATAGAGTTGAGGTTGTTGCAAAATTATAATTAAAATGTCGACCCAGAATTGAGATGGCTATGATAAAGATGATATTGCAGATAGCCGATGGTAAAGCAATCTCCATAACGTTACGCATGAAACGGCCAGCTGGTGGAGTATAGTTTGGTTCCAAAGCTAAGATAAATGTTGGAATACCAACTGTTAAAGCGTTGATTGGTGTTAATTGGGATGGTTGGAAGGGATAGCCAGTTCCCAAAATAATGAAGAAAATCGACAAAACAACGGAATAAATCGTTTTGATCAAGAATAGAGACGCTACTCTTTCAACATTATTGATAACACGTCGGCCCTCATTGAGCATAAAAATCATTGAATCAAAATTACGATTCAAAAGGACAAAATCGGCTGAAGCTTCGGCCGCATCACTTTCACCTGCAATGGCAACACTACAGTCAGATTGACGCATGGCCAAAACATCATTGACACCATCCCCAGTCATACCAACGGTCAGACCATTATCTTGCATAGCCTTAATCAAGTCAGCCTTTTGACTAGGACGAACTCGACCAAAGACTTTGTACTCTTTCACTAATTCATGATAATCTTGATCATCATTGACACTACTCATATCGATATAACTCTTACCAGTTGCGATACCGGCTTGTGCTGCAACATTAGCGACGGTGACGGGATTATCACCAGAAATGATTTTTAAATCGATTCCTTGATTTTTTAAATATGAGAAAGTGGAAGGAGCCTGCGGTCTAACTTCATCAGAAATCAGTAACAAGCCTAAAAGAGTCTGCTGAGAGTCTTCTTTAAGAATAGCAATAACACGGAACCCTTTCTCGGCCGCATGTTCGACTGTCTGAGTAATTTCAGAAGCAGGATTCTTGATAATGAATTCAGGAGCACCCATAATATAACGAACATTTTCTTCATCTATAAACCCTGAATATTTGGTTTCGGATGAAAACGGAATGACCTTTTGAACATTAGTTTGAAGGACTTGAGCGTCTAATTTTTTAATAGCTAAAGCAGTCGCATTAGTTTCCTGTGTGGCTTCAACAATTTTAGTAGCGATGGCTTGAACTTCTTTAGTATCCATATTTCCATAAGTAAGAGTTTTCTTAACTGTTAGTTTACCAGTAGTGATCGTACCAGTCTTATCAAGGCACAAAGTATCAACCCGAGCTAGTGTTTCGATAGCACTCAGCGAACGAACTAGAATGTTACGTTTCGATAAATTATAAGAACCAGTAGCTAGAGCCACAGCAGTTAATAGAACTAAACCTTCTGGAATCATTCCAATAACGGAAGCAGAAGTACCCAAAATGGATTGGGCCACATCACCATTTTTTAAGAATGAACGGAAAAATAAAAGAAGTCCAATTGGAATGATGGTATATGTTAAAATTTTAATGATGTTATTAATTATTTTCATTAAAACGCTAACGGATCGTTTTTCTTTACCAACAGCTGAAGACAATTTAGAGACAAAACTCTCATGACCGACTTGAGTCAGTTGGATCTGAGCTTGTCCGGCGATGGCAAAACTACCAGAGAAAACTTCATTATCAATTTGTTTGGTGATAGTATCAGATTCACCAGTAATACTGGATTCGTTGATTTGTAGGCCATTAGAATAACGAACAATCCCATCGGCGGGAATTGTATCGCCACGTTTGACCATAACGATATCGTCTTCGACTAATTGATCAATTGGAATTTCTTGTTTACGTTTATCACGAATAACGGTAAAGTTTTGAGTGTTGACCAGACTAATTTTATCGACGGTGATTTTAGCTCTAATTTCCTGATAACTACCAATGATAATATTGGCAATCACTGGTCCTAAGAAGAACAAGTTCCGATAGGATCCAGTCCAGAAAATTAAGATAGCGATGATCAAGTTTAGAAGATTAAATAGTGTGAATAGATTATCGGCCAAAATCTTTGGTATTGGACGCGATAACTTCTTTATTTGTACATTTGTCAGTCCCTTTTGAACTTGAGTAGCAACCTGCTGACTCGTTAGTCCATCTTCGAGGCTGGTATATGTTTTCGGTTTTTTTATTTTTACCATACTCTACCTACGACTGTTAGTTATTTTTAATTGAATGCTATATAATCTTTACATAACTTAAATTTAACATAAAAGGATGAATTTAATTTGAACAATTTATTTTTTGATCTGGATGGAACCATTATTAATTCTGAAACAGGAATTATGAAAAGTTTGAGATATATGTACCAACATACCTTGGGATATATTCCTCATGATGATGCGACTTTGCATACTTTCATTGGACCTACTATAGGTGCCTCACTTCAAAAATACGATCATTTAGCACCAGATGATCCGTTGATTAATCAAAGTATAAACGCCTTTAGGGAATATTATCAAGACGAAGGTTGGATGGAGTACACTGTTTATGATGGTGTTCTAGAAATGTTTCAAGAATTGAAAGAGGCTGATAAGCAATTATTTATTGCCACATCTAAACCGGAAATTTTTGCTAAAAGAATTATTGACCAGTTAAATATGAAAGAATACGTCAGACATGTCTTCGGTGCGGCCGAAGATGAGTCAGTTCGTTCATTAAAAGAAGATGTCATTTCTTATGGAATTGATAAAACTTCCGTTGAATTAGATACAAAAAATCTTGTTATGGTTGGGGATCGTAGCAGTGATATTGTAGGGGCACATAAAAACAATTTGAAGGCCATTGGGGTGACATACGGTTTTGGTGACTATAAGGAATTAAAAGCTGCCAATTCTGAGTGGATCGTCAACAAGCCTCAAGAGATTGTTAATCTAGCTATGGAGAAATAATTATGAGCAAGTCATTGTCTTACAATAGACACGGTTTTACATTAATTTTGTTATCAATTTGTTTGATGGTAATCGTCTTTTTGGGAATCACTCTGTCTACGGTTCTAAATAGTAATTACGTGAAAAAAGTGGTCAGCAGTGAAACAAATGTAACTTTGATCAAGAATTATACCAATCAAAGATTGGGAAGGCTGGTTAATAGTTATTCCATTTCGACTAATTTATCATCCGTTAACTTAACTAATAAGGATGTCAAAAAGATAATCAATACTTCCGTGGATGAAGTGTATAGTGATGACTCGCAATTAACTATTGGTAGTGCCATTTTAGCGACTATTAGTACTAAATTAAAAGCTGAAGCCAAGAATTATGGATTAAATATTGATAATGAAATCGATACTGTTATTAAAAGTAATGAAGATTTGATGAACCAGATCGTGGATAATGATTTAGGACCGATCGAAACGGTGATTGTTAAGATTCAAACTATTAAAAAGTTGATTAAGACGATCATGGTTGCGGCAGCCGGAATCTTTATTTTACTAGCAATCCGTTTGCGTTCCAAAGTTGGTTCTAATATGTTATTCTTCCATCACTTAGGTACGGTTGGTATTTGTACTTCAATTTTATTAGCAATCGTATTAGGGTGTGTTTACTATCCATTGCAAGATGTTATTGTAAGCAATATCGACTACAATGTCAGGGATGTATTATACAATGTTCTCAATGGGATATTCCTGAGTTATATAACAATTATATTTATGGTATTTATTGTCAGTTTAATTGATTGGGGTAGTACCATGAAGTATAAATATTGAGGTCGATAATGAAAATTGAAATAAGCAATGAGGCTCAGATCAAGCTACAAAAATACGTTGATGCAGGTAAGAAATTGCTCTTAGATTTGGACGATGGCTTTGGTCGTTTTTCGGATGAGGGTACTTGCGCGCTTTTGACGAAATTTCGAATTATTGTGGTTGATCCAACAGCAGATTTGACAGATTATACGGTACATTTAGACAGTAATTTGGGAATAATCTATTTCAAAGATAGTGCAAAAGATTTTTTGGATGATCATTTGAAATTGAAAGTTGATCCTAAAACACAGTTACTGATTTTTAGTAATTCAAAAGAACTAATTGATAAAAGTGTCAATATTATTAAAATAAAATAGAAAAATATCTTGAGGGAGTTTGAAGACGTATGTCTTCAAACTCCTTTTTTACTACTAGGTAGAAATTATGAAAAAAATGTTTGTTCAACACAAAATACTTTTCATCTGGTTACTGTTTCTTGTTATGAGTGTCGTCATTATTTATATAACAGATTTAGCAAACGGTCATATTTGGTCTTACTTGGATCTTGATACCGATGGCCGCTTTCATGTGCTAAGAATTGAGGGTTTATATCAATCTCTAAAGCATGGTCAATTTTTCCCAGTTGTAAATATGTCATTTATGAATGGATTTGGATATATCGCCAATATTTTTTATGCGGATCTTTGGCTCTATCCAGCAGCTATTCTAAGGCTATTTGGTTTGACCACAGCGCAAGCTTTTGTGACTTATTATGTCATTCTGAATTTTAGTACTTTTTTGATAGCCTTCTATACCTACCGTTATGTCAGTCATAACGATGCCAAAAGCTTACTATTTAGCTTTGTTTACACTTTAAGTGCTTATCGCATTTTTGATATGGTACGTAGATTTGATATAGGTGAGACATTAACACTGACTTTTTTACCAATTGTTATCTTGGGCATTTATGAGATTTTTTATGCGGATGCTGACAAATGGAAAATTTTAGCTTTTGGAATGGTAATGGTGATTTATGCTCATGCACTGTCACCAATTTTGATTGGAATTTTCATATTTTTCGTAATTTTATTTAGGCTCAAAAATTTGTTTAAAGAGCCACAACGAATTATTAAATTGATTTATGCGGGCTTACTCGCTGGAGCCTTGAGTTTAGCCTATTTTTTGCCAATTTTTGAACAGCTGCATCAGACAGAATTTAAATTGACCTCTCCATTAATTGATATTGCTCAAAGAAGCAATTCGTTTAAAGATATCCTGGTTTGGAGTTTTACAAACAATCTTTATCAAGAAGGTATCGGGTTGGTTTGTATTGCCATTGGTTTAATTATTCCCTTCGCCATTTGGAAAGAAAAGAATGTGGCAGTGCGTGATTTTGCAGTGATTGGTGAAATTTTTTTAATAATGACAACTAAATTTTTTCCTTGGAAAATATTAGAAAATACGCCATTGAAGATAATCCAATTTCCCTGGCGATTGAACATGTTGATTACAATTCTTTTCAGTATCTTTCTAGTCGCTGATCCGTTACATCTTTTTGAAAAGAGACAATTACAAATTATCTTTCTGGGTTTAGTAGTCATGCTTACTTTAACTTCGGAAGCAATACTAATTAAAAATTATTCTAATGAATATGATACTTATACTACTTTTGACCATTTAGATTCTTACAGTATTGGTAGTGGGGAGGAATATTTGCCCAGAAATGCCAACCTAGCTAGATTACGATTAACTCCGCATGTTCCTACGGTGGCAAAGGGCACCATTAAGATTACTGACTTTGAGCAGAATGGATCACAGTTAAGTTTTAATTTTACTAACGCTAAAGGAGCCAAAATCAATTTACCAATTATTGGTTATTATGGATATTCATCTAGAAAATCACTTGGCAATGTGTCACCATTGAAAATGAATTTGAAAACGGGCTTAGGCCAAGTGACTCTAAATGGCCAGGGGATTGTTAGGGTTGAATATGTTCAAACATGGATTCAAAAGTGTAGTAGAATTGTTTCGATATCTAGTTTATTGGTCTTGTTGATTACTTGTTATATTAGGAAAAAAGAGTGAGAAATAGGTATCTTTTACAAGAAGCTAGTTAGTATAATAAACGTATTGTGTTTATCACTAAGAAAGGTATTTTGTTATGCAATTAACATTTTTGAATAAAAAGAATTGGAAAAAAGTTGCAATTATTGTTTTTACAATTGCGCTTTTTCTACTGGTCAGCATTTTGGCTGTCTATCAAGCACAGATTTTCCAAGGTAAGATTTGGTCATTCTTAGGTACGAGTGATGATCGGTTCCACAATATGAGAATTGAGGGACTATATCATTCATTGTTGCGTCACCAGTATTTCCCGTTTATCAACATGTCATTTATGGATGGTTTCGGATATATTGTTAATATCTTTTATTCTGATTTTCTACTTTACCCAGCTGCTTTCTTACGCTTAATGGGTTACTCCAGTGCTCAAGCAATTGTCGGATTGAATATTCTATTAACATTTTTGACAATGGGAGTTTCTTTCCTTTGTTTCTTTAAGATCAAGAAGGAATATTGGAACAGTTTGGTCTTCAGTTTCGTTTACACGCTATCAACATATCGAATGTATGATGTCCTATATCGTCACGATTTAGGTGAAGTGGGAGCATTCATTTTTTTACCAATAGCGTTATTAGGTATTTATGAAATTTTTTACGGTGAACATAAAAATTGGTTGTATCTAACTTTTGGTATGATTGGAATTATTTATTCACATGCAATTACACCAATATTGATGGCTATTGTGATTGTTGCAGTAGCAGTTTGTCAGATTGGTGAACTGAAAAAAACACCAACTCGATTATTATCTCTTTGTTGGGCAACGATTTGTTCCTTACTTCTAACGGCAGCTTATTTCCTACCGATGTTGGAGCAGGTAAAACATACTAAGTTTGTTTTGACTCAATCGAATTCTAATTTAGTTGCGGCTGCAGCTGATTTTTCTGATATGGCTCATGCGAGTCTAAATAATGTTTATAATCAGGCTAATCCCGGAATTCTGATGTTATTTGCAGCAATAGTCGTCTTTATCTCTTTGACTAAAGTTGAGAACAAGGCTGTCCGTGATTTTTCATTAATTGGAGCAGTGATGTTACTCTGCAGTACTAAATTGTTCCCTTGGGAACTTTTGAATAAGACACCAATTAAGATGATTCAATTTCCATGGCGCTTTTACATGATTGCTTCATTATTGTTGGCGGTCTTTATTGCCGCTGATCCATTAGGAATATTCAAAAAGAGAACGATGAAAACCATGTTGATAGTACTTGTCATGTTGACAGCAATTTCTGCAGAATATCGTTTGGTAACTGATTCACCACTTCAGAGAAATACTTATGAGGCTTACAGTAAGTCAGAACCTTATAGTATTGGTGCAGGTCAAGAGTATCTTCCTATAGGAACTAACTTGAGCAAGTTGCAGAGAAGTAAACATAAGCCTCAAGTAACTAAAGGAAAAGCTAAGATTACTAATTTCAAGCAATATGGCACACGTTTAAGTTTCAATTTTAAGAACGCTAAGCATGCCAAAGTTGATTTGCCGATTATCGGTTATTATGGTTTCCAAAGCACGCAATCGAAGGGAAAAGTATCCGAATTGCATGTAGATAAAACTAATAATAACTTGGCGCAAGTAACCATTCATGGCAAAGGTAAAGTAGTGGTCGATTACTTTGAAACAACAACGCAAAAGTTAGCTCGTCGTACTTCATTCTTATCATTATTAGTTATTATCGCAGTACTGTTTATTAACAAATTAAATTTAATTGACTTCAGTAAAATTGAAGGCTTAAAGAGTAGTAAAGAAAAATGATATTCAGCAAATAACCAATCAACTTTTAGTTGGGTGGTTATTTTTGTTGTTATAGAAGAATATTAATTCTATAATTATAGAAATTTTACAAATGAGGAAAGCTAATGGATTATACAAAATTTAATTCTAAAGTTATTGACCATTGGGTCGAAGAAGGTTGGGAATGGGGAAAACCTATCTCTCACGAAGAATACGTTAAGGCACAAAAAGGTGAATTTAGAATGGTTTTGACACCTAATCGTGAAATTCCCCGTGATTGGTTCCCAGAATCTTTAGCTGGTAAAAAGGTTTTAGGTTTAGCTTCAGGCGGTGGTCAACAGATGCCAATATTAGCTGCTTTGGGTGCCGAATGTACAGTTTTTGATTATTCGCAAAAACAATTAGACGCTGAAGAGTTAGTTGCTAAACGTGAAGGATATGATATTGAAATTATTCGTGGCGATATGACTAAGCCTTTGCCATTTGCAGATGATAGTTTTGAGTTGATCATTCAACCAGTTGCTAATTGTTATATTGAGGATGTTCAACATGTTTGGAAAGAGAGCCATCGTATTTTGAAAAAAGGTGGTCGCTTACTGGTAGGCATGGATAATGGTATCAACTATATCTTCGATAAGACAGAAACCAAGCTCTATCATGCTTTACCTTACAATCCTTTACAGGATGATAAAATTAAAGAAGAATTTCCTTTAGAGGAAGATGGAGTTCAGTTCTCACATACGTTGGATGAGCAATTGCGTAGTCAAATCAAGGTTGGTTTTCAAATTGTTGATTTATATGAAGATACTAATAGTGAAGGTAAACTTCATGATTTCAACGTTCCGACATTTTGGGCTAGCTACTCTGTGAAAAAATAAAAGAGTTTAATAATGAATACATTTCATTTTAGTCAAACAAATAGCCAATAACTCAATTACGAGTTATTGGCTATTTGCTTAGTTTTAATCTTTTAAATCATCAACATCAGTAAGTGATGCTAAGTTATCTTGTTTAGTAACAGCTGTCTTATCAACTGTAACTTTGAACCAGTTAACGAATCCGTGGTCGAATTCAGCGACCTTAAACTTAAAGTTATCCATCTCGAACTCAAAATCCTTTTGAATGTTAGGATACTTTTCAATGATATAACCACCAACAGTGATAATATCAGAATCTTGAAATTCAGGAATATCGGATTTGAAGTAACGTTCGAAATCATAAAGTGTGGTTTTACCAGAAACATTATAAGAACCATCAGGATTCTTAACAATATATTCATCGGAAACATCGTCGATTTCGTCTTTAACGGTACCAAATAATTCTTCGTAAATATCTTTATCAGTAACGATACCACTTGTCCCACCGTATTCATCAACGACAATAACGATAGGTGTTTGTTTTTTGATCATCTTAGATAAAATATCTTGGATAGGCATTGTTTCAGGAACCGTGTTAACAGATCTCAAGATGCGGCTGATGCCAACATTACCATCGACTTGGTTTTGACGAACAATATCATAGGCATATACATAACCTAAAACTTTATCCTTATCGTTATCGGCAACAACAGGGAATCTTGAGAAACCTTGTTGTAAATAATCTTTGATAACGTCCTTAACTTTATCGGTAATATCGACAACGTAAAGACTAGTTCTATCAACCATAATATCTTTAGCAACTTTATCGTTTAATTCAAAAGCACGTTGCATGAAGATAACATCATCAGGTTCCATATCACCACCCTTAATAGATGATTTAGAAAGTCTAAGGATTTCTGATTGAGAGAAAACTTCATTTTCTGAATCGGCAGGCTTCATTCCCATTAAACGAACGATACCTGAAGCAGACACGTTTAATAACCAAACGAATGGATAAACGGCAATATGGAAGAATCGCAACGGTGTAACGACAAGCATTAACATCGTCATTGGCATATCAATTGAGATGTTTTTAGGAACAATTTCCGTCAAAACAACTTCAAGGTATGTTAGTAAAAGCACACCAACAATGGAACTGACGGCATGTAAACCGCTACTACCACCAGCAGAGATATGAGCAACACCCAACACTTCTACTAATAGGTACTCAATTGTACTTTCACCGATCCAACCTAAGATGATACCAGCAATACTAGTACCGACTTGTGTTGTTGATAAGTACTCGTTGAGGTTATTGACCATCATAAGAGCACGTTTTAATTTTTTTGTATTACCATTACCCTTTGAAATTGCATCTTCTAGTTGACTGGACCTGGTTTGTACTAAAGCAAACTCAGCAGCAACAAAGAAGAAAGCAAAAATGAAAGTAAGTAAAATGATAATGAAATTTGTTGTAATTGTAGAACTTGACAATATATGATTTCCCCTTCTGTTCTTGTAAGATGAATTATACACCAAAGAAAAACCGACTGTGTCGGCTAAGAGTAAATATTTTATTAATACATCTTTAGTATATCCAATTTGAAGGTTAAAATATAGCAAGGATGATTTTAATTTAGACTACATTGATTTTGTAGTTGAACTTCACAATTATTATTTTTATAATGAAGAGAATGAAACAACCTTGGGGGAATCCTTTTGACTAAAGTAAAAAGCAACAATTTATTAACTCCTGCACAAGCTGCCAAAGATTTAAGGATAAGTGTAGCTACACTGCGTAAATATTCTTTGATCGTTGAACGCACGACTGAGAATAGTAAATATTTTGAACGTAATAGTCAAAATAATCGTTTATACACGCAAAAAAATATTGAAGATTTTAGAGAAATGGTTAAATTGAGCCATGGACCTAAAATGACTCTGGAAACATCCGCAATGCAAATTTATCCAACTTCTGAAGTGAAAAAGGATAAAACTGAGGATGGACAACAAGAAGCAAAGGTTAAAGAATTACAAGTAACCGTTGCTAAATTAGAGTCTGAAAACAAAAAGCGCGAACTTACAATCAAAGAATTGCAAGATGAACTTAATGACGCTCAAAAGGCTAAAGAAGAATTACAAGTTGAACTAGATACCTTGAAGCAACAAGCAGAGGAAAAAGTTCAAAGTAAGGATTCTAGTAACAGTGGCAATGACAATGAAGAGATCAAAGAACGTGTTAACGAAAAGGTTAATAATGATAAAAAGGGTCATTGGTGGAACAAATTTATGGGCTAAGCAGCCAATTAAGTCGATGATATCAACCTTTTAAGCAATCGGGTCGTACCAAAATGTTGTTTTTGGTGCGGCTTTTTTATGTATAATTAATCCTTGTGATAACAATTTAGGAGGATTAATTTTGAAATTAGCAATGATTGGGTTAGGCAAGATGGGAATCAATTTGACTGAGAATTTGATTCGTAATGGAAACGAGGTAGTTGCGTTTGATTTAAACGATGCTGCCAGAAATGATGCCTCAACACTAGGTGCACAAGTAGAACAAACCTTGGAGGACGCTGTTAAGCAATTACAAGCTCCACGTATTGTCTGGGTAATGTTACCAGCAGGAAATCCTACAAATGAAACAATTGATAAGCTTAGCGAAATTCTTGATCCCAATGATATTGTAATTGATGGTGGCAATTCATTTTTCGAGAATTCATTGAAACATAACCAAATCTTGAAAGATAAAGAAATTAAATTCTTTGATGTCGGTACTTCTGGCGGTATGAGTGGTGCTAATCGTGATGGTAACTTCATGATTGGTGGCGATGATGAAAAAACTTTTGAATATATTGAACCAATTTTCAAAGGAATTGCTCAAACAGACGGATACTTGTATACTGGAAAGGCCGGTAGTGGTCATTATCTAAAGATGGTTCACAATGGCATTGAATACGGAATGATGCAAGCAATTGCTGAAGGATTCGATGTCTTGTCTCACAGTCAATTTGATTATGATAATGAAGCTGTTGCTAAAGTTTGGGAACACGGATCAGTTATTCGTAGTTGGTTGATGGAATTGACACAATCAGCATTTTCAAAAGATCCTAATTTGAATGAAATAAAAGGGGTAATGCATTCCTCTGGTGAAGGTAAGTGGACTTTGGAAGAAGCTCTGAAATTACAAGTACCAACACCAGTTATTGCAGCATCATTGATGATGCGTTATCGTTCTTTAGAAGATGATACTTTTACCGGTAAAGTTGTGGCTGCCTTGAGAAATGAATTCGGTGGACATGATGTTGATAAAAAATAATGATTAAAAAAGAGTTTGGATTCTGTCTTTCATAGAAGTTGAGAATATTCTGGATGTAACTTGAAACTAACCGCATTTTTAACTTTTATTCCAGACTAGTAAAAGATTCCGTTTATTGTTCTCTTTCTAAATTTTTGAAATAAAAATAACAGCATCTATTTAGAATAAGCGTAATGCATTACGTTTTTAAATAGGTGCTGTTTTAAATTTCTGGGTTATTTGAAGTGAATGATAAAGGATATTGTATCCAATTCTTTTGTTTTTGAGGGTGATTTTTTTATGTTGAAGGAAAAGGGTAAAGTATTTTTGCTTCTTTTAATTGGAGCATTTATCGGTAGTAATCTTCGTTATGGCGAGAGTTTAATTTTCAAAACAAGTAATGGATTTCCTCTGGGGACACTAATAGCCAATTTGAGTGGAGCTTTGTTATTGCCATTTTTGATTCATTATTTACAGGATCGATATAACTTATCCTCGCAAGTAGTTTTGACCTTGAGTACAGGTCTATTAGGTTCCTATACGACTTTTTCAACATTTACAGCCGATACTTATCGGTTATATGAAAACGGTCAATGGCAATCTTTACTGATATATCTGACGTTCACACTTGTCGGTGGCTTCTTGTTAGCCCTATTGGGTAATTATTGGGCAGCTGGTCAGGCATTTAATGACTATATAAGGAGCAAGCACAAATGAATTTTTTAATTGTAGGTTTTGGTGCTGCTATTGGTGCCTTTATAAGAAATGAGCTAACTTTATTACAATCCAAGATTCCAGTTGATTTTCCCGTTATAACCTTACTGATCAATATTTTTGGTGCCTTGCTGCTGGGAATATTCACTGCACAAATTCATAATGGTGCGATATTATTACTATTAGGTACAGGATTCTGTGGAGGCTTTACCACCTTTGGTACCTTTAGTATGGAGTTAAGTCAGTTGTGGTTCCAACACCGCTTATGGAGATGTCTGTTATACTTTGTTTTAACTTACATTTTTGGTATTTTAGGATTCATTATTGGAATTCACATTTAGGAGAAATCAAATGCAAATGAAAGAACAAGTATGGAATGAAAGTTTTCATCCAGGAATCATTTCTTCCACAAAATTATATTTTCAAGATTTATTTGTAGGCGCTAAGAGAATGAGTCGTAAGGATTTCTGGTGGGGCTTTTTAGGAATGACTATTGTAGCCGGAATTATCATGGGAATTTTAGGATTCGTGATTACTAAAATGCCTATAACTGATTTTTATTGGAGTTCAATTGTTGGCGTAGCTTTGGCAATAGCATTCGGATATTATATAATTTCTGTTTTTACGGCCATTATTAGAAGATTGCACGATAGAAAAATGCACGGCTGGTGGGTGTTGTTACCGATAATTCCGTTCTTAGGTGATATAGCGTTACTAGTTTTATTGTGCTTGCCACAAAAAGACTTTGGAAATTCTTGGCCTAAAAATATTGGCGAATTTTATAATCAAGTTAGCCACTTTAGAAAAATGACAAAATAAAAACA
>NZ_AZES01000084.1 GCF_001434985.1 Companilactobacillus paralimentarius DSM 13238 = JCM 10415 | reverse complement strand
CTTTGGTGACTTGTCCGAAAAATTCGATTAATTGTTGCAATCTACCAAATTAAATACTTGTTGTTAAAGTGAAGTTACTCAAGGAGGTATTTTTAATGAAAGTACTTATTATTGGTGCCCATGGTAAAGTGGGACGTTTGTTAGTTGATGAACTTCAAAATAAGCAAATTGATTTTGCTGCAGGATTACGTAGTGAGGAACAAATCAAGGCTTACCAAGCGGAGAATATTCCAACACAATACATTGATTTGACTGCACCAATATCTGAAATAAAGAACTCAATTGAGGCTTCTGGAGCTGATACATTAGTCTTCACAGCCGGTGCTGGTGGAGCTGGTTATGATTTGACTATGGAAATTGATTTGGATGGTGCTATTAAGACAATGGATATCGCCCAAATCTTAGGTATCAAACGCTATATTATGGTTAGTGCTGTTTATAGTGATGATCGTAGCAAGTGGGAAGCTTCAGGAATCAGACCATATTATATTGCAAAACACTATGCTGATAAATATCTTCGTAGTACAAACTTGGATTACACAATCGTACACCCAGGAATGTTAACGAATGATGATGCCGTAGGAAAAATCAATATTCAAAGCAACTATGAAGGTGGCAGTGTTCCAAGAGCTGACGTAGCTAAGGTTATTGCCCAAGCGTTGGAGACACCTTCTACAATTAAGAAAGATATTAACTTTGTCACTGGTGATGAAGATATTGTTAAGGCAATTAGATAAAAAATAAGGTCCAGAAGTCGATTAAGATTTCTGAACCTTATTTATGTGTCCTAGGCAAGCAAGGTTTCTGGGACGGTAGCCGTTTTTTTTTCAAGACGACGTGAAATATTCTTTCTGAGTTGTTCATTCTCAAAAACAACTTGATCATAATTATTTTTGAGTAAGTAGCGGGCAACTTGTTTAGAGAAATAATTAGCTTTAACAACGTTATGCTTATTAGAACGTTTCATAAAAGTATCGAAAAAATTATTCATCATTGAATTGAGAACATTAGTGAAGAAGGGGATTCTGATCTGTTTAGTATTAGCAGTGTACCAAACCTTTTGATTATCGAGTGTGATGATAAGTTCGTTACCACCGACATAGGGAATCTTCTTGGTATTCATGGCTACGACAGCAATTTTTTTTGGCATATGCAAGACTCCTTAGCAAGTTTAATTATTAGCATAATATCATGATAAAAAATATATTAATAAAAAACGATTTTTCTGCTTACAGATATAATGTTCAAAACCTTGTTAGGTCAAGTATAACGAAGTATATAGACAATTTGTAGCGTTTATTTAATACTTCTTAATTGACAACGTTTACATTATATTTGATCAATTTTTTGATCAAGATTATCTAACCAAAATAAAAATAAATGAACCTTAAAATATTCACTTTTTGTAATAAAAATTGCTACTTTTATAGTTTAATTTAGTAAAGATACTTGACGTATTATTTAGAAACCGCTATCATGGTTCCTGTAAACGATGTGTGTTACTGATTCGATCAGGCATAAACCTACTAATATTGTGCATATTTTAGTGTGCAATTAGTGGGTATTTTTTTTAGGGGGTAAGTCATTGAAATTTGTAAGAAATTATAATAATAATGCAGCCCTTGTAGTTGATGACCATCATGTTGAATGGGTAGTTGTTGGAAAAGGCATCGGATTTGGCAAGAAAACGGGTGATTTGGTGGACGCATCAAAAATTACCCAACGTTTCAAGTCAGAGAATACAGCAAACATTGATAATTTAGGGGAATATGATAAATCTATCATTGATGTAACTTCTGATATAGTTAACGATGTCGAATCTTTTTTAAAAGTTAAATTTAATGATTATCAATATTTAATTTTGGCTGATCACATCAATTTTGCTTACGAACGAGCAAAAGAACACATTGAGTTTACTGATAGAGCAGTTAATTGGGAAGTAAAAAAATTATTTCCTAAAGAATATCAAGCATCATTAAGGGCAATTAAAATCATCGATAAGGATTTGAAGGTTAATTTTACTAAGGATGAATTAGTTTTCTTGACGTATCATTTTGTTAATTTGGAGAATGAAAAAGAATCCCTTCAGGACACGATCCAAGTTTCCAAGATAATTTCCGATATCATCAATATTATTCAAATCAGTTACCATAAGACTTTGGATGATGAATCATTCAGTTACAGTCGATTGGTTTCACATTTGAGATATTTTTTAATTAAGAAAATCAAATCCAATAAGCCTGCTGGTGAACAATTGGACCCTAGTTTATTGAAATTAATGATTGCTAAATATCCTCAAGAGAATCAAACTGTTCAAAAGATTTCTACATTTTTACGAAATACTAAAGGATGGGCGTTGTCGTCAAATGATCAAATGTATTTGATCTTACATGTTTGGCGAGTAACTCATCGTGAAAATTAAATACTAGCGTGTTACTGTTCGGCAGGCATTAGCTCAAGAAAATTACATTACTATTGGTGAATAGTGGTGTAACCTCTTGAGCTTTTTTGTTTGCCTGCTAAAGGAGGAAATATTATGAAAGACTACGATAGTTTAGCTAAGAAAATTGTTAAATTAGTCGGTGGCAAAGATAACGTTAAAAGTGTCGTTCATTGTGCCACAAGATTACGTTTTAAATTAAGAGATGAAAAGAAAGCTAATACTGAAGAATTAAAAGATACTGAAGGAGTCGTAACAGTTGTTCAAAGTGGTGGCCAATATCAAGTCGTTATTGGTAATGAAGTCGCTGACGTTTATGATCACGTTGTCAAAGTCGGTGGTTTCCCAGATGGTGGAACTGTTCCTGATGATTATGGCGAAGATGATGAAAAAACTAGTTTACTAGATAAATTCATTGATTTGATTTCCGGAATTTTTGCTCCAGCATTGGGTTGCTTGGCTGCAACTGGTATGATCAAAGGTTTGGCAACAATTCTGGTAACAACAGGATTGGTAACTAAGACTTCTGGTACATACGTTATACTTTACGCAATTGGGGATGCTTTCTTCTACTTCCTACCAATTATTTTAGGATTGTCGGCCGCTAAGAAATTTGGCGTTGATCAATTCATTGGATTATCAATTGGTGCAGCGTTAGTTTATCCAACAATCGTTGCTTTGAATCCGACTGCTGTAACCGGTAAACCACTATTCACTTTGTTTGTTAATACAGCATTATCTTCACCAATTCACATTACCTTTTTGAAAATTCCGGTAATTATGATGAACTACACTTCATCCGTTATTCCTATTATCGTGGCTATGTGGATTGCTTCTAAGATTGAAAGATACTTGAAGAAGGTTATTCCAAGTGTTGTTAAGACTTTCTTAGTTCCATTCTTTACTTTGATAGTTGTTGTTCCATTAACTCTACTAGTTGTTGGACCTGTTACATCATGGATCAGTGATGGATTAGCTGCCGGTGCTTCGGCTCTTTACAACTTAAGTCCAATTGTTACGGGTGCCGTTATTGGTGGTTTGTGGCAAATCCTTGTTATCTTCGGTTTACACTGGGGACTTGTTCCATTGGGAATGTTAAATATTCAAAATCTTCATTATGATCCAATTCTTGTTTTAACTGGTGCCGCATCTTTTGCCCAAATCGGTGCTGTTCTAGCAGTCATTATGAAAGTTAAAAGTAAGAAAGTTCAAGGCCTAGGTTGGTCAGCATTCTTATCTGGTATTTTTGGAATTACAGAACCAGCTATTTATGGTATTACCTTACCTCGTAAGAAAGTCTTCGCGATGAGTTGTATTGGTGCTGGTATCGGTGGTGCTTTGATGGGATTATTCGGTACTAAGGCCTACATGGTCGGAGGACTTGGTGTCTTCTTATTCCCTAGTTATATTGGTGCTAGTGGTATGGATATGTCAGTTTACGGTGCTCTTATTTCATGGGTTGTTGCTTTTGCTGTTGCACTAGGACTTTCACTAGTCTTTGGTTTTAGTAAAGAAGATCTTAAGAACGAAAATGCCGTTAAAGAACCAGTTTCAAATAATGCAGAACCACAATTAGCTACAGCTATGGTTAGTTCAGCTACAGCTACAACAACTGCTGCTCCAGAAACAGTTGAAAAAGAAAAAGTTACACCTGAAACAATTATCAGTCCTATTAAAGGATCAACCGTTCCATTGAGCGATGTTAAAGATGACGTTTTTGCTTCAGAAGCACTTGGTAAAGGTGTTGCTATACTTCCCGATGAAGGAAAAGTTTATTCACCAGTTGACGGGACAATTACAGTTGTCTTCCCAACAAAGCATGCCATTGGTATCAATTCTAAAAATGGAGCCGAGTTGTTGATTCATATCGGTATGGACACGGTTCAACTAGAAGGTAAAGGATTCACTAGTCATGTTGAACAAGGTCAAGAGGTTCATCAAGGTGAACTCTTAACGGAATTCGACGTTGATGGAATTACTAATCAAGGGTATGACGTTACAACGCCGATTATTGTTACTAATTCAAAGAACTATAACGATATTGATGTCTTGGCTGATGGTCATGTTGAACCTGGTGACAGTATTATTGATTTAAAATAAGCTTTAATTTTTATGCCAGAAAGCGTTAACATATAAATATAAAGAAAATGAAGGAGTAGAGACTATGACAGAATTTCCAAAGAACTTTTTGTGGGGTGGAGCTACTGCCGCCAATCAATATGAAGGTGCCTGGGATGTTGATGGCAAGGGGACAAGTACAGCTGACCTTTTGCTAGGTGGAACTTATGATAAGCCACGTGTATTTACTAAGGATTTGAAACCTGATGGCTATTATCCATCACACGAAGGTAGTGATTTCTATCATCATTATAAAGAAGATATCAAACTATTAGCCGGTATGGGCTATAAAACTTATCGTATGTCAGTCGCCTGGACAAGAATTTTCCCTAATGGTGACGATGCTGAACCTAATCAAAAAGGTTTGGAATTCTATCGTAATGTTTTCGAAGAATGTCGCAAATATGGAATTGAACCATTAGTTACAATTTCACATTACGAAATGCCTTATCATTTAACAGAAGCTTATGGTGGCTGGGGAAGTCGCAAGGTCATTGATTTCTATGTTAAATATGCCAAGACTTTGTTTACAGAATACAAGGATTTAGTTCACTACTGGTTAACATTTAACGAAATTAATATCGGTATGATGTTCGGTGGCTACATGTCATTAGGACTACCAGTTAAAGACGGTGCTGCTCCATTTAATGGTGAAATGACTGATGAAGATATTCAAAACAATCTTCAAGGTTTACATCATCAATTCGTTGCCAGTGCTTTGGCAGTTAAAATTGGTCACAAGATCAATGCTAAAAATATGATTGGTTGTATGATTGCTGGTAATGTTAACTATCCATTGACATCAAATCCTGATGATATTTTGAAAGCTCAACATGCTAATGAAATTAACAACTACTATTGTGGTGACGTTCAAGTTCGTGGTGCTTATCCACACTTTGCACAACGTTTCTGGGATGAACACAATGTTAAATTGAATATCACAGCTGAAGATGCTGAAGTTCTTAAAGAAGGAACTGTTGATTACTACACATTCAGTTACTACTCATCAAATGCTTTGACATCAGATCCAAGTAAAGCTGAAGCTGCAGGTAACTTCTCAACTGGTGTTAAGAACCCTTACCTTAAATACAGTGAATGGGGCTGGGCAATGGATCCTAAAGGACTTCGTTGGTATCTAAATGACGTTTATGGACGTTATGGAATCCCTGTTATGGTCGTTGAAAATGGCTTAGGTGCCCGTGATACTGTTGAAAAAGATGGCTCAATCAATGATGACTATCGTATTGAATATCTACAAGGTCACATCGAACAAATGAAAGAAGCCATCAAAGACGGTGTTGATTTGATCGGTTACACTCCTTGGGGTTGTATTGACTTAGTATCTGCAGGTACTGGTCAAATGGCAAAACGTTATGGTTTCGTTTACGTTAACCGTGATGATAATCAAGAAGGTGACTTTAGTCGTACACCAAAGAAGAGTTACTACTGGTATAAGAAAGTTATCGAATCAAATGGTGAAGATTTGAAAAATTAATAAGCGTCTTAATTGCGTAACGGGGAATTTGCTTTCATAATTAACTTAGAAGTTCAAAAAGAGGTAGTTATTATGAAAGATAAAGTTCCCAAAGTTACTTTAAGAATTTCGATATTAGTTTTAGTATTGATAACAATTTTGTTACTAATTATGAAACAACCACATGCCATTTTGGCAATGTTTGCAGTGATAGTACTATCGATTGTTTATTTAATCGGTATGGAAAAAAATCATGAAGAGTTTATGCAACATCATAAACGTGAATAATGAATAGATTCATTTAATAATAGAGAATTAAAAGGGAGACACTTTTCTGAAAATGTGTCTCCCTTTTGCTGTCATAACTGCTATTCTAGAGATGTAGATTCATATAAAATATCAGGGAGATATGTTTTTATGAAAAAATATAGAATGGTAGCTTTAGTTGGGGTATTGCTATCAACCACAATTTTAGGTGCTAATACTTCAGTTATTGAAGCTGCAACTAAATCAAAGGAAATTCGTGTTAAAAATGAATTGAAACGGGCGCCAGTGATTCAAGCAACAAGCACTAGTGCTAATTCAACCAATGATTCAGGAATGGTTGGTAAACAAAAGTTTTCTGATTTAAAGAATGATCAAACACTAAAAATTTCACCAATTTTTCAAGAGGACGTAGATAGTAGTCGTGAAGGGTACGCAGCCCTGTTACAAAATAAATTGGGTATTGTTGGATTGAAGTCAATATTTGAGACAGGTTTTAAGAGACATTCAGAACCGCGTTT
>NZ_AZES01000083.1 GCF_001434985.1 Companilactobacillus paralimentarius DSM 13238 = JCM 10415 | reverse complement strand
CTGGCGATTCGAGTAGCCAATTGAATGAAAGGAAGCAATCTTTCCACGTTCAATTTTCAGTTAAATGATGTCCTTTAGGACGATTTATGATATTCTGTTCTAGCACCAAGACGAAAAACCTCTTTCATTGTTTGTGTGAGAACTCCAATGATACCTGATTTTTACGTCTTGGTGTTTTTATTTTGTCATTTTTCTAAAGTGGCTAACTTGATTATAAAATTCGCCAACGAATTACATTTTATCATTAATGAGGGAATATATAATAGCAAATAATTTGTAAAATTGTCTGAAATTTTCAGGAAGTTTGGAAAATTAATTTGCTTTTTTAATAAATTAAGCGTAATTTAAAATTTTTAGGATAAGAATTTTGCTATAATTAAATGGATAGTTTTTAAGGTGGTGCAAGTTTTGGGCGGAAATAAAAGCCATGATGAGGAAGAAGTAATGCCAGTGATGGATCTGGAATCGTCTTCACAAGATACAATGTTGAAGGGTTCAGCTTGGATGACGGCTGGAAGTATTTTTTCTCGTATTTTAGGTGCAATTTATATTATTCCATGGATGGCATGGATGGGTTCTGATTATCCAGCAGCTAATGCTTTATTTGCTAAAGGATATAATATTTACAGTTTGTTTTTAATTGTCTCAACGGCTGGTATTCCTGGAGCCATTTCAAAGCAAATTTCACATTATAATGCTTTAGATGAATACTCAACTGGAAACAAATTATTTAAACATGGACTTAAAATTATGACGTTCATGGGTGTTATCTTTGGGGCAGTGATGTTCTTTGGGGCACCTGTTTTAGCAACGTTATTTACTGATGGTGATCCTAGAAGTATTCCTGTCATTAAATCATTAGCAGTAGCAGTTTTGATTATTCCAATATTAAGTATTTTAAGAGGATACTTGCAAGGATATTCAGATATGGCACCGTCGGCTATTTCGCAATTTATTGAACAGATTGCCCGAGTAATCTACATGTTAGTTGCCACATATCTTATTATGGTGGTTAACAAGGGTAGTTATATCAATGCGGTCGTTCAGTCAACCTTTGCTGCTTTTATTGGGGCAGCAGTGGCTATTGCCATTTTGGTTCTAGCAATTTTAAAGAAATTACCAAAACTGAGGCGACTTTCTAGAAGTAGCAAGCCTGTTGAAAATCTAAACGAGAGAAACTTTACACGTGAAATTTTTGAACAAGCTGTACCGTTCATCATTTTAGATGCAGGTATCACGTTCTTTAATTTGTTTGATCAATCAACCTTCAATCAATTCATGAGAATGTTTGTTAACGCGACTGGAGCACAGCTAGATAATTATTATTCACTCTTTGGTTTCCAAGCTAATAAGCTGATTATGATTATTGTGTCCTTGTCTTCAGCAATGGCTGTCACAGCAGTCCCTATTTTGTCAGGCTTATATTCTAAGGGTGACAAGTCAAAGATCGAAGACCAAATTTCTAATACTTTGGAATTATTCTTTTTCATTATGATTCCAGCATCATTAGGGATGTACGCTGTAGCACAACCACTTTGGACAACTTTTTATCGTTATGATGCCTTAGGTGTTTTAATGTTACAATTCTCGTCCGTGATTTCTATTCTATTAGGATTGTTTACAGTTCTTTCAGCTGTGTTACAAGCGTTATATCGTAATAAGCTAGCTATTAAATACTTTATTTATGGCTTTATTGTCAAAGTAGTAACGCAATTGCCAATGATTGGTATTTTTCATGAATTTGGTCCATTAGTTGCGACAAGTATTGGTATGGCGGTAGTTTCTTGGCTTATGCTAAGAGAATTACATTTGAGTTATCCGTTCCAAACCGGAAGACTTTCACGACGTATTAGTGGAATTATCCTGTTTTCATTGATTATGTTTATTTCAGTCATGTTTGTTAACTGGGTTGTTTTCCACTTTGTTGGTAATTCAGATAGAATTATCAGTGTGGTTGTTTTAGTTCTAGAAGCTGGCCTTGGTGGAGTAATCTATGGTTACTTAGTTTTAAAAACATCGTTAGCTGATAAAATACTAGGCTCAAAAGTAGAACGCATTAGAAGAATTTTTAATATTAAATAAATTAAAAGCATGCTAGTCTTCCTGGAAGAATCCGACAAGAGGGTTCATTAAGTTAATGTTTTCTTCTTGCAGTTGTCACTTATATAGTGTCATCGTAGTACCTCTTAGGCATCTCTTCCAGAGTTGGAATTCATAATTAATTCATAGGTGTTGAAATTGAACCCCTTAGTTTGGACAAAAACCAAACCGAGGGGTTTTTCTCATGGTTAAATTCAATTTGAATTTTAAAATCAAAATAATAACTGGAGCTTATCTTCTCCAAGTACAATTTAGTAATAACAGAAGGAATAATGGCTATTTAACAATAGGTACATCAAGACAAAAATAAACGGAAAGCTACCGGTAAATACCGAGAACTTTCCGTTCTAAAAGCAGCATAATTAATTGTCCAAACTTAAGGGTTCAGAGTAGAATTGGTATGCTTTTTAGCGTTATTTAATTTGACTGAATTTTTTCATGTACTTTGGTAATTTGCTAATTATTTTTGAAGGAAGAACGACGTAATTATCTTTATAAAGTTTATCAGCAATTAAGCTGTGTATTAGTAGAGCTGCTGAAATGGTTTCAAGGGAATAACCAAATTGACCAATAAATCCTGCCATAATTCCAGTTAAAGTATCACCCATGCCACCAGTTGCCATACCGGGATTTCCAGCTTGAATTTGAAATACTTGATCTTGATAATAAATTTCAGATAAATGTTTCTTTAGGATTAAAACAGCTTGAGAATTTAAACTTTGTAATTGTTTAAAATTATTTTCAGGTATCTGTTCATTAATAGGCAGGTGAGAAAGTCTTTGCCATTCACCTTGATGAGGCGTCATAACGATGTTAGCTTTAGTATCTACTGGAATCTTTTCTTGAGCAATAAGGGTTAAAGCTGAAGCGTCTAGAATCAATGTTTGGTGCGTAGTAGTTAGTCTAAGGGCAGCTTTGACCAATCCTTTAGCAATTGATGAGGTACCTAAACCTGGTCCAATAGCAATGACCTCATTGTTTTGAATGGCCTGTGCTAAATCATGTTTTTGATGATAGTCGATAGTCATGGCTTCTGGAATTCGTACGTTAATGGCGGTAAATTTTTCTGGTGTAGTAGCTACAGTAACTAGGCCAGCACCACTGTTGACTGCAGCGCTACTACAGAGAATGGAGGCGCCACCAAATTGTGTTGAGCCTGCGATAATAAGAATCTTACCGTAATTTCCCTTGTAAGATTGTGGATCTCTTTGTGCAATTACTTGATTTAAAACATTCTTATTAATTTTTTCCATTACAAGTACCTCCATTTGTAGTATCATTTTAATTGTAGTATATATCGGAAATTAAATATATATTTTGCCACTGTGGCGGAATTGGCAGACGCGCAGCGTTCAGGTCGCTGTCTAGGTTTCTAGGTGCAAGTTCGACTCTTGTCAGTGGCATTCTGATAGTTTCATAAAGAGCTAAAACCCTTGATGTTATAGGATTTAGCTCTTTTTATTTTGTCTAAAATTCAATTAATTTTGCGCAATTTTCAAAAATCGAGGATTAACAAAAAAAGTGTTCACAATTTGTGAACACTTTTTCAATAGTTATTTTAGAAATCTTTTTCACCCAATGCATGTTGAGCAGCAACGTTTAAGATACTCCATTGTCTGTCAAATCCTGGTTGGAAGAAGAAGTCAGCATCTGCTAAATCTTCAACGGTCAATTTGTGTTGAATTGCTAGAGCTAAAACGTTGCCTTGAGCTGTGATGTCATACGTTGAAAGAACAGCACCACCTAAGAGAACGTGTGAAGTCGGATTGAAGAATAGTTGAACTGAAACAGTAGGGTTATCTTTACCAGCAGGGACATAAGCTGGTCTGAGGCTACCTTGATAGAAGGAACTCTTGATTTCGACATTAGAACGTTGAGCAGTGAAGCTATTAAGGCCACTTTCTGCAAAATGATAGTCAAAGACACTCAAAGCTGATGAACCAACTACACCGCTAAATGGAAGAGCAGGTTTCTTTTCGAATAAGTGCTTTACAACATATCTAGCTTCTCGACGAGCTACTGTAGCTAAGGCGATTGGCACATGATTATTTGCTGGAATTGAATAAGCTAATGTAGCGTCACCAATAGCGTAGATATCCTTTTGATTTGTTTGAAGATATTCATTTGTCTTGATCCAACCACGGTCGTCTAAATCAATTGTGCCTTTAAGCCAATCAGTATTAGGTTTTACGCCGGCAGCTTGAATGACTAAATCACTAGGGTATTCAGTTTGATCGGTTTTGACGCTAGTAACAGCATTGGTACCTGTATATTCTTGAATCTTAGCGCCTGTAACGACTTTAACACCTTTGTCTTCAAGATGTTTTTCAAGAATATCAGTCATCTCTTTGTCAAGGTAGGTTCCTAAGGGACGGTCGATTACATCAAGCAATGTGACATTCTTACCAGCTTTAACACTGGCTTCAGCGGCCTCAATACCAATGTATCCGGCGCCCACAACGGTGATATTTTTAACATTTTTGTCTTCTAACTTAGCCTTGATTTGAGTAGCCCAATCAAAACCGCGCATTAGAAAGACATTTTTGAGGTCATTTCCAGGAATAGGGAGTGACTTAGAAGTTACGCCAGAGCTTAGAATCAATTTATCATAAGGATATTCTTGAGTACTATTATCCTTTGTGTTAACAACACTAATAACCTTTTTATCGGCGTTGATCTTTGTAACTTCGTGATTATTTAAGATTTGGACATTTTCATTAGCTGAAAAATCATCTGGTTTAAAATTGCGAACATCATGAACGTCAGTAACACTGTTCTCCAAGTATAGTTCCATACCACAGGACATAAAGGATACGAAGTCTCCTGCTTCGAACAATTTAATATCAACGTCATCATAACGTTTTAATAATTCCAGAATGGATTGGTGACCACCATGTGATGCACCAACAATAACAACTTTAGTCTTTGACATAAAAATAGCCTCCACTTTCTTAATGAGAATCATTACAATCTAAGAATAGCTCTTATTAAAATCGATGTCAATTAATAACTTAGTTTACAAATGTCAAGGAATTAGGTTTAACTAAAAATAACTTTGGAAATCATTTTAGTGAGATTACTTGGTGTCAACGATAAGCCATTCTGTTTTAGGAGACTACTAATTTCATTTTTATTGAGATCGTTTTTTAATTTTTTTAAATATTGAAAACCGGAAATTGTTAAACCATTTAGTTTGATTAAAGTAACGTACTTCAAAGGGCTAATAATACCTGAAATTAAACCGTCATTGATCATACTGATAGTTGTATCTTGCATATTACGGATCAGGATTTGATTATTATTGTCGCTAGCGATGTACTCTTTAACGAGAGGATACTTTTGTGAGTCATCAAGTAATTCTTGGAAGTCTTTAGGATTTTGTTCAGCAATAATTTCTAAAATCATTTTATACATATCAAAGTAATTCATTCGATCACAACCTTTATAGAAAATTATAACTACATTATAAGGGTGCAAATAGAAATTTAAAAATGAGATTGATAATTTTTGAAAATATACCTTTTGTATATATTGGTTCGCTAAAAAATTTGCAAAAATGACCCTCAAAACCCTATAATTATAGATAGTATAAAGAGTTGAGGAGATTATAAATATGATAAAAGAATTTAAAGATTTCATCAGTCGAGGCAATGTATTGGACTTGGCTGTTGGTGTAATCATGGGTGCTGCTTTTACAGCTATTGTTCAATCCCTTGTAAGCAATTTAATCAATCCTCTGATTGGTTTATTTTTAGGAAAGGTTGACTTGAGTAATTTGGTCTTTAAAGTGGGAGACGCAACGTTCAAGTACGGAACATTTATTGAGTCGATCATCAACTTTTTGATCATTGCTTTCGTAGTCTTTTTGATTGTTAAAGTAATGAATAAAATTATTAAGACACGTGAAGACGAGGAAGAAGCCGAAGAGGATAATAAGGATGAAGAAGTAGTTATGTATTTAAAGAAAATTTCTGATTCTTTGGAAGAAAAAAATCGTCGTGAAAACTAAAAAAACATATCTCATAACCAGTTAAGGTTAGAGATATGTTTTTTAATAGATACGTTTAAATACTTCACATAAACAAGGAATTTCATCGTTAAATTCTTTTCCTGCTTCTTGATATTCTTTTTTAAAGAAATCTTCATGTACTTCTCGCCAATAGTCTAAGGTACGATCACCTTCACCTTCATGATAAGCATGCTCAGCACTGACGTATTTGAAGGGAACGACTTCAGTAACAAGGGTTTCTGTAATACAGAGTGGTTCTTCATTGCCGTCGAGAATGATATTGTAATCACCAACTTGTGGCATGTACTCATCAGCAGTGTAGAGGTCATATGATGAAGTAGTAGCCGTTTTGGTACCATCATAGACTAAATGAGCCAATTTATCTAGATCACCACCAAAAATGGTAATATCCCCCAAAGGATAGTAGAGTGAATTCTTATCTCTTAAAAATTTGAACCAATAATCATGTATTTTTTCTTTGTCCATAAATGACACCTCAAAATATAAATATTATCTAAATGATATCGTATAAAGCAAAAGATGACAAAACTTGATTGTAAATTTTGGCGAATTTTATAATCAAGTTAGCCACTTTAGAAAAATGACAAAATAAAAA
>NZ_AZES01000006.1 GCF_001434985.1 Companilactobacillus paralimentarius DSM 13238 = JCM 10415 | reverse complement strand
AGTCCATTTGAAGTTTTCTTCGGGACAAAGTTGCGCTTGATTTGACAATTCGTCACTTAAAAAGGTGAACAATGACAAAATCAGTAGATAAAGTATATAAAGTAATTCAGGAAGAATATGGGGATGAATGGACCGATACTAAAACTATTGCTAACGTAGCAGGATTGAGTAGAAATGTTATTAGTATTTATTTATCTCAACTTTATAAAGAAGGAAAACTGGTCAAAAAAAATGGTAGACCAGTACTATGGAAAATTGCTAAGAATGATGTTCCTTTTCAAAATCTAATCGGTCATTCTGGAAGTCTAAAGGATATTGTTAAAAAATGTCAGGAATCAATAGTTTATCCTCCCAATGGTTTTCCCTTGATCATTACTGGTCCTAGTGGTGTCGGTAAAAGCTTTTTGGCCAAGGATATTTATAATGAAGCGAAGAAAATGAAGGTTATATCTGATGATGCTAAATTTGTGACATTGAATGCTGCAGATTATGCCAACAATCCAGAATTACTTTCCTCAGTTCTATTTGGATATAAAAAGGGCGCCTTTACAGGAGCCAATGAAGATACACTTGGATTGATAGATCAAGCCGACAATGGTTATTTCTTTTTAGATGAAGTACATAGGTTACCCAAAGAAAGTCAGGAGAAGTTATTCTCCTTATTAGATTTAGGTAAATTTTATCCCTTAGGTGAGAACGAAAATGCTCATCAGGTAAATGTTCGTTTTATATTTGCTACAACAGAGGATTTGGATAATTTTCTTTTGAAGACCTTTGTTCGAAGAGTTCCATTACATGTTTCTTTACCAGCATTTAAGGATCGTCCGCTGACTGAAAGATTGGCGTTGATTACGAATGCTTTCAAGGAAGAAGCTATAAGAATTGATCGTCACTTTTATATTACTAATAAGGTAATTGAAGAATTAACAAGAAATGACGCTTCGGGTAATGTTGGAGCAATGCAAAATGAGGTTAAATTGCTGTGCGCTTCGGCATACACAGAAAATCATCAAGATATGGATATCCATATAGGTTCTTCTTCAGAAGATGGCAATTACATAGTTATTGATAAGGATACTGACATTAATGATCACTCTGGATCGATTGATAACGAAATGGATTTGATCGATGAATTGCATTCAGCATTGAAAAAATCTGCGTCTAAGAAGGATACAATTTCTAATCAAATTTTATTGTTGATGAAATTCTTAAAGAAGCTTGATTATTTAAAGGATGAGAACTTAGTTCAGTCTATTAGTTATAAATTGAGAATAGGAATTGAATCAATTCTGAATAAACGATATGGACTTAAATTGCAATTATCAGATGCGGATATTAAGCAGATTAGTTTTGGCTTGTCATTGTACTATTTTACGGATCGTAAAAAAGTTAATATGACTGAGCTTAATAGTGACTTTGAGGAACTTTATCCGCGAGCAATGTATGTCTATAAGCAGTTATTAAGAGAAATCAGTGATGATGAAGGCTTTGAAGAGTTCAATATACCTTGGTTAGTCTTACTATTTAAAGATAGGATTAAAAAAATCGAAAGTATCCAGTATACGGGAATTATCTTGGCCCATGGTGATAGCACTGCTACAAGTATTCAGAGTGTGGTTAATAATTTGTGTGGTAACTATATTTTTGAAGCTTTCGATATGCCAATCGATATCTCTATTCATGAAATTAATAACTATGTCCAAAAGTATATTAGACAACAAAAGGATCGAGATCATAAAGGTATTTTTGTACTATTTGACATAGGTTCATTGACACAGATGTTTTCAGAGATTAAGAAGTATTCTAATTGTGAATTATTAGTTATTAATAATGTTACAACAGCCACGGCTCTTGATGTTGGAATAAGAATTCAACGTAATGACGGATTTAAAGAAATTACTCGAGCAGCTAATAAATTTGGTGAGGCTTGTGGTACACAATACTATGAAGGGCTTTCTGATAATTCTAATATTGTGGTTTCTTGCATGTCAGGTGTGGGTCTGTCAGAAGAAATTAAGAGAATGATGTTGGAAAGTCTGTCTAACAAGTTCGAAATCATAACAATGGATTATAAAGATTTGAAACAAACCTTAGAAAATCATGAACAAAAATTCTTCGACAAAACTAAATTTGTTGTGACAACAACGGATATTGATACGAATCTAGATATCGATATCATTAATATTTATGACATCATGGAGAAAAATGGTTACGCTAGATTTGAAAAGCTGTTGCTCAATTCAGGAGAGCAGAAACCTAATATTGAGGCATTAATGAATAAAATGTTGAAATTCTTTACGATTGAGGGTATTAAAGATCGACTTCAATTTCTTAATCCAGATGTTGTTATTGATGAAGTTCAGCTTATTACTCAGAGATACCAAGAATATTATGATATTTCCTTAGATGGTAAGACTAAGTTGAATCTGTATATGCATTTGTCATTAATGATTGAAAGAATGCTAGTAAATTCTCGTAAACAAGAGAATCCTAGTGTTTCGTTTGAAGGAGATAAGGAGAAAGAATTTTATTCTGTTTCCAAAACAATATTCAAAGGTATTGAATTAAAATATAATTTTCAAGTCAATGACTACGAAATATCGTTGATGTATCAACTATTACATTTTTATATTTAATTTGAGTAAGTGCTTAATTAAAATTAAGCACTTATTTTTTTTACGATTAAAAAGCTTTATTTAATAGCTTTTATAAAAGTTGGCACGTAACTTGCTTATATAAAAGTGAGGAGGGTAATGAGATGAAAAAAATAGTCGTTGCCTCACATGGCAGCATGGCCGAAGGCATGAAGAACACAATTGAACTTTTCGCCGGACATAATGACAATGTCAGTTATATTTCGGCATATACAAAAAAGAATGATGATTTGAATGAAACAATTGATAAATTATTCGATACATTTGCAGATGATGATAAAGTAATTATTTTTACAGATTTAATGGGTGGCAGTGTTAATCAAAGGTTAACTGTTAAAGCACAAACTAATAAGAACGTCTTTATTATTTATGGATTTAATTTGCCAGTTGTAATTGAAGCAATTCTATCCAAAGAAGACGTGAACGCGACATATATTAAGAAACTTGTAGAAGTTGGCAGAAACAGTTTAGGAACTGTCGAATTAGATAGTAATGATTCAAAAAATGATGATGAAGATTTTTTCAATTAGGAGGAAATAATAATGATTAAAATTATGAGAGTTGATGAAAGATTAATTCACGGACAAATTGCAATGGTTTGGTCAAAGGAAATGAGTATTGATGGAATCGTTGTTGCTAACGATGCTACAGCTAGTGATGAGACACAACAAATGGCTTTGAAGATGGCCGTTCCATCAGGTATTAAGGTAATCATCAAAACCGTAGATAGTGCTATTGAGCTATTGAACGATCCACGTGCTCAAAATATGAAATTATTTGTTTTAGTAAGAACAGTTGATGATGCCGAAAAATTAGCCGAAAAAGTTTCAGATATTCAGTACGTCAATTTAGGAAATGTTGGTAAGGCATCAACCGATCCTAAGACAACTTTGACACAATTTGTAATGTTGACTAAACCAGAAATTGAGTCTTTGAAGAAGTTGGTTGAGATTTATCCTGACACAGCATTACAAAACTTACCAACTGATAAAAAGGAAAAAGCTACTGATTTTATCAAGAAAATGAATCTATAGGAATTATCACAGATGAGGAGAAATAGACATGTATGAAGCATTTGCAGTTGCCATAGTTGTTTTCCTAACCGTAGGTGGTCAGGAATTATTAGGTTTTTCAATGCTAGGAAGACCGATCGTCATTGGACCATTGGTCGGTTTATTATTAGGAGATGTCAAAACTGGTTTGATGATCGGTGCATCTCTAGAAACTATTTTTATGGGTATCGTTAATATCGGTGGTGCTAGTGCCGCTGAACCAGGACTTGCTAGTGCTTTAGCCGTAGCCTTCGCTATTATGATGCATGGCGGATTAGGAGTTGCACTACCACTTGCAATTCCTTTGGGTATTATCGGATTACAAATTAAGACCTTGATCTATGTTGCTGTTGTTGGTCCATTTGCAAGTAAATTCGACAGCATGGCCGAAAAAGGTAATCAAAAAGGGATAGTCAGGTTGCATTTTGGATTATGGGCTTTGCAATGGTTCCTTTATTCATTGATTCCATTCTTCGCAATGCTATTTGGTTCAGAAGCTACACAAAGAGTTTTGAAGATGATTCTTACTATCATTGTTCACGGATTGACTGTTGCCGGTAATGTTTTACCAGCTGTCGGGATGGCAATGTTGATGAAAATTCTATGGGATAAGAATATCTCAGCCTTTTATTTCTTAGGATTTTTGATTGTTGCATATTTGAAGATGCCACTTATTGCAGTAGCTGTTATGGGAGCTATTATTGCTATCTTGGTTGCACAAAGAGACTATCAATTGCACGGCCTTGTAGAAAAAGTTTCAGCAAGACCTGCTACCACAAATACAAATACTACTGAGACAAAAGATGAACAGGAAAATGATGATTTCTTTAGTTAATGATTAGGAGAAGGATATTATGAGTAAATTATCGAAAGATATGTCAAAAGATGAAAAGAAATTAATGAGACAAATGTATTGGCGCTCATTTACCTTGTATTCAGCTGTTACTCCTGCTAAGCAAGGGGCTTCAGGCTTTGAATATTCAATGCTGCCATTCATTAATAAGTTCTACAAGAAAAAGCAAGATAAAAAAGAAGCTATGGTTCGTCAGATGTCATACTTCAATACTAATCTAGCCATGGCACCATTCGTTATGGGGGTTACAGCTTCCATGGAAAAGCAGAATAGTGAAAGTGACGATTTCAACGCTGAATCTATTAATGCTATTAAGACCAGTTTGATGGGACCTTTAGCAGGTATTGGTGATTCTATTTTCTGGGGTGTTTTAAGAGTTATTGCTGCTGGTATTGCAATTAGTTTAGCTAAAAACGGTAATATTGCTGCGCCAATTATTTTCTTACTATTATTCAATATTCCTGTACAGTTAGTTCGTTGGTATGGTGGCCAACTTGGATATACATTAGGATCAAATTATATCGGTGAATTGTATGAAAAAGGTTTAATTAATATTTTGACAAAAGCTGCCAGTATTGTTGGTTTGATGATGGTTGGTGCCATGACTAGCAACATGGTTAAATTCGATTTGAAATGGAACATGGTTGTTGGTGGCAAAACAATTCTTAAATCGCAACAAATGTTGAACCAAATTTTCATAGGTATTTTACCTTTAGCAATTACACTATTATGCTTCTGGCTACTAAAGAAAAAGAACGTTTCAATTAACTGGTTAATTCTTGGAACAATTGTTATCTCAATCTTGTTAGCATTAGTAGGTGTTGTTTAATGAATAAAGAATGGTGGAAAAATGCAGTAATCTATCAAGTATATCCAAAGAGTTTTTTGGACACTAATGATGATGGTATTGGTGATCTAAAAGGAATTGACAGTAAATTAGGCTATCTAAAAAAATTAGGTGTCGATGCTTTGTGGATAAGTCCATGTTATTTATCGCCACAGATTGATAATGGTTATGATATAGCTGATTATCGAAAGATAGATCCAATGTTTGGAGATAATTCTGACCTAGAACAACTGATTCAGGATGCTCATGCTAAGAATATTAAAATCATTATGGATATGGTAGCCAACCATACTTCTGATAAATCAATTTGGTTTGAAGAAAGTCGTAAATCAAGAAATAATTACTTTAGTGATTTTTATATTTGGAAAGATCCTAAAGAAGACGGCAGTGAGCCTAATAACTGGGGATCTAACTTTGGTGGTTCAGCTTGGACGTATGATAGTAATCGTGAACAATATTATCTTCACTATTATGGTAAGCAACAACCAGAATTATGGTAAGCAACAACCAGATCTCAATTGGGAAAATCCTAAGGTTAGACAAGCTATCTATGATGTTATGAGATACTGGAAGGCTCATGGGGTTGATGGATGGAGAATGGATGTCATTACTTCTATTTCCAAAGATCAGAACTTTCCTAATAACACTAATCCACATCATTTGGAATATGTTGTTGGTAATCAAAATAACGGACCAAGAATGCATGAGTTTATCCATGAAATGAATCAAGAAGTATTCAAACCATTTTCTATGATGAGTGTTGGTGAAGCTCCAGATAGTAAGAGTAAAGATGCTAGATTATTGGTTGAACCCGATCGTGAAGAGTTGAATATGGTATTTACCTTTGAACACATGCATGTAGATCGTAAACCGGGTGATGTAAATGGCAGATGGGCTATTCAACCGGTTGATATTGTTCAACTTAAAAGAACTTTAGCAAATTGGCAAAATACGCTTGATGGTCATGGATGGAATGCACTTTACTTTGAAAACCACGATCGTGCCAGAACTCCTTCTAGATGGGGGAATGATACTAAGTATCGTTATGAATCAGCGACTGCTTTTGCAACGGTATTGCATGGATTGAAAGGAACTCCCTTTGTTTATCAAGGTGAAGAAATAGGGATGACTAATCCTTCTTTTGAACTAGAAGACTATGAGGATATAGAGTTAAAAACTAATTACGACAAACTTGTAAAACAAGAAAAAACTATTAGTGGTACTGATTTTTTGAAAGCTGCCAGAAAGATTAGTCGTGATAATGCTCGAACTCCTATGCAATGGGATGATAGTAAGAATGCTGGATTTACTAAAGGAAAACCATGGTTTAAGTTAAATCCTAACTATAAAGATTTGAATGTTTCTGATGATCTTAGATCTGATAAATCGGTATTCAAATATTATCAGGAACTAATTAAATTACGACATGAAGAACCAATTTTAAAAGATGGTACTTTTAAATTGCTATTGCCAGATGATAAAAATATTTTCATGTACACTAGAACACTTGATGATGAACAATGGCTCGTGGTTGCTAATCTATCTGGTGATTTACAAAGGGTAGATGCATTGAATAAGTACGTTGGCTTTAAAACGGTTGTAACTAATTATGATGACGGGGACAAAGAAATCCTCAGACCATATGAAGCCAGAATTTTGAGGAAATAAAAAGAGGCTGTGACATAAGTCTCAAAAAATAAAAGCTGATGAATGAGATTCT
>NZ_AZES01000082.1 GCF_001434985.1 Companilactobacillus paralimentarius DSM 13238 = JCM 10415 | reverse complement strand
CACTTGGATTCAATTTATTTTGTCCAAGTGGCTAACTTGTTATTGAAATTTTCGTTGTTAATTCTTCAACAAATACTTTTAAACTAAATGACACAGTAACGCTCTAATCCAACCTACGATATTTATACTTATTAGTATAGGCTACTTTCTTATACTTACTTAAAACAATATCGCCAAAACCCGGATGATGAATAGCATCTGGCAGTGTTTGTAATTCCATTGCTAAACAACTGTAATCGTATTTTGCGGCTTTTTGAGCATCTTCAGGATTAGCGGTAAAAATAACCATACCATTACGATCTGTATACAAATCAACAGCACGTTTATCAGATTTGATTGTAGCAGCATGGCCATCAACGACAAAAGTGTCATCATATTCATGCTTATCTAATAAGGATAGTTGATCTAATCCCTTACCAATTGTCTTAAACTTTTTGAAATCATAAGGTCCTTCAGTTGGTAAATATTGTCCTGTAGGAATCTTCCCATCATCGACTTCCAAAAGTTTTTCAGAATTTATTTGTAACTGCTGCTGACTAATATTTTCGTCATCAACATCAAAATAAACATGACATGTCAGATTGAATAAAGTATCGTGATCAGTATTTGCACCGTAAGTGACATAAACTTCATCGTTATCGGTTAACATATAGATAACATTAACTTCAAGCTTTCCAGGAAAGCCATCCTCACCCCTTACGGTATGGCTGAACATTACGGCTTTATTAGAAATTTGTCGACTGGAGAAGTTTTGGTATTGAAGTCCATGACTACCACCATGTAAAAAGTTTTCACCTTCATTTTGTTCCATTTGGTAACTTTCATCATTAATTTTAAAAGTAGCATCCTTAATTCTTCCAGCTACACGTCCAATTGTTTTACCAACCTGATAAGGTGTTTTAATGTAATCTTCTAAATTATCAAAATGCTCAATCAATGAATGCTTTTTACCATCCTCAACAACTTCAAAATTTTGCCAAGTCGCCGCATAACTTATAATACTAATACTTGTTTGATTTTTATTAGTGATTTTATAGAGATACACCGGTTCAGAATCAATTTCCCCAAAAATTGTTTTTGAAATGCCCATTTTTTTACCCCCCTTTGCTAATTCATTGCCTTCTTAATATTTGCTAGTGTTACTTGTGATGTATCAGTGAAGTTAATATCGGCCTCATTTAAGATTTCTGGATCACCAATACCAACAGATGTTTCATGAGCACCGTTAACTGATTTGATACCTGAAACGGCATCTTCAAGTCCGATACATTCCTCAGGTCTCAAATTTAATACTTCAGCACCACGAACATAAATCTCTGGATCTGGTTTCCCATTTTTCAAAGTACTTGGATCGACTCTGGCATCAAAGTATTTTTCCAAGTCTAAAGCTTCCAATACTTTTGGTGAATTTTTAGAAGATGAGGCTAAAGAAATCAAATAATTATTTGCACTCAAATCTTCAATAAATTCTTTCATACCAGGAAGAATATCTTTATCAGTAAGTCCCTTTAAAAGGCTTAAGTAGTTGTCATTCTTTTCAGTAGCATACTTAATTTTTTCATCTTCTGTGTAATCGTTTTCTTTGCCACCAGACTTTAAAATCAAGTTAAGTGAATCCATTCTACCAACACCCTTTAGTTGGTTAGCCAAATCTTCAGTCCATGTGACACCTAATTTATCTGCCAATTGATGCCATGCTTTTGCATGAAAAACTGATGTATTAGCAATTACTCCATCTAAATCGAAGATGAAACCTTTAATTTGTTCAAATTTAACCATATCGCGTTATTAACTCCTTTGATAAAAAGATGTCTGAAATAACTTCCAGACATCTTAAGTTTACAATTATTTTAGCATTAGTGGTTTATCGTTGACTTGAATTTGAAGTGGATCACCGGATACCAACTTAAATTCTGATCCATTTTCCTTGACGGTTATTTCGATGACACGACCTCTGAATACTTGTCTAAATGAGTAACTGTTCCATTTCTTAGGTAAGAATGGTTTATAACTCAAAGTACCATCGTCGTGAACACGCATACCCGCAAATCCTTGAACCATGGCTAACCAGCCACCTGTCATCGAAGTAATGTGCAAACCATCTGCAGTGTCATTATTATAATTGTCTAAGTCTAGTCTAGCTGTTCTCTCATATAATGCAACCGCTTTCTGGTCATAATGTAAATCTGCAGCCAAAACAGCATGAATTGCTGGTGAAAGACTTGACTCATGAACTGTCAATGGTTCATAGAAATCAAAGTTACGTTTCTTCTCACGTTCTGAAAAGTCATCAATAAAATCCCAAATACCTTGAAGAACATCACCTTGTTTGATATATGGTGAACGTAGAATCTTGTCCCATGACCAATGTTGATTGATTGGTAGTTGATCCTTTGGAATAGAGCTAACTGGTTCAATGTCTTTATCTAAGAAACCATCATGTTGAACGAAGATGCCAAGATCTTCGTCATATGGCAAATACATTTTGTCTACAATATCTTGCCAGTGATCCATTTCTTCTTTAGAAACATTCAATTTTTCAAATTGATCTTTACTTACTTCGCCAAGGATTTGTAGTGTATATTTTAGAGTCCAGCGAGCTAAGAAATTTGTATACCAATTGTTGTCGACATTGTTTTCATATTCATCTGGTCCAGTAACGCCATGAATCATATATTGTTCATTACGTTTACTATAGTGAACACGATCAGCCCAGAAGCGTGACATTTCTGTCAACATTTTGCTACCTTCATGAAGAACAAATGATTTATCACCTGTATAACGAGTGTAATTATAAATAGCAAACGCTATATCGCCGTTACGGTGAATTTCCTCAAAAGTAATTTCCCATTCATTATGGCATTCAATACCATTGAAAGTAACCATTGGATATAACGCACCCTTTAGTCCTTGTCTTTCAGCATTGATGTATGCACCTTTCAATTGGTTATAACGATACATTAGTAGATTACGTGATACCTCTGGTTGAGAAACACCTAAATAAACTGGAATACAGAAAGCTTCGGTGTCCCAATATGTAGCCCCACCATACTTCTCACCAGTGAAACCTTTTGGTCCAATATTCAAACGTGAATCTTCGCCAGAATATGTTGTAAATAATCCAAAAAGATTGAAACGCATACCTTGTT
This sequence comes from Companilactobacillus paralimentarius DSM 13238 = JCM 10415, assembly GCF_001434985.1. Taxonomy (GTDB): domain Bacteria; phylum Bacillota; class Bacilli; order Lactobacillales; family Lactobacillaceae; genus Companilactobacillus; species Companilactobacillus paralimentarius. The sequence continues at coordinate 28,714 of NZ_AZES01000082.1, read as the reverse complement.
GAGCATCTGTGTCGCCATCAATCTTGATATCTGATTGATTCCAACGATTATCCCAAACATTTTCATGTGCACTTAGCAACTCTTCATAAGAAACATCTTTAACTTTGGCAGAAATACCTTCCATAGCATCTCTTAAATCATCAACAGTTTCATAATCACGTGAAGTAACTACAGCAACGCGTTTTTCAATTGTACCAATTTCATGCGATTCTAAATTGGCTACAAAAGTCTTGCTAGTTTCTAATTTGTCGACGGTATGATCGATTTCTTTTAGTCCAGTTACATAACCAACTTGCATTCCAGATGTAAATCTTGGTGTACCAAAATCATTGGGCTTTGTTTCAGCAATAATGCTGTCATCTGTAATTTCCAAAACTTCCCAGAAATGTTCGTCATAATTAGCATCTTCATTCTTTACATTAGCATCCAATGAAGAAATAACTTTAATTTCAACAGAATCATCTGACAAGTTTTCAAAGCTGACCTTTTGAACAGATAGTTCTTTTTGAGCAACACTTAAAAATCTTTCAAAATTGAATTTAACTTTAACTCCATCTTTTTCAACGATGAATGAACGCTTCAATACTGCACTCTTCATATCAAGATCAAGCGTAAAGTCACTGATTTTATCAGTATATAAATCCAATTTAGAACCGTTGATTAAAAAATTCATCTTAATGAAATTAACAGCATTAATAACTTTACCAAAGTATTCTGGATAACCATTCTTCCACCAGCCAACACGGGTCTTATCAGGGTACCAAACACCAGCTAAGTAACTACCAGGGAGAGTATCGCCAGAGTAATCTTCTTCAAAATTACCACGCATTCCCATGTAACCATTACCTAAACTAGTCAAGCTTTCTTGTAATCGTTTATTTTCCTTATCCAATTTGTGTGTGACCACATTCCAAGGAGCCACTTCAAATATTCTTTTCATAATCAAACCCACCATATATATAAATTTATCTTTTAATTAATTTTTTCCATTACTACAACATCGTATGGCTGTAAGGTCATATTCTTGTTCAATTTAATATTTTCATTATTAGTCAATTTAACTTGCCACTGATTTTTGACAACCTTATTTGGCATAGTAACTTCACGCTCATTTTGACTGAGATTACTGATAATGAGATATTCCTGCTTGTCATCTTGTCGAATATAGGCAAAGACATCTGGATCATTATCAAGAATCAATTCAAAGGTACCATCGACAAATACTGGTTGACTCTTTCTTAAAGCAATCAATTGCTTATAGAAATTCAGGACCGAATTAGCATCATTAACCTCATCAGCTTCATTGATCATATGATAGTTCTCATTAATTGCTAACCAAGGTTTACCATCTGAGAAACCAGCATTAACTTTATTAGACCACTGCATTGGTGTTCGAGCATTGTCACGTGACCAGTGAGAGATGATCTTCATTGCTTCTTTAGGAGTATGCCCTTCAGCAATTTTTTGATTAACACGATCTTTAGTATCATCATCGTCCATTTGTTCAGGCTTAGTAAATGGGAAATTGGTCATTCCTAATTCCTGACCTTGATAGATAAATGGCGTCCCTCTCAACAACATATAAGTTGCAGCAATAGCCTTGGCTGAATACTTAGTTTCATTTCCTAAAACGGTATTGAATCTTGGATTATCATGATTTTCAACATATAGAGCATTCCAACCGTCATCAGCTAAATCACGCTGCCATCTGGCTAAAACTTTCTTGAAGCCTAAAGGATTAATACGTTGTTCTCCAGGTTTCCCCTCTTGAACATTCTGTTCAAGTTCAAAAATCATATTGATATAACCTGCACGTTCAGGATCAGTCCAATTAATGGCCTTGCGACTTGTGACGCCACTGGCTTCACCAACCGTCATAACGTTGTACTCATTAAAAATATCACGCAATTCAGTCATATATTTATCAATGCCTTTTACATTCATAAATGGTGCCCACGGATTATCTTTGATTTTAAAGTTCCATGGTTCCTTTTGAATATGACTGATGGCATCCATTCTAAAACCATCAATACCTAGGTCTAGCCACCAACGAATCATTTTGTAAATTTCTTCACGTACCTTAGGATTCTTCCAATTCAGGTCCGGTTGTTGAGCCGCAAAAACATGAAAATAAGCTTGTTCGGTCTTAGAATCATAAGTCCATGCTGAGTGACCAGAGAAGCTCTTCCAATCATTTGGCATTTTATCTGGTGTTGCATCAGCCCATAAGTAATAATCTCGATATGGATTATCCTTACTTTTTTGTGATTCAATGAACCACGGATGTTGATCTGACGTATGATTGACGACTAAATCGAGAATAACTTTAATGCCTATTTCATGGGCTTTTGTTAATAATTCTTTAAAATCATCCATTGTACCGAATTCAGGTTCAATGCTTTCATAATCAGAAATATCATAACCATTATCGACATTAGGTGATTTATAAATTGGGTTGATCCAGATGAAATCAATACCTAAATCCTTTAAATACGAGAGCTTTTCAATGATTCCACGGATATCACCTATACCATCATTATTAGAATCCTTAAAACTACGTGGATAAACTTGATAACCTACGGCATTTTTCCACCATGCTTGATCTGTCATCTTAATCCACCACTTTCACTGCAAATGATTCCCAAGGTTTCAATTCTAAGTCAGAAACATCGGTTATCTTATGATCATAATTTTGAATAATTGTCTCACCAACATTGATATCTGCTAACTGTAGTTTATGTTTGTTGTTGGAGAAATTATTGACGATCAACCATTTTTCATCTTGATATTCTCTTTCAAAAGCAAAGATTTCATCTGGTGTATCGAGTAATCTGAAATCACCCCAAATCATGATTGGATTATCTTTTCTCAATTGAATCAATTTTTTATAAGTATAGAAAAGTGAATTCTTATCAGCTAAAGCATCTTTAACATTAATTGACTTGTAATTAGGATTTACTCCTAACCATGGAGTTCCCGTTGTAAAGCCAGCGTGTTCTGTTTCATCCCATTGAATAGGAGTTCTGGCATTATCACGACCCTTAGTATTAATCGACTTGATAATATCTTCCTTTTTATAACCTTCATCAATTCTTTGAAGATACATATTACGGCTTTCAATATCAGAAATTTCGGAGAAATCTTTGATTGGTTTATTTGTCATACCAATCTCTTCGCCCTGATAAATATAAGGTGTTCCTTTCAGCATGTGTAAGAGAATGGCAAACATCTTACCACTTTCAACACGATACTTTTTGTCGTTACCCCAACGGGAAATAATTCTTGGTAAATCATGATTATTCCAAAATAAGGAATTCCAACCTTGATCATCCAATTCCGTTTGCCATCTGGCTAAAACCTTTTTTAATTCCCCCACTTGTAAAGGACGAAGATCCCATTTGTCTTTGCCAGGTTGTTGATCTAATCCGACTTGTTCAAATTGGAAAACCATAGATAATTCATGACGCTTAGGATCAGAATAAAGTTTGGCAATTTCTGGAGTAGCACCCCAAGTTTCACCAACTGTCAACATATCCTTATCACCAAAAGTTTCCTTATTCATTTCTTGCAAATAGTCATGGAGTTTAGGACCATTCCCGGTAATTAGCTTGTCTGGCTGTTTACCGATTAAATCGATAACATCCATTCTGAAACCACCGATACCTTTATCGATCCAGAAGTTCATCATTTTATATACAGCTTGACGAACCTTTTCATTCTCCCAATTCAAATCAGGCTGTTTTTTGCTGAAGAGGTGAAGATAGTATTGACCAGTCTTCTCATCAAATTGCCAAGCTGGACCACTGAAGGTTGACTGAAGATCATTTGGTACACCACCATTTTTGGGATCACGCCAAATATAGTAATCACGGTAAGGATTATCTTTACTCTTCTTAGATTCAATGAACCACTTATGTTCATCGGAAGTATGATTAACCACCAAGTCCATAACAATACGGATATTTCTCTTTTTGGCTTGATCAATCAATTCATCCATATCCGCCATCGTACCGAATTCTTGCATAATATTTTGATAATCAGAAATATCGTAACCATTATCGTCATTAGGTGAACGGTAAACTGGTGAAAGCCAAATTGCACCGATTCCTAAATTCTGTAAATAATCTAATTTACTGATGATTCCCTTAAGATCACCAACTCCATCACCATTTGAATCCTTAAAGCTGCGGGGATAAACTTGATATACTGTTGTCTCTTGCCACCAATGTTTTTGCAAATTAAGCACCTCTCTATTTAACTAATGCAAATCCTTTAGGATCAACCGTTAACTCATGATTATTTTCTGTAACTAAGTTACTTAAAACTACGCTTTGATTAGTTGTTACTTGTTTAGGAGTATCGCCTGCGTTCAAAATAACCTTTACTTCAGTACCATTCAACTTACGACTCAAGATCAATAATCCATCATCACAGACCTTCTCCCAAACCATCTCTCCTTCAGAAAGCACTTTTTGATTATCTTTTCTAAAAGCAATCAAGTGTTTGAAGAAATCATATAGATTTAAATCTTGTTGAGATTTATCCCAAACCATACACTTACGACATTCAGGATCATTACCGCCATCCATACCGATTTCATCACCATAATATATACATGGAACACCTGGTTGTAGATATGTGAAAGCTAGTACTTGTTTCATTAAATCTTTATCATCATTTGTTTCAGTCAACAATCGAGCTGTATCATGTGAATCCAAAACATTGAATTGAATTTGATCTGTTTGATCACGATAGAGCATCAATTGATCATTGATATCTGAAACCATTTTTTCAATTGGAATTTGTTTTTTAATTAAGTATTTGGAAATTGAATCAGTATACGCATAATTCATTACAGCACTAAACTGATCTCCTTGGAGCCAAGCTTGTGAGGAGTGCCAAACTTCACCTAGAATATAGAAATCCTTTTTAACACTGTCACATGCTCTTCTAAAGTCACGCCAGAATTCATGATCAACTTCATTTGCCACATCTAATCTCCAAGCATCAATATCGAATTCTTCAATCCAATACTTAGCAATCTTCAACAAATACTCCTTAACTTCTGGATTAGCAGTATTCAATTTTGGCATATGTGGTGTGAAGGCAAAAGTATCATAGGAAATATTCTTAGCTTGATCAAAGCCATCATCTTCATATGAAACTGGGAATTTATTGATATGGAACCAATCGGCGTATTTAGAATTCTTACCATTTTTAACGACATCCAACCATTGTGATGAACTGTCACCCATATGATTGAAAACCGCATCTAGCATGACTTTAATGCCACGTTTGTGACATTCTTGAACTAATTTTTTAAAAGTAGCTTTGTCGCCAAAGGCTGGATCTATTTCCATATAATCAATTGTGTCGTATTTGTGATTAGACTTAGCTTTGAAGATAGGACAGAAATAGATTCCATTGACACCCAAATCAGTTAAATGATCTAGATGGTCAATAACACCTTGTAGATCACCACCAAAGAAATCCGTAGCACTTGGAGTTTTAGAACCCCATGGCAAAGTATTTTCGGGATCATTAGATTTATCCCCATTAGCAAATCTTTCGGGGAAAATTTGATACCAGACAGTCTTTTTGACCCACTCTGGTGCCTTGAAACGATCTACTTCGTGGAAATATGGCAATCTAAAGTAATTATCAGGACTATCGTAGACGCTCTTTTCAAATGAGAACACACCATGATCACCATAGAATATGGTAATGCCATCGTTACCAGTAACCTTGAAAGCATAGGAAATACGTTTGAACGGCTCTGTAACTTCAATAGTCCAAAAATCATACAAATCAGTCGTTAAATAACGTTTCATCGGCGTAGGTTGATCTTGCCAGTGGTCTGTATCTAGCGTATACGGATCACCGTGAAGTAAACCTACCTCTTTAATGTCTCCGCGAGCGGTTCTTAATCTAATATGCATTAAATTATCTTTGTATAGATATGCAAATTCGCTGTCTGGGCGATGATAAATTGCTGGTGTATTCATTGAAATAACCTCTCATTTTTAAAAATTTGAATAAAAAAAGCTCTGCATTAAATAAATTCAAGACATTCACGTATTGAGTTAATTAAATGCAGAGCCAGATAAACTATACGAATTTAGTAATTCAAGTTTCCAGAATCAAAGTTCTAAAGCTAAATTACTTAACAGCACCTGATGTGACACCTTCGACATAGTACTTCTGCATGTAGATGAAGAGTAATGTAATAGGAATCGCAATCAGAACACATCCTGCGGTGAATGTCATAAATAGTGAATTAGCAGTTGTTTGGGTCATCATTGAATATAGCCCGATGGCAACAGTGTAATTCTTAACATCATCACCCATGATAATCTTAGCAAAGATGAAGTCCATCCATGGACCCATGAATGCTGTCAATGCTGTATAAACAATGATGGGCTTAGATAATGGTAATGTAATTTTAGTAAAGATTTGCCATTTGTTGGCACCATCGATCATAGCTGATTCATCCAAAGCCATTGGGATTGTGTCAAAGAATCCTTTGGCAACATAGAACGTCAAAGCAGCTCCGGCTGAATAGACTAAAATCAAAGCTAACAAACTACCAGCTAGGTTCAAAGCCTTAAGAATGTAGTAAATAGCAATCATACTCATGAAAGCTGGGAACATGTTTAGAACTAAAGCAACCTTTAGAAATGGTCTACGTAACTTGAATCTTAAACGAGACAAGGCGTATGACATTGAAATTGTGATGAAGGTTGACAAAACACAAGTACATACGGAAACGATTAATGTATTAACAAACCAACGGACAAATGGATAATTGCCTGAAGCATCGGTAATCAATTTTGTGTAATTTGATAATGTAAAGTGCTTTGGAATAATATATGGAACAAAAGCTCCACCTTCTTGTCTGAAACTGTTCAATACAATCCACACGATTGGGAATAACCACACAACAGACATAATTGTCAGGATAGCATAGACTAAGTATTTAGTACGTTTCTTTTGAGCTTTATAATTAATTTCTTTTTTTGCCATTTCTATTATCCCTCCTTATATGAATTAGTGTGTGTATATGCCCATAAACTAAATACGGCAGATAGAATGAAGATCAAAATACCAATAACAGAAGCTAAGTTATAATCCATTGTATTTACAGTCAAATTATATAGCCATGTTACAAGCAAATCGGTTGATCCGGCACCATAGTAATTTGAGTTTGTAGGTCCACCACCAGTTAATAGGTAAATAACATTGAAGTTATTGATATTACCAATTAGTTGTTGAATCAAAGATGGCATCATAACGAAAAGAATTTGTGGGAATGTAATAGATCTAAAGATTTGGAACTTATTAGCACCATCCATAACGGCAGCTTCAATCTGTTCTTGATCAAGGTTTTGAATAATACCAGTTGTAATTAACATTGTGGCTGGAATACCAATCCAAAGGTTAACTATAATGATAGAAAACTTAGCCATTGTTGGATCTGTTAGGAATGGAATAGATTTACTAATCCAGCCCCAGCTCTTCAAGATAGAATTAATAGGACCAGCATCGTTTAGAAGATTACGCATAATCAATAGTGAAATGAACTGTGGAACAGCCATTGTCAAAATAAAGATTGTACGCCACATTTTCTTAAGTTTAATTCCTTTTGTATTGATCAATAGAGCTAGAATAACTCCAAAGAAGAAACATGATACTGTGGCTACTACAGCCCAAACTAGAGTCCATCCCAAAACTGGGAAGAATGTTGAAGCTATATCACCAGTAATAACATTAGAAAAGTTATGAAAGCCTACCCAAGTAAATAAATTCTTTGGTGGTAAGTTATTATGATCATAATTTGTAAAAGCAATTGAAATCATATATAACAGTGGCAAAATTGTGAAGAACAATACACCCATTAAAGGAACTGTCATAAGAGTTTGATGGAATCTTTCATTCAATAAACTCTTTAGATCATCCTTAACAGTTGGAAGTGGCTTGCCTGCTGCTTTAAGTTCGTAAATATTTCTTGCACTCTTCAAATTAACGACATAAAGAACTATTAGAACTATACAAATCAAAATTGCTGCAATACCAAACAATAGGATAAGCATGGAGTTATCACCTTTTTGTAACACATCCATACCAAGTTTGGAGTTATATACCAAACCTTGCTTCTTCGTACCTAATGTCTGCAACATTGCTAAAGCATGAATACCATTGCGAATTAGCCAGAATAAAAATCCAACTTCAGCAACTAAAAATATTAACCCTTTAAGAATTTTTTTATTTGCAAAGTTTGAAAAGCCCATAATGATAAATGAAAGCTTTTCTGGCAATCCGCCCTTCATAAACAATTCTCTAAATGTTATATGTTGTTCCGTGGAATGTTTCTTAAACATATAATCGCACCCTTACTTTTTTTTTAGAGAAAATTGTCTTTTAATTTGACTTCTTTGCGGAAACTGAAACAACTTTATCTAATTTCTTTTGATAATCTGATGACTTAATCTTGCCCTTGTATGTATCGTTGATGATTGAGTCCATTTGTGGCCAGAAGTTTGTGATTTCTGGAACCTTAGGCATAACAACTGAGTGATCTGAAGCTGACATTGTCATAACTGACTTAGCCGTTTCATCATCTTTAACTGCTTGTAATCCTTGAGCCTTGATGTTTGAAGGAACAACACCATTCTTATTGAATTCAACTTTTTGTGTAGCTTCATTACTTAAGTAGTTAGCAAGTTTCATAGCAGCAACTGGTGATTTAGTTTGTTGGTTAACACCATAAACTTTAACACCCAAGAATGCCTTCATTTGAACGTCGCCACTACCGAAGTTTACTGTTGGATATGGAGCAACAGCCATGTTCTTACCTAGAGCCTTTTTAACATCGTTCTTTGACCATGGGCCTGAAAGGAATGCATCTGTCTTACCTGATTGTAGGTTTGATAGAGCAGCAGCATTTGTTTGAACAACACCTGAGTTACTCTTTTGCTTTGCAATCCAGTCTAGAACTTGGATACCTTTTTCATTATTGAAGTTTGTTCCCTTAACTGTTTCACCATTCTTACCGTAAAGGTTATCGCCATTACTCATGAATAGTGGTGTGAAGATATAATTAGCACCGGCTTCAGCGAAGTTTGTTCCTAATTTACCTTTAGATGTTAATGTGTCCCAACTCTTAACATCATCTGCTGAAAGTTTTGCCTTGTTGTAGTAAAGAACTTGTGATTCAACACCATATGGGAATCCATATACTTTGTTCTTCCATGTAACACCTTCAACAGCTGATTGAACGTTGTTAGCTTTAACAGTCTTTGTATACTTCTTTGATACTGGGTAAAGCAATCCGGCATCTGCCATTTGACCAATTTGATCATGAGGCATCATGAAGACATCAGCAGCTTTTTCAGGATCCTTTGAAACATCCTTTAGAGCATCAGCTGATGATCCAGCCTTAACGGTAACATGAATCTTAGGGTTGGCCTTTTCGAACTTCTTAACTTGTCCCTTAATGGCGGCAACATGTTCGGTATCGATCCAAACCTTAATATTTTGAGTACTACTACTATCGCTAGATGAACTACTGCTCTTGCTGCCGCAACCAGCTAAAACTAGCATTGACATACTTAGAACAACTCCACCTAAAAGAATCTTTTTCCAATTCTTCTTCATGCTTTTCTCCTCCTAAAAAATATCTAATCACTTAACAACTTCTATATTACCCATTTTTTCACAGATTGCAATCGCTTTCAGGATGTTACCGCTAACAGAAACCGTTTCAATTATAATGTTTACTAAAATAAAGACAATCATCTTAAAAAATGGTCAAAAAAAGAGCTACTCAACGTTTATGAGTAGCTCTTTTACTAAAAGTTGCTAATTATCTAGTCTTACCTTCAATGATAATTGGATCATAATCAATCGTTAAAATACCATTTTGGACATTAACTAGTGAATTATCGATCAAGTTAGTATATTGATCACTTCTTACATCAACCTTAGCACGTCCTGGTTGTCCCTTCAATGTGAACAAACCAACTCTGATCTTGTCATCTTTAGTATAAGTTACTTTGACAACATCATTATCCAAGGCTTCAATTTCATAGTTACCTGCATATTGGATTTCATCTTGACTCAACTCGTGCATTCTAACCATTAAAGCACTGAGATCCATCTTTTGATCTTTCCAATCTATTTTATCTTTATCAAATAGACTTGGAGTATGCTTCATACCTGCCTCTTGACCAGCATAAATCAATGTTGAACCCTTTTGGAATTCAGAGAAGGCTGTCCAGTTGAACATATCATTTTCATTAATGAACATCTTATGAGCTCTAACTTGATCATGATTCTCCAAGCAGCGCATCTTAATGTAGTTCTTTGGATAAATGTATTCCTGTTGATCCAAAGCTTCCACATAACGAGCCAATGGGATTTTATCGTTAACATATTTACGCCAAATTTCATCAACATCATAATCGTATGTCATATCAAAGGCTTGATACATTTCACTGTCTGATTCAGCACAGAAGCCTCTATCTCTCAAGTACTTAATATACCCGCCGCCTGAAGTCTCAGCCAACCAAACCATATCTGGATTAACTTTAGCAACTTCCTTACGAGCTTCCTTCCAGAAATCAAGTGGAACTTGTGGTGCTACATCACATCTGAAGCCATCGACTAAGTCAGCATATTTCTTCAAAGTCTCAATTTGATACTTCCATAGATCTTTATGAGAGTAGTCTAATTCAGCAACATCTGTCCAATCAGGGTTCTTATTCATCAAATTACCCATGCTGTCACGTAAGAACCAGCCTGGATGTTCTTTCAAAAGTACAGAATCACGTGAAGTATGATTGTAAACAATATCAATCATCAACTTCATACCCATATCATGAACTTTCTTAGAAAAATGAACGAAGTCATCCCATGAACCAGTCTTAGGATCAATTGAACGATAATCTTTGATTGAATAAGGTGAACCCAATTTACCTTTACGATCTTTCTTACCGATTGGATAAATTGGTAAAAGCCAAATATAATCTGTTCCTAATTCCTTGATACGTTGTAAGTCATCCTCTAATGCTTTGAGGGTTCCTTTTTTAGTATGATTTCTTACAAAAACACTATAAATTTGAGCTCTTCTTAGTTTAATATCAGTATTATCTGCCATAATTTACACCCCTACTATATTTTTGATTCCAAAGCACAGCTTCCCCATGGATCAAGTATTAGTTCGTTGTTGGTTAACTTAACTTTATTGGCCAATACTTTTTTCCATTTTTCTTCTGGTAAAGTAAACTTCTTTACTTTATTAGAAAAATTGGTTACAACAATGCCCTTGTTATCTCTTGTTTGACGCAAGTATGCATAAATCTCTGGATCAGTGATTAATAATTGATAATCACCATTAGTAAAACAGTCATGTTTCTTCATACTTAATAAATTTTTGTAAAATGTTGCTAAGCTTTTTGAATCTTTCAATTCGGCTGACACATTAGTCTCATCTGTCTGGCCCCAATTCCATGGTTCCTTATTTGAAAAGCCACAATATTGAGAGTCGTCCCACTGCATAGGTCCACGTGCAGTCATTTCATCCTGATTATTCAACAGCTTCAAAATCTCTTCATCTTTAAATGACTTCTTGTGAAGCGTATTAATTAAATCTACAGCTCTCTGATCATCAAAATCAGACACTTGTTGATACTTCAACCCGTGCATTCCAATTTCTTCTCCGTAATAAATAATTGGCATACCACGTTGCAAGTACATCAAAGTTGCCAGTAATTTGCTGACATCTTCATTATCAATTGGTAGATTCAAGCGATCACGTAAACGACTAATATCATGATTACCCCAAGTCAATGTTGGCAAACTAATATTTGCTAACACACTTCCCCATGTCACATAAGTTTTCTTCAAACGATCAAGTGATAAGCGTCTGGTCTGGAAAAATCCTGGTACGTCTGGATTACTATCATCGTAAACTTCACCATAATTGCCTGAATTAACTACTACATCACAGCCATCCTCATCTGGTCTAGTATATTCTGCTGCATCCAAAGCATTAGCCGAAGATGCTTCACCAAATAAGAAAGTATCTGGCTTGAAATCCTTGATTTCTCTAACAAAAGTGGCTAAGTAATCCTTAACTTTTGGTAACTTAGCATAAAAGGTATCATCAGCTGGAAATTGTTCATCCTGAATCAATGAATTCTGTTCCAAATTAGCTTTAGCAATATGAATAAAGGCATCCAATCTGAAACCATCAACACCCTTTTCAATCCAAAACTTAGCAATATCTGCAATTGATTTGCGTACTTCTGGATTCTTCCAATTTAGGTCAGGCATCTTCTTATCAAATAGATGAAAATAATATTCCTCTGAATTATTAGGATTCTTCTCCCAAACACTGCCACCAAAGAATGAGCCCCAATTGTTAGGTTCATGTCCATTGACTTGCTTATGCCAAATGTAGTAATCCTTGAAAATACTATTGGGATTGCTGACAGCATCTTTAAACCAAGGATGTTGATCCGATGTATGATTGATCGGCAAGTCCAAAATTATGTGTAACCCTAGGTGGTGTGCTTTATCCATCATTTCTGTAAAATCATCCATATCCCCAAGAATTGGATCAATTGCGAAATAATTTGAAACATCATAGCCATTATCAACTTGTGGTGACACAAAAATTGGATTTAGCCAAATAGTATTAAATCCTAAATTCTTAATATAATCTAAGTGTGCGATTACTCCTTGAAGATCTCCGATACCATCATCATTGGTGTCCTGAAAACTTTTGGGGTAAATCTGATATACGATTGCTTTATCATACCAGTTCAAAATGCATAGCCCCCTTGTAAACCCTTACATACCAGTATAAAAAAGTAAGCCCCACAACCGCAAGGCTTTGTTTGATGTTATCGGTAACAATTTAATCCCTCAATGTACCACCTAAACTTAGCTTAGGCTCAAAGACTAGAGAGCCTTGTGACTCACCACTTTGAATCTTATCTAAAAGTGTTTCACCACAAGCACTACCCATTTGGATAATTGATTGCTTGATCGTAGTTATCTTTGGTGAAGCAACTTGATTCAAAAAGACACCATCGAAACCGGTTACACCAAATTCATCGGGAACCTTTCCACCACAACGAACAATGGCACGTTCTACTCCAAGTGCCAGACGATCAGAAGCACAAATAAAAGCTGTATTCTTAGGAATTTTATTCCAGTTTTGTCTAATAAAATCCTCAGACAAATGACTGTGATTACCAAATCGATGTAATTCAGGAACCATTCTTTTCTCTTGAACTTGTTGCAAATAACCCGCTTCACGTGAATATTCAAAAGATTCCTTACTATCGATACCAACATAAATTAACTTTTCATATCCTTTTTTCAAAGCTAACTGTGATAACAAGTAAGTACCCGCTTTATTATTAGTATCAATAAAGTCAAATCCATAACGGTTTTCACCAAATAAGACGACTGGTTTTTTTAAATCCTTAATCCAGTCAACATCACTAATACGCATCCCTGTGATGATGTAGCCATCGCAATTACCGATATCAAAATTCCTTCGCGTTACTAATTGCAAGGAATACTGATGCAGGTCTAACGTCTTGGCAATACCAATCATCAAATTCATATAATAAGGTTCTGTCGTATCAATATCTTCTAAAATACATAGCTTAATAATTCTTGTACTATTGTTGGCCAAAGCTTTAGCAATTACATTAGGATGATAATCTAATTCCCGCATCGCTTCATAGACCAATTGTTTTAACTCATCAGTAACCTTATCGGGATGATTGATTACTCGTGAAACCGTCATTTTTGAAACATTGGCTTTTTTTGCTACATCTAATAAAGTGGTCATGAATTCCCCTCCATACATCACAAGTTAATTATATAACACTTTAAAAGCCCTTTCAGGAGCTTTTTCATAAATTTAAATAAATAGTATTTTTGATTCTTAAAATTTGACTAATTGTATTTAAAACTATTTAAATGAGCAGCATGTTTGAACATCTTCTACATTTGAGCAAAAATCTAATCGAAGATTAATTGAGAAGATGATAAAAATGATTATTTATTTAATAGCCATCACCGTTTTCATGATTCAATGTTTCATTCTATTCTATATTTATCTTTCACAGCAAAAACGATTTAAAAAGGATATGCAAAATCCTTATGAACCACAGCAAGATTTGAATCAATTCTTTTATTTTATATTGTTACCCTGTTTAAATGAAGGAAAAGTCATTAAAAATTCTTTGAACCACTTAATCGATTTAAAAGGTCGCATGCATATTATCGTTATTGACGACAATTCAACAGACGACACTGTATCCCAAGCTCAAAGCGTTGCTGGTCCCATCAGTATTATCCAAAGAAAACTTCCCAATGCTCAAACCGGTAAAGGTGACGCCTTGAACAGCGCTATTCCTGAAATCAATCGGATTATTAGTGAAAAAAAACTTGATTCAAAAAAATGCATCATCGGTGTTCTTGATGCTGATGGTGTTCTCAGTGGCAACACTATTTACAAACTAAATCAATCATTCCAGAATTCTGATACTGACGCTGTTCAGTTACGAATTAAGATGAAAAAGCCTGAAAAAATTTTACAAACCTTTCAAGATGTGGAATTTTTTGTTGTTAATCATATGATTCAATTAATTCGAACTTACATTAAAGCAGTTGCTTTATGCGGTAATGGACAATTCTTCCGTGTCTCATCAGTTCTCTCAAAATTAGGCAATAAACCTTGGGGTAATGCTTTACTGGAAGACTATGAATTAACTTTACGAATGGAACTAAAAGGTTTAAAAATAAAATATGTTGACGAGGCATATGTTGAACAAGAGGCTCTCAAAAAAGTTAAAAAACTAATTCGGCAAAGAGCCCGCTGGTCCCAAGGAGGTTGGAATTGTTGGAAATATTTCAAACAGATCACTACTTCCAATGTCGTTACAATTGGTCAAAAGTTTGATACATACTTCTTCTTCATTCAGCCTATTTTAAATATTCTAGCTGATTTCAGTATTATTTTTCTTACATTCGATTTCATTTCACATTACTCTGATAATCCCGAATTTATTTTCATCGCAACAATTATTATGACCACTGTTAGTTTCTTCTTTGGAACAGTCTTTACACTTATTTATCATAAGGAACTTAAATTACATGATAAATGCAATTTAGTCATTCAAAAGGATGATATGATCAATGAAAATATGCACTTAAGAAAAACTATCCTTTCCATCGGTTTAATTTCTTACATTTACGTTATTTTATTCTTCAGTTTAATCATCTCCTGCTATCATCTATTAATTGGCCACACTAGTTGGGATAAAACACAACGTAATTAGAATATAGAATAAAATAATAGATCCAATAACTTAACATTGAGTTATTGAATCTATTATTTTAATATTCTTTATTTTTTTATTTTGTTTGTAACTTCTATTATTATAAAAATAATTAAACTTATAACGATTGCTCCAATAAAAGGATTTATCAAAAAATTAGGAAAATATAAATCTTTAGGGATTTGATTTACGAATATATTAAATTTCATAATCCTCGCCTCTTATTAGCTATAATTATCTCATCATCATTTTTATATAGCAAAAAAGTCGTCTTATAGACGACTTTCTGGTTACGGAGTAAACGTACTGGTGTATGTACCTTTTTGAATTATTTTTGATTGATAGATACACAATGTATGCATCTATCGAAAGTAATTATCTAATCTATTTACCCAAATGTAAACTAACAAGTGCTTCTATAACTAAACTGTTAGTTTGATGTGACGGAATTGTAAGATAAACATGATTATGAAATAATAAATTTGAGGTGAAAACATGAATTCAGCAACGCAAATTTTATTAGTTATTGCCAGTTTCATTCTGGCTCTATCTGTTTTAGTCGGCTTAATCTTAATTTCAACCAGTCTCTTTCAAATCAAAGGATTGATGAAAACTAAAAATAAATTACTACTACAAAAGAATCGACCTTATGTGATTTGTCGGCGTATCAATAAACAAACTATTGAGATTCGCAATGTCGGCAATAGTCCAGCTACAATCGATGAAATTCAAAGTGATACGGTAGACTTTTCCTACCTTAATCAAAGAAATATCTTTTCTGGTCAATTTTTTAATTATCCAATTGCTGAAAATAAAGATGCACATATTTTTGTGAAGTATCACGATCAAATCAGCCATTTTGGGGAAAAATTTACTGTTTGAATCTAACATTTTCAATGTGGGAAAATTCTTGATATGGGAACCTTCCTATTATTTATCTTACAGACCTTACAAAATCGTTAGGACTATTGTTTCAATATTTATGCTATTATTCCTAATGAATTCGGAGGGATAAATGATGAATAAAAAAGTCGGCATTAGTTTAGTAATTGCATTAATAGTTTTAATACCATTGATGGCTTATCAATTTTGGTACGTTCCTAACTTTACTGGGGATGACTATTATACTTATGTTAGTGATTCATACAAAGAAATCATTGAAAAGGATGATTCTGGTGCCGACTATAAGGAATATTATTATAAACAAAAGGCTTATGATAAGGATGGCAACGAAAAGTTATTAAAGTTCAATAGCACTATCGGCCGCCCTATCAAAGCTGATAACTACTTAAAAGTCGTTTATAATCGCAAATATGATAAAGTTCTTTCTTGGGAAAAGGTGGAAAAGAAACAAGTACCCCGTAAGACAATTGAACAAATACTAAAGTGAGTTTAAAAGTGCATCTCAAAACGTAGAATCAAATCCATTTACGTTTCGAGATGCACTTTTTCAATATCTATAATCCATTTTCCAAGATCAATACATCATATGGCTTTAAATCAATTTCTTTAGTTGTCATCGTTTGTGTCAACAAATCCTTACTGTTGGGATAGGGATTATTAATTTGCCTAGGTTGACTATCAGTATTAATGACAAAAGTATAGCGAGCCGTTTTACCTGTTCTCGTAACGACCTCAACGCCTGTTTTGGTTTCATCTGGTGTGATTTGAGCTTGCTGCAAAATATCCTTCATAAAGAAGTCCATAGCTTGATCATCCAACCGACTACCAGCATAGTAAGCGAAACCTTTTCCAAAGTGATTCTTCGTTAAAACTGAATTTTTCTGATAAAAGACTTCATCACTGTAATGAGCCAACGATTCTGCTGTTTGCGGCTGAATCAAATCACAAACTAAACCACCTTTTCCAATAATCTTGCCGTCAGACACCAAATCATGCATCTGATCGAATGGTAAGGCATCTGTTTCTTCGTACTTTAACCCTAGAACATTCTTTAAAAGGCCAGGATAACCGCCCAGATAAACATTATCATCTTTATCAGCCAAGCCAGACATGTAATCAGTGATAAAAATGCCACCATTTTGAACAAATTTTTCAATCTTAGTAGTCATTTCTGGTGAATTGATATACATGCTTGGAGCAACGACAATCTGATACTTTTGCAAATCAGTTTCTTTGGAGATCATATCAACACCAACTTTACGATTATAAAAGGCTCTGTAATAGTCATAAACCTCTTGAACATAATCCAAATTAGTCGTTGGTCCCATACAATCCTCTAGGCACCAGTAACTATTCCAATCAAAGATCATTCCGACCTTTGATTGATTACGTGAGTTTTCCAAATCTTCAGGTAATTGATTCAATTCACTACCTAACTTCTTCAATTCACCAAAGACACGTGTCTTAGTTGATTCAGCATGTGAAATCATGGCACTATGCAATTTTTCTGAACCATTACGAGCTTGTTTTAATTGGAAAAATTGAATAGTTTTGGCTCCATGAGCCATTGCTTGATAACTGAGCATCCGCATTTGGTTAGGTGCTTTCAAAGAATTAAATGGTTGCCAATTTTGTTGACTAGGCGTTTGCTCCATTAACATAAATGGTTGATCTTTGACTCCGCGCATTAAGTCATGTTGCATAGCAGTATAACCGGCTGGCGTATCAAAGCTGGGATAGTTGTCCCAAGAAGCAATGTCCATTTCTTTGGCCCACTTGAAGTAATCCAAATCCTTTTGTGAACCCATTAGATTAGTTGTTACCGGACGTTGATCATATTTTCTAATAATATTTCGTTCCATTTTAAAATTGTTCAAAAGACTATCTGATTGAAATCTACGATAGGCCATATCCAATCCCGACATCACTGGTTTTCCATTATCATATGTATCACCAATTCTCATTGGAGGTACAATTTCATCCCACCTGTGATAAGTATGACTCCAGACATTAGTTCCCCAAGCCTGATTGATTTTATCCAAATCATTATCATACTGATATTTTAGCTATTCTCTGAAAGCTTTCGTACAATTCTCACAGTAACAGTAACCATTGTATTCATTTGAAATGTGCCAGTGTGTAATATTTTTAACCGAAGAATAACGTTGTGCTATTTTTTCGACCAATTGACTAGCTAAACGTTGAAATTCAGGACTATTAGGACAAGCGTTCTCTCGTTTAACACCAATTTGACGTCTGCCATAATCATCTACACGATTGATTTCTGGATACTTTTTAGTCATCCAGAATGGCAAAGCTGCTGTAGAAGTAGCCATAACAATTTTTATATTATTTTTTTCCAATAAGGCAATAATTTTATCTAACTTATCAAAATTAAAGACGCCTTCCTCTGGTTCTAATAAAGACCACGAGAAAACATTAATTGTTGCTGAATTAACATGTGCTTGTTTTAACTTATCCCAGTCGTCTTGCCAAGTATCTTCAGGCCATTGCTCAGGATTGTAGTCACCACCGTACAAAATTGACATTATTTTACCTCTAACTTTCCACCATTGGTTTCGATTATTCCTTGATACCAGTTGAAACTCTTTTTCTTAATTCTCAACAATGATTTAGGAGAATAGTCATTCCGATCAATATAGACAAACCCATAACGTTTATCATAGCCGTTTAGCCAGCTCAATAAATCGGTAAATGACCAAGCACAGAAACCAAATACTGGTACTCCATCAGAGATAGCTTTTCCAACTTGTACCAAATGCTCATTTAAATAATCAATTCGATATTGATCATCTACTTGATCATCTTTCAATTTATCAAAAGCTCCTAAACCATTTTCAGTGATAATAAGTGGTAAACGATACTTCTCATAAACCTGTCTCAAAGCAATTCTAAATCCAATTGGATCAATTTCCCAGCCCCAATCGGTTTTATCTAGATAGGGATTTTCAACTGATTGAAACAGTCGTGACTCAGGGGTATCCTCTTGTACGTCCCCAGCCATCAAGTAAGGATCAATTTTGTCAAAGTTTTTTTCTATAGTACTTTTTTCAGTATCAGGTGCCTTGACCGTTCCCCCGTGATAATAATTGATTCCAAGAAAATCAGGTTTACCTGCCTGCAGAGTTTTTTTATCCTCGATAGTTACATCTGGAGCTATATGCATCTGCTTTAACAAACACATAATTTTTTCTGGATATTCGCCTCGACAATAAACATCCAACCACCAATCATTGTTAAACTGATTAGCATCAACGGCAGCTAAAACATCTGCAGGAGAACTAGTTAATGGATAAACTTCCCCGTAGCCAAAGCTGGGACCTATCTTACCTTGGGGAACCATCTGGTGAAATAGTTGAATGGCTCTAGCATTTGCTAAATTGACAATGTGATTAGCCTGAAACATTCTCTTAGGATTTGAAACATTAGGTGGATGAGATGCCCAACGATAGCCTAATGAAGTAAATACGTTCTGTTCATTAAAGGTAATCCAATACCTAACCTTATTGCCAAAATTATCAAAGAGTACCCGACAGTATTTTAGAAAAGCATCAATTGTATGACGACTCTCCCAACCACCATACTTAATTTGTAGAGCTTCAGGAAGATCCCAATGATACAGTGTCAAAATAGGTTCAATCTGATTTTTTTGAAGTTCATCGATTACTTTTTCATAAAACGCTAATCCCTCTTGATTAACTTTGCCTTCACCATCAGGTAAAATCCGACTCCAAGAAACACTAAAACGATATGCCTTGAGACCCATTTCCGCCATTAAAGCAATATCTTCTTTGTAATGATGATAGAAATCGACTGCAATCTGACCATTGGTATTGTGTTTTGTTTTTCCTGGAATTTTCGAAAACTCATCCCAAATTGATGGACCTTTGCCATCGTTTTTATAGGCACCTTCGACTTGATAAGCCGCCGAAGCCGCACCCCACAAGAAATGTTCAGGAAATTTCATAGTCATTTCTCCTTTTATTTGATTATGAATCAATTTACCATAGAAATAACAACTAGTAATTAAGGAGAATAGTACAAAAATATCAGATATTGAAACTATCTATATAATCCACGAAACTTTCCTGGTGTGACCTTTTCACCGCGTTTGAACATTGAAATGAAATAACTATTAGTATTGAAACCGACTTTTTGACCAATCTCATCAATTGAGAGCTCCGGTTCATTCAATAACAATTCCTTAGCCATCTTTATACGATAATCTATCAAGATTTGATGTGGCGAACTGCCATAATTAGTTCTAAAGGCTTCCAAGATGTACTGTAAACTGTAGTTTGTTAGTTTAACAAAATCATTATTAGTCAAATTCTGTTGGTATGATTCACGAATCAACTGTAAAATAGGATCAATAATTTTTTTGTTCATCTGATAATTGTGTGGATTGACGACACAATACTTCTTTATCAAAAGCATGAATTCATAAACTAGAGTCGAAGATTCATAGATAGCTAAACGATTATTTTCTTTAAATTCCTTATGATGCACTTCAATAAAATTTTTTAGCTTACTCTCTGGAGTTTCAATATAAAGATAATCTTGGATTCCCAGTACCTTAGTAATCTCTGAAATTAATAAACCACCAAAGGAAAAATAATCTGTAATCCAAAGACCATTTTTAGAATGATAAGCATGAGGGATATTCTGATTGATCAAAATGCCCTGATTTTCTTTCAATTCTATTGTTCGACCTTCAATATTTACTATTCCAGTTCCCGAATATGTCTGTAACCAATGAACGTAATTATAACCTTTCGGTCTAGACACATTCTCTTGTCGCCATTTGTAACCAATACTGTCTACATATAATGGTAATGATCGATCCTTTGCTTTGAAACTATATCTCATTGAATTCACCTTCAATATGTTGTATTTAGCTAGCATTATCTTTAATTACAATACCATTTCCATATGCTAGATTAAAGGTAATCAAGCGGAAAGGAAAGTTTAGTTATGAAAGCGATTACAAATTGGTTTCAAAATAGTTTTAGCCCAGCGTTAGCAAAACTCAGTAATATGAAATATATGTTGGCATTACGTGACGGAATGATTATTACCGTTCCATTTACAATCTTTGGCAGTATCTTTATGATCTTGGCAAATCTGCCACTCCCAGGTTGGACACAATTAGTCGCACCCTATCAAGCAAAATTACAGTCGGCTGTTAGCATTACTTTTGGTATCTTAGCTGTTATTGTTGCCATCGGTATGAGTCATGAGATGGCCAAATTAAATAAAATAGATACATTATCCGGTACAGCTATCGGTGTTTCAGCATTCCTTCTTTGTATGTTGAATGATAAATTCCAAATCGATCCTTCGACTTTAGGATCAGATGGTATGTTTACTGCAATTATTGTTTCAATTATTTCAAGTGAAATTGTAGCTTTCTTCATTAGAAGGCACATTGTCATTACTCTTCCAGATTCAGTACCACCAGCTGTTGCTAGCTCCTTTGTTGCTCTAATCCCCGCATGTGCATCTTTAGGTTTCTTCTGGATTATAAGAGTTCTCTTTAACATCAAAATCAATGCCGTTATTCAAGCAATCTTCTCACCATTAGTTGGTGGATTAAATAGTTTCTGGGGTGTTGAGTTTGCCTTATTCTTAACTCTGATCCTCTGGACAGTTGGTATCCACGGAAACAATGTCTTAGGTGCAGTGGCTTCACCTATTTATACCTACTTTTTGATGGCAAATATCAAGGATGTCTCTAAAGGCATTGCTCCAACACATATCACAGCCGATGGATTCCTTGATTTTGGTATGAATATCGGTGGTACCGGTGCTATTCTAGCTCTAGTTATTTGTTGTCTTCTCTTTGCCAAGAGCAAACGCTACAAACAACTAGCTAGATTAGGTGCTATTCCTTCAGTTTTTGAAATTAGCGAACCTATTATGTTTGGTTTCCCTGTTGTTCTAAATCCAACATTATCAATTCCTTTCATTTTAATTCCAATGGTTCTACAAGGCATTACATACTTCTTAATGAAAGCTCATATTATTGGCATGGTTATTGCTCAAGTTCCATGGACAACTCCAATCTTTATCAATGGTTATTTAATTACTGCTGGTGATTGGCGTGCTCCAGTATGGCAATTAATTGAATTAGTCATTGCCGTTGCTGTTTACCTTCCATTCTTCAAAGTTCTTGATAAGGCAGCTTACAAACAAGAACATACTGAGGAAATGGAAACTGCAGAAAAGGTCAGCGATGATACTTCATCAGTTAAAAATATTAGTGGTCAAACACAAAATGCATAAAGAAAAGAACTTCCAATCGCTTCAAATGGCAAAAGGAAGTTCCTTTTTTTTACGATCCAGCACTTTCATAAGATGAAATTCCTTTATTCCAGATCTTAATAGAAATGAATAAGAAGACCACTGAGATAACCACTAATCCACCTAAATTAAACAACACATTCTTTCCAGTTAAGAAATAGCTGGCTGGATAAAAGGCCGTAAAAGCAAATGGAATGACAAAAGAAATGATCCAACGAATTAGATGATTGAAAATGCTAACCGGATACTTAGCAAAATCGTTAAACATATAAAACAAGTAAGTGATAGTATTACTCTTTTTCATCCAAAACGCTGCGGCCGAAGTACCAATTTTTAAAGCTGTATAAATAGCCGTGGCAAATGGAATTGAAACAATAAATAAAATCACTTTTAACAAAGTCCAATGGACTGTAGCTGATGACATAACCAATAAGATAACACCAACCAATAATTCACCAAAAGCATCGACTTGAAAGGTCTCAACTAGCACGTGAAAAAGTGGATTGATAGGACGTGTTAAATATTTATCGAATTCACCTTTTCTAACTAATTTTTGACCAACGATCCAAAGATTATCAAAGAAGAGATGATCCAATCCCTTGGGAATTAAGGCAAATCCATAGATAAAGACAATCTGTTGTAAACTCCAGCCGGCTAATTTAGGTACCTGACTAAAGATAACTTGTAAAAAGATCAAATTTAAAACTTGATTGAGTAGAACTCCCAAAACTCCAACGATAAAATCAGCCTTATATTCCATCGTCTGTTTTAAATATTGTGAAATAAAAATTTTTTCTAGATGTAATACTCTTCTCATATTAACCTCCCTGGATACTCAAATGTTTGATAGCAAAATGCCAAATGATTTTTGCTAAAAAAATAAAGAATATCAACCAAAAGATTTGTAGGAGTAATACAGAAATAGTTTGTTGCATGCTATACTTTCCGAGATACAGCATTACCGGCGTGTATAGTAATGATGAAAATGGCAACACTTTCAGAACATTCTGTAAGACTGGTGGGAAAAATGCCAAAGGTACTAATGATCCTGACATGAAGATTACCAAAGCATTTTTTAAAACGTTTGATCCCCACAGATTCCGAAAAAAGAATGCGGTGAAACTAAAACAAATATTAAAGTAAAAATTAATTAGATATGCAACTGTTGCACTGAAAAAGTACAATAACAAATTGCCCAAATTAAGAACTGGTGTCCCAGTACCAACAATTTGATAGATTAAAATACCACCAAATAGTGGTACTGCTAAAACACCGACATCGATAAGTTTACTACCAATTTCTTCATAAAAATAATTAGCCGTAAAACTGATTGGTTTGAGGATACGCATTGCAATTGAGCCATCTTTGACTTCATCCCCAACACTACTAGAACCATCACTTGAGGTTAGAATTCCAGTAAAGAAACTCAAAAAGATATACAAAACCATCTCCGGAAAAGTAAACCCACTTAAACTTGAATTCGTACTCGATTGGAAGACAGCTTTCCATAAGAAATAAGTTACAAAGGCGCCTAAAGTATTACCCAACGCAAATAGCAGAAAATTAGCACGATAAACAATTGCCTCTTCGATACCCGCTGATACAAAGGGACGATATTTTCTCAAGAAATTAGTCATGTTCGGCCGCCTCCTTTCGGAAAATCCTCCTAACGATATCTTCTATATCCGCATCTTTAACACTGATATCTTGAACGTCAACTTGTGACAAGGTCAATCTGATAACATCAGGAACTGATACTTTGCTACTATCAAATTTAACTCGAACATTCTTTTCATTCTGCGAATACTCAATAGCTGAACCAAATTGAGAAAAGTTTAGACGATTCGCATCCTCCGCATTGACCAATTCAAACTCAATTTCTCTAATGTGTCCAAAACGATTCTTCAATTGTTTGATTGTTCCATCAAAAACTTCTTGTCCATGATCGATCATGAAAACACGATTACACAACAATTCAATATCGCCTAAATCATGTGTCGTCAAAATGATTGTGGTTTGCTCTTCTTGATTGATCTGTTCGATGGCATGTCTGATCTTATCCTTAACTGATACATCTAACCCAATTGTTGGTTCATCCAGAAATAGAACCTTCGGATTATGCAACAGTGAGGCAGCAATATCGGCTCGCATACGTTGTCCCAATGATAAGGTTCTTACTGGGCTAGTAATGAAGTCATTTAAATCCAAAACTTCATTTAGAAAATCCATTCGTTTATAGAAGTTTTTGTCAGGTACATTGTAAATTTCTTTTAAAACTGAATAGGTTTCACGCAATGGTAGATCCCACCACAATTGGGTTCTTTGACCAAAAACAACCCCGATATCTTTAACATAATTTTGACGATCCTCTTGAGGGATTTTGTCGTTGATCCGGCAATATCCACTAGTCGGCGTTAAGATTCCGGTTAACATCTTAATGGTTGTTGATTTACCTGCACCGTTAGCACCAATAAAGCCCAAAATTTCCCCCTTAGGTACCTCGAAGCTCAAATTTTTGACGGCTTCAAAAGTTTCATATTTTGGCTTAATCAATGATTTAAAGGCTCCTACTAGTCCTGGTGACTTAATAGTTTTTCGAAAATCCTTTGTTAAATTAGATACTTCAATCATCGACATCTAAATCCCCCCTTTTATATATAGTAAGCGCTTACCGTGGTAGCGTACTTTTAATATTATTCATCCCATTTTGCATAGTCAATCGGATTTCACAAAAAAAATTCGTTACCGATAACAAAATCAATAACGAATCATTTTTTAAAAATTAATTTTTTGAAGATTGATTAAATGCTGTACTTTGGCCTTTGGATAACAAATTCTAGCAATTCCTTTCGGATGCAAAGTATCTTCTATTTGATCAACTCTAACCCACTTCAAATCAGAATTAGGGGGCAAATCAAATTTCTGGTAATCCAAATGTTGTAGCTGATGATATACTTCATCGTTAACTTCTTGACGATAGATCAAATTCAATTGTTGATATTCAATCCTCTTCAATTTCCAGAAGTTTTCTAAGATACCTGCAAATTCTAGCTTCAAATCGGTTAAACCTAGTTCTTCATATGCCTCACGCTCAGCAGCAGATTGACTTTCTTCGTTAAATTTAACAGCTCCGCCAGGCAGGATATACAATTCTTGCTTGCTATTCTCTTGTCTAACAAAGACTTCACCCTGATGTAATAAGATCAATACTGCACGAACATCAAACTTTTGCTTTCGATTCAAAAAATAACGCAAATCATCTTGTTCTTGCATTCAATCACCTACCTTTGTTTAGTAAAATTATCATATACCAAAAGCATGAATAAGAACACAAATAGCCAGTAACCCATCTCGAGTTACTGGCTATTATTTTAATTAAAATATTTATTAGCAAAATCCGTTGCTTTATCAATGTAAAGCTGCTCGGCCTTACTATAGGAATTAGCATGACTAGCACCCTTAACAATCCAAAGCTTTTTAGGACCGTTAGTGTAATCATAATTCAAATAAGCATTCTTAGTTGGTACAAAATCATCTTTCGAACCATGAATAACAAATAATGGTACCTTATTATTCCTCAGACTGTCCTTAGTGCTGGCTTGATAGAAATTATAACCTGCCATAAAATCAGCAAAAAGGCTAGCTGTAGGCACAATTGGGAAACTTGGCAAATGGAACATTTCTTTTAGTTGATAAGATAACTCACCGGAAATCGTTGAATAGCCACAATCGGCTATAGCAAAACGAACATTTTTAGGATGTTCCCCCAAAGTATACATGACTGTTGCAGCACCCATACTGATACCGTAGAGTCCAATCTGTGAATCAGATCCAAATTTCCGATTAAGTCGTTTGATCCAATTCATCATATCGGTTCGATCTTTCCAACCATACCCGGCGTATTTACCCTGACTCATACCAAAAGAACGATTATCCGGCGCCAGAACGTTATATCCTGCGTTGTGAAACATTCTGACATAAGACCCCATATATTTACTAGCACTACCAAATCCGTGGACAACAACCACTGTTTTGGCGGTTTCCTTCTCGGCAGGTAAATATCGAGCCTTTAGTTTTATATGGTCTTTTGTAGTCTGTTCCCAGATCTGCGGTTTTTGTCTCAAAAACCATTGACTGTTCTTACTCAAGTGACCCTTTATCTGACTACTGTACCCACTCTTACTAAATGCATAGTTAAACATGTAACCCCCAGCCGCTACATCGACAAATAACGTAACGCCTATAACGACTGATAAAGTGATTTTAACAAATTTTTTCACAGTTTCATTTACCCTTCTAGATTACTATTGTTCAACAATAATAATCTAATTGGTAATTTAAATGCAACAAAAAACAGATTAATTATTAGCCAATTCTTCACTCTTAGCTCTGTTTTCAGTAGCATCTTTGTGGAACCAGTGAATATGTGAGTCGAAGAAAGCAATCATATCATTCATGAAGTACATGATGTATGTCAAGAATAGAACGGGACTAGCATCACCTTGTGTAGCGGTAACACCCCAAAGAACGATTGACATAATACCTTGAGCAGTCCAGAAATAATATTGTTCACGGAAACGTAATGTACATAGAAGTGCACCTGTAAATCCAATAGCAGCAGCTACAGAATCAATAATTGGACGTGGACTGATGAATAGATGTGTATCCATCAAATAAAGCAATCCCCATGAAGCAAAGAAAAATAACGCTGTCCAAAGCCACTTAATAGCAGTTAAACCATGAATATGCTTTTCAGCATCCTTAGCCCATTGTGGACTGATCAAAACAGGAATATCTAGCAAAATAATGTAACTTAATTGAAGAACAACATCAGAGAAGTTCTTAGCATTGATAGCTACAAAAATATAAATAAGTGCTGAAACTAATCCTAAAACACCATTTAAAGGTTTTGCATTTGTAATAGCAACTGTACATGTGAAACCTAAAACGGCCGCAAACCATGTCCAAACAGCAATTGCATTAATAGAATGTGAAAGTGTTGATGCAGTGATGGCCCCCAAGCCAAACATTAATAGCATGTAACTCTTGAAACTCCAATGTTTCATTTGTTCAACATACCATTTTGGATTAAATATACTCATTTATCCTTCTCCTCTTGGACCATTGCCAAAATATATGATTGTGGCATTTATATTTTGAAATGGTCAATTTTTATTTATCCCTTAAACCGTATTTCTAAAAAATATCAATTTAACCGACAGCTAAAATCATACCACCAATTGAACTAAATTTGGTAAATGGTTTCTTGAGCATATTGACGACATATCGGTGTAAAGCGCTTAACTCACTTGCTAAATTAGGAATTTATCATTTGATACAAGATATAGATTTTTTTGATTTCGTATCACTATATATAGTTATAACGGAGCAACAAAATAAAAAAGACATCCAAAGTAATTGAATGTCTTCGTAAAATAGAATTAAATTTTACCAACCAAATCTCCGCTAGGTTTAATTGTATCTTCCCCGGGATGCCAATTTGCTGGACAAACGTTATCACCATGTTCTTCAACAAATTGTGCCGCTTGTAAGGTTCGTAGAATTTCTTTTGGATTTCTACCTACACCCATAGCATTAACAGTGTATGACTTGATAATTCCCTTTGGATCAGCGATAAAGACACCACGATAATCTTGACCACTAGTTTCATCAATCATATTGAAAAAGTCTGTCAACTCATGTTTTTGATCTGACAACATTGGATATTGGATTTTACCAATAGTTTCCGTTGTCTCTGCCCAAGACATATGTGAATACTGACTATCAACTGAGACTGAGTAAATTTCAGCTCCAGCAGTTTTGAATTCTTCATACAAGTCTTGCAACTCACTTAATTCTGTAGGACAAACAAATGAAAAATCAGCAGGATAGAAAAAAATAATTGACCATTTCCCTAACAAATCATTTTTGGTAACAGTCTTTAATTCACCAGCTTGATATGCATCAACATCGAATTCAGGTAATTCCTTATTAATATAATTCACGATTAAATCCTCCTAGCCAAAGAATATGTTTAAACATATATATAATAACAAATATTGAGTATTATTTTAAAGGCGAATTTTATAATCAAGTTAGCCACTTTAGAAAAATGACAAAATAAA
>NZ_AZES01000081.1 GCF_001434985.1 Companilactobacillus paralimentarius DSM 13238 = JCM 10415 | reverse complement strand
CTTGGATTCAATTTATTTTGTCCAAGTGGCTAACTTGTTATTGAAATTTTCGAATGGATATTGATTATCCAATACATATCCAAAGCCACGCACTGTTTTTATACAATTCTTGGTTTCAGATTTTTCTGCTAATTTATCTCTTAAATGACTGATGTGAATATCAACTGTTCGACTAGAGCCAGCTGAATCATAACCCCAGACTCCTTCTAATAATTGGTCTCTACTCAAAACCTTTCCGCGATGCTGAACTAGATACCAAAACAAACTGAATTCCTTTGGCGTTAGACCAATATCATAACCTCGATGTGTGACCCGATAATGCTTAAAATCAATCACAATATCGTTGTACTTAACTGTCTCAGTTCGATATTCCTGCTTTTTACTTTTCTTCAAATCATTGGTAATAGAAAAGCGATCATAAACCCAAAATAATTGCTTTACCTTGGCCACCAATTCAGGATATTCAAATGGTCTTGTAATAAAGCTATCTATATTAATATTGTAAAAAAGTGACCGTCTTTTCTTATCTTTGGCTGGTGCTAAAACTATTATTGGTCCTGAAATTTTGCTGCGTAGCGATTTTAGTATCTTCAAAGATTGACTCATGCTAGTGATCGATGAATCCCAAAGCAATCCAGCGACATCTTCATTTTCAACTAATTTTTCAACTTCATTTGGATCAGTTACATTCCTGATAAACCATCCCTGATTATTAAAATAACCATTGATCTCGATAAAAAGTGATAGCTTATTACTCAACAATACTAGCGGTTGCATCCTATCTCTACTTCCTTCCGGTCATTTAATATTGCAAGGGCTGAAACTTTACAATATTAAAAAGTTTAGAAAAGGTAAATTTTCTTAACAAAACTAACAACAGCCACTTAACATTTTGATTATAACAATGGAAATTAGGTAGGTCATTTACAAAGTCCAATTCATCCATTGTATTTGAATATATGTATTTACAATTATTGTTATATTAAGTGAAACTCTTGAATCCCTTGCAAAAGATAGTCTACTGGCTAAATGTATATTTTTTTAACAACTTTACATAAACTTTACATTAAATAAACATTATATATACACAGTCGCCTTATATTTATATTGTTCGATAAAGAAATTTACCAATACGACTTTGAATAGGGGTTTTAAGAATGAAAAAGAAAACTATCATTTCATTAGTATTAGGAGTTGCAGCTTTAATGCTAATCCTAACTGGCTGTGGAAATAGTGGCAGTAAAGATTCCTCAGCTGCATCAAAAGGCAACAGCAGCAATGAGACTTCAGGTAAGGTTACCGCTGTCGGTTCAACTGCTCTACAACCACTTGTTGAAAAAGCAGCAACAAATTTCCAAAAGAAGAATAGTAAAATCAACATCACTGTTCAAGGTGGAGGTTCTGGTACTGGATTAAGTCAAGTGCAAGACAAATCAGTAGAAATTGGTAACTCTGATATTTTTGCTGAAGAAAAACAAGGTATCGATTCTAAGAAACTTACTGATCATAAGGTTGCAGTTGTAGGTATGGCTCCAGTTGTTAACAAAGATGCTAACGTTAAGAACCTTACAATGGACCAAGTTAAAAAGATCTTTACTGGTAAGATCACCAACTGGAAAGAAGTCGGTGGTAAAGATGAAAAGATCACCGTTGTCAATCGTGCTAAAGGTAGTGGTACTCGTGCAACATTCGAAGCAGCTGTTTTAAAGGGTGCTGAAGCTGTTAAATCTCAAGAACAAGACTCAAATGGTACTGTTCAAAAGATTGTTGAAAGTACACCAGGTGCTGTAAGTTACCTAGCATTCTCATATATTAATGATAAGATCCAAGCTGTTTCAATCGACAATGTTAAGCCAACAGATGCCAACGTTGAAACAAACAAATGGAAGATCTGGTCATACGAACACATGTATACAAACGGAGCTGCTAAAGGTGCCATTGCTAAATTCATAAATTACATGAATTCAGATGACGTTCAAAAATCATTAGTTAAAGATATGGGATATATCAGTATTCATAACATGAAAGTTCAAAAAGATTCAAAAGGAACAGTTAGTTCTAAATAAATAATCAGAGGGACTTCAACCTTGTAAACCTTGGTCGGGGTTCTTTTTGTATATACAGGAGTGATTCCCTTATGGATAAAATTCAAAAGAAACTACAAACGAAATCCAAAGCCACTTTTCAAGACTACTTTGGCAAGGGAATTTGTTATCTATGCATCGGTTTAATCATTTTACTAGTTACATGTATCCTCTATTTTATTGCTTCTAAGGGTTTAGCCACCTTTACCAAGGATAAGGTTAATGTTTTTGATTTTTTAACAAAGACCAATTGGAATCCTGGTGCTTTGGATAACAAAGGACGACCTGATATTGGTGCTTTACCAATGATTGTTACCTCATTCAGCGTGACACTTTTGGCCGCCCTAATTGCTACCCCTTTCGCCATTGGTGTAGCAATCTTTATGTCAGAATTTTCTAGTAAGAACGGTAGTAAAATTTTACAACCCGTCATTGAATTATTGGTCGGTATTCCTTCAGTTGTTTATGGTTTCATCGGTCTATCTGTCATTGTTCCTTTTATTAGAAGAATTTTTGGAGGAACTGGATTTGGTATTTTCTCAGGTACATTGGTTTTATTCGTAATGATTCTGCCAACGATTACTTCCTTATCCGTAGATAGTCTCAAGTCGGTTCCTATGTATTATCGTCAAGCCTCTTTGGCCTTAGGAGCTACTAGATGGCAAACCATTTACAAAGTAGTACTACGTGCTGCTATTCCTGGATTATTGACAGCTATCATCTTTGGAATAGCTCGTGCTTTTGGTGAAGCTTTAGCCGTTCAAATGGTTATTGGTAATGCGGCTTTAATGCCCAAAAATTTAATTTCACCTGCTTCTACCCTGACAAGTAAATTGACCACTGATATTGGCAATACTGTTATGGGAACTCTTCCCAACAATGCTTTGTGGTCATTAGCTTTGATTCTTCTATTAATGTCGTTGATTCTTAATTTGATTGTCAAATTCATTGGAAAGAGAGGTCGTTTCTAAATGAATGCTAAAAAAATCGACCGTATCGCCAGTTTTATTATTTACACCATCGTTGCTGCCGTAATTTTATTGTTGATTGCCATTCTAGGATATATTCTTTTTAATGGTGTTCCCGACATCTCTTGGCACTTCTTAACTTCGTCTGCTCAATCTTTTAGTGCTGGTGGTGGTATTCGCGATCAGTTATTCAATTCCCTCTATCTATTAGTATTAACAATTATTGTTTCTTTACCTATTGGTTTAGGCGCCGGTATTTACTTATCTGAATATGCCTCTGACAATTGGTTTACCGATTTAATCAGAACTAGTGTCGAAGTTTTAAGTTCACTGCCTTCAGTTGTTGTTAGTTTGTTTGGATATTTACTATTCGTTATCAAATTAAAGCTAGGATTCTCCATCCTATCTGGTGCCATTGCGTTAACCTTCTTTAATCTACCTTTATTGACTAGAAATATTGAAGAATCGCTACATAATGTTCCTAATTTACAAAGAGAGGCCGGTATGTCACTAGGTTTATCTAATTGGAAAACTACTACTAAAATCATTTTGCCTGCCGCATTACCTGGAATCCTTACTGGATTGATTTTGAGTGCCGGTAGAATTTTCGGTGAAGCCGCTGCTTTAATTTATACTGCTGGTCAAAGTGCTCCGACTGTCGATTACAGTAATTGGAATATTTTCTCCACTAATAGTTTTTTAAACCCAATGCGTCCCGCTGAAACCTTAGCTGTCCATATTTGGAAAGTTAACACCGAAAGCGTCACGCCAGATGCAAATTTAATTTCTAGTGCTTCATCTGCCGTACTGATCATCGTTATTCTTCTTTTTAACCTAGGGGCTCGTTTCTTGGGTAATAAATTGTACAAAAAAATTACTGCCACGAAATGAGGTACCAAATATGAATGAATATAACTTAAACGAATCTTATATAACAGATATTAAGGAAAAACTGGCCCTCTCTACGCAGAACGTTCAAGTCTATTATGGTAAGAGTCAAGCAATCTTTGACGCAAATCTAAATTTTCCAAGATACAAAATCACAGCTTTGATCGGAGCTTCTGGTTCAGGAAAATCAACTTTTCTACGTTGTTTAAATCGCATGAATGACAAAATTGCTACGGTTGATGGAGAAATCTCTTATCGTGGAGTCAATATAAATTCACCGTCAACTAATGTTTATGAAGTACGTAAACATATTGGAATGGTTTTTCAAAGACCTAATCCTTTTGCCAAGTCAATTAGTGAAAACATTACTTTTGCTCTAAAGAATGCTGGAATGAAGAAAAAACAAGATTTAGAGGAGCGTTTGGAGCAAAGTTTGAAGGGAGCCGCCCTTTGGGATGAAGTTAAAGATGATCTCGATAAAAGTGCCCTAGCTCTTTCAGGTGGTCAACAACAGCGTCTCTGCATTGCTAGATCAATTGCCATGCATCCAGACATCTTACTTCTAGATGAACCAGCCAGTGCACTAGATCCCATTTCAACTTCTAAGATTGAAGAAACTTTAAAAAATTTAAGTAAAGACTATTCCATTATTATCGTTACTCATAATCTCCAACAAGCATCACGTATTAGTGATTACACTGCTTTCTTACATTTAGGACATGTAATTGAATATAACTCAACCGTCAATATTTTTACTAACCCTCAAATGCAGGCAACCGAAGATTATGTTTCCGGTAATTTTGGTTAAAAAAAAACGATCATTCTATAAAATGGTCGTTTTTTATTTTTTTAGAATTAACTGATATTTTTCAGCCTGTTCAGTTTTTTTTATAACATACTGTGTAGAAATCAAATGTTGAAGATCTTCACGTTCTTTTTTATCCTGACTCATAAATAGGCGGTGTATCTTATGATTAAATCCAGTAACTAGTGCCATCCAACCGTTGGTTGCTGCTATCGACCAATCAGAACCGCTGCCAAATACCTGCGCCTGATGTACTTGATCACAGAATTCAAAGGCTGAGCCTGTAACTTCAAACCCATCTCCCTTAGATTGAACTAATTTTTTTAAATCCCTTAAATTATCAACTGACATACAATTCCCTCATTTTAATAAAAATAAAAAGACGAGATAAATTTTATCCCGTCTTTTATTTTACTTGTTTATCAAATAATTATATAGACCGTACATTGTAGAATCTTTCAAAGGTAATTTTCGATTATCTTCGGTTGCCTGAATAATTTTGACATAATCTTCAAAGTCAGGTACTTCCAATTGCTGAATGGCTACGAACTGATCACCATTTTTATACTCCTTTGTCTTCTCCACCTTGCCATCTAAATAATCTATTTTTAACATTACTGATTGTCTCCTTGAGCTCTCAAAATTTCTCCGAGTGAAGGTTGTTCCTTAACATCGATATGATACTTCTTTGCATAGGCATCAACTGCATCTTGACCATACAATTTAGGATCCAAAGGCATAAAGGCCGTTGCTATTGGATCATCTTGTTTAATCACTGCATTAACGACGATTGGTTTCTTGTTTCCAGAAGCCTGTAGCTCTTTAATCTTATCGAATGTTTCATTAACATCCTTAATTGATTTAACAGTAAATCCAATTCCGCCAAGGCCTTCGGCCACTTTAGCCCAGTCAGCACCTGTCAAATCAACTCCGTACAAGTGTTGTTTTGATGCAACTTGTTCATAGTAGATAAAGCCTAATCTTTCATTTGAAAGAATGACATTAACAACTGGCAATCCATATCTAGCTTCGGTAATTAAATCAGGCGCTACCATTGAGAAACCACCATCACCTGAAAGCGTCCAAGCTTGACCTTCAGGAACACTCAAAGCACCAGCTAATCCGGCTGGTAATCCAAAGCCCATTGTTGCAAACAAGCCTGACAAGGCAAAACGTTGATTGTGATTCATTGGTAATCCACGAACACCAAATTCGGTTACATTACCAGTATCAACACCATATGTATCATTAGGACCCGCCATTTCGGCAATCTTACTTGTAACTGTTTCTGGATTCAATCCTTCACTGTCATCTTTAGCAAGTTTATCTAACCATTTGTCCCAGTTAGCTTTATTTTCTTGGTTAGCTTTCAACCAAACACCAGCTGGTAAAGTTTCTTTAGTGTCGATCAAAGCTTGCAAATAACTCTTCGCATCGGCTATAACTGCATAATCAACATCAACTGT
Organism: Companilactobacillus paralimentarius DSM 13238 = JCM 10415; assembly: GCF_001434985.1. Lineage (GTDB taxonomy): Bacteria > Bacillota > Bacilli > Lactobacillales > Lactobacillaceae > Companilactobacillus > Companilactobacillus paralimentarius. Next base: position 2,286 of record NZ_AZES01000081.1, on the reverse strand, counting down.
TTTACCAATATCGTAAGGATTATTGTTTACATCGATAATCTTGACATTTTCTGGCCAGAATCTAGCAAATGGAAATTCCGATCCAATGAATAAAATTAAATCAGTATGCTGTAACGCTTCAAATCCTGACTTGCTTCCTAAACGCCCAAATGTACCAATGAAATTAGGATGATCAGTGCTGATAACACCAGATGCTGGAACTGTATTCATGACTGGAATATTAAATTGTTCTGAAAACTTAGTCAAAACATCTCTTGCTCCCAATAAACCACGTCCAGCATATACAAGTGGATGTTTAGCTTCTTTTAACATCTTCAAAGTATTTTGAACATCGTCTGGATTGATTGTTTGAGAATAAGTATTCTTTACAATCTTTGGAGTTTTAGCAGGTGTATAATCAATTTCTTTAGTTGTTAAATCTTCTGGCAAAATAACAACTGCTACACCATTTTGACGATATGCTTCACGAATAGCTTGATTAATTACATAAGGGATTTGTTCAGCTGTTGTAACGGTACGATTATAAACTGCCACATCACTAAACATTGGTCCCTCATCCATTTCTTGGAAGTAATTAGTATTCATATTTTCTTGTGGTACTTGACCTACTAAAGCCAAAACAGGAACGTGATCCATCTTGGCATCATACAATCCATTGAATAAATGTGTAGCACCAGGGCCGGCAGAACCAAAAGCGACACCAATCTTACCAGTAAACTTAGCATCAGCTGAAGCAGCAATGGCACCTACTTCTTCATGACGTACTTGAATATATTTAACTTTATCTTTTTCTAAATAAAGCCCCTCAACTGTATGATTGATTGAACCACCAGGTACTCCATAAATGTGGTCAACACCCCAATCCTCAAGAACTTTTACTAAAGCTTGTCCAGCTATCATTTTTGTCATATTTACACTTTCCTTTCGAAAACCTCAACTAACATTTATGCATAACTATATAAGTTGCCTGCAAACGCTATCATCGAATACTTTAGTAAAAAAATCAAATAATTAATCTCGATACATTTTTAATTTATATAAAAACTTTTAATCCATAAAAAAAGCAGGGTAAGCACCCTGCTTTGTAATTTCATTAATTATTGAAAAATTGTGATATAACTAGGAAAACTATTCCACCAACAATTACCCCAATACCAATAATAAGATAATTCCACAATCCCAATACCCCTAACAGAATTAGGATAATACCAATTATTGGATGATGTAACAATGCAATTCCCGTCTTGATAAATAACCAAATAATTACAAGAATTGCCACCCCAATAGCAATCAATATCGGTGCCGAGCTACTAGTCGTGCTGGCTGCCATTAATGTGAGCATTTTAAGCCTCCTTTTGTAGATTAGATTATATCATTAATGGCTTTAGATAGTGTATTATTTTGTATAATTAAATATCTTTTAAAAAAGTATGGAATTTACTGTAAATATTATGAAAATAATATTACAATCAAAGCTTAAAGCAATTACGGGTGCGTATATTTATCTTTTTGATCCAAAGGAGTTTTATTTTGATATTTAAATCAAATAATCACAGAAAATGGCTTTCTTTAGTCTATATAATTATCTTCTTTTTACTAGAGATCATGATTGTTAGCAATAATTCATTCATTTTAGAATTTGATCACTCTATTCAAAATATTCTAGGTAGTATGGTCTCGCCTATTAATACTAAAGTATTTTCTACAATCACATTTTTAGGTAGCCCTATGATGGACATTATTTATCTATTATTAATTATGTTTATTCTTTTCAAAAGGGGTAAAAAGGATTCTAGTTTGTGGATTGGCTTTGTTCTGATTAGTGGGAATATTATTGCTTTCCTTGTAAAAATGACTGTCAGACGTCAAAGACCTTTAGGAAAAATCATTCCTGCTTCTGGATACAGTTTTCCAAGTGGACATGTCTTCGGAACTACCCTAGTTATTCTGACATTGATTTTTCTGATTCTACCGACTATCAAAAATATAGCTACTAGAAAAACTATTACAGTATTACTAATAACCTGGCTTATCATTGTTGCCATCTCAAGAGTATATTTAAGAGGACATTTTCCTAGTGATGCAATTGGAAGTGCTTTACTGGCTGGCACCTGGTGGGAATGTTGTGAATTATTATATTTAAGATACTATGATTCAATCACTCATCTATTTGATCATAGAAACTAAAAAACACTCAATCGACTCTAACAGTCGACTGAGTGTTTTTTTATCTGACGAATTGTCAAATCAAGCGCAACTTTGTCCCGAAGAAAACTTCAAATGGAC
>NZ_AZES01000080.1 GCF_001434985.1 Companilactobacillus paralimentarius DSM 13238 = JCM 10415 | reverse complement strand
CAATCCATGATTTTTTAAAACTTATAAAAATGTCTAACTTTTTTATTGCACTTCAATGGATTGCCCTTTTTCTTTAGAAGTATTGAAGTAAATCTTTCTCTTTAATCTTATCTTTTTCAGCTTGGTTTAAATCTAGGATTATTTCACCCTTTTTCAAAACAATCAAACGATTTCCATATTTCATAGCGTCAGATAAATCGTGAGTAATCATCATGCAAGTTAATTCTTTTTCCAGAATGACTTTATTAGTTAGTTCCATCAAATCTTTGCTAGTTTGAGGATCTAAGGCAGCTGTATGTTCATCTAAGAGCAGTAATTCAGGCTTTTGGATAATTGCCATCAAGAAGCTTAACGTCTGTCTTTGACCACCAGATAGCTTTTCAGTAAAAGTGTTGAGACGATTATCCAGAGTAGGTAAATTAGAAATCAATTTTTGGAATTCATCCATGTTCTCCTTAAGATGACGTAAATGTAATCTTCTAGGTAAACCACGACGTTTAGCCAGTAACAAGTTTTCAGCTACAGTCATTCTGGGAGCTGTACCAGATTTAGGATCTTGGTAAACTCGACTGATATTACGGCTACGTTTGGCCAAGTTTTCATCCGTAATATCTTTACCATTTAATAAAATTTTTCCAGAACTTAATTCATTAGTACCAGTGATAGCATCAAGTAAGGTTGATTTACCAGCACCATTTGTTCCTAAAACAACTAGAAAATCTTTAGGGTTAATTGTTAAATTGATGTGGTTAAGAATATTTAGATTTTCGTCGTCGTTATAAATAGTTTTGACGGCATCTTTTATTTCTAGTAATGGTTTCATTTTGTTTTAACCCCGTTTCTCATAGTCTTTAGGAACTGTTCACGAATTGTTGGTAGAGCAAGGCATAATGCCAAAATAATGGCTGAAATCAGCTTCAAATCGTTGGTATTGAAACCTAATTGAAGAACAATCATCAGAATCAAACGGTAGACGATACTACCAATAACAATGGTAATAAGTCGAATGCTTAGTGGAACATCAGGGTAAATAACTTCACCGATAATAATAGCTGAAAGGCCAATAACGATAACGCCGATACCCATATTAACGTCGGCAAATCCGTTTTGTTGGGCAATCAATCCACCTGTTAAAGCTACAATTCCATTAGAAACCATCAAACCGATGAATTTCATGACAGTAGTGTTGATACCTAATGAAGCGGCCATGGTCTCATTATCACCTGTAGCGATAACAGCTTGACCCTTTTCGGTATTGAGAAAAATGATTAGTAGGAAAATAATCAATGCAATAATGATGATCCCCAAGATAATACCATTGAAGTTAGTTGGCAGTTTATCCAAGCCAAATTCAGTGAAAATATTTCTTGATTTAGTTAAAGACATGTTAGCTTTTCCCAAAATTCTTAAATTAATGGAATAGAGGGCAGTCATTGTCAAAATACCAGCTAGAAGGATAGGAACATTTAACTTGGCATAGAGAAAGGCCGTTGCAAATCCAGCTAAACATCCGAAGATAAATGCCATTAGTAAAGCAAAGAGTGTTGAGTGGCCTTCTTGAATTAGGCTGATAGCTGTGACAGCACCGAGTGGAAAACTTCCTTCAACTGTCATATCAGGAAAATCGAGAATTCGGAATGTGATGAAAAGACCAATGGCCATTATTGACCAGATGAAACCCTGACTTATAGTAGATACGATTAGATTCATTTGATTATTTGTCCTTTCTTTTGAGCTTCTTTAACTAATGAGTCAGGAAATTGGATATTCAATTTCTTGGCCATTTTTTCATTTAACATTAAATGCCCTTTTTGCATAAAGGTAACTGGAGTTGTAGCGGTTTTTTCCTTACCCTGTAAAATTCTAACAACATGTTCACCAGTTTTTTGTCCTAATTCATATTGGCTTAAACCAACTGTAGCTAATCCGCCATCTTTAACCATAGTGGTTGCAGCTGGGAAAACAGCAATATTTTGTTTGGCAGCAATTGAAGATAATAACTTCATACCACTGGCCACGGTATTATCGGTAGGAACGTAAATAGTTTGAACTTTTTGTGTTAAAGCAGTTGCGACTTGTTGTAAATCGTTAACTGAGTTGATACTGGAAACTTCGACCTTCATGCCATTCTGCTTAGCCAACTGTTTCATTTTTTTCATTTGACTAGTAGCTGAAGCATCACTAGAAGTATAGATAATGCCGATAGTATTTAAATCTGGAACTACTTTTTTCATTAATTGTAATTGAGCTTTTAGAGGTGCTTGATCGGAGACACCGGTAATATTGCCACCCGGTTTCTTGTTGTTAGAAATAATTCCTGCACCTTCTGGATCAGTAACAGCCCCCATGACAATAGGAATCTTATTAGTAGCATTTTTCAAAGATTGAACTGAAGGAGTAGCGATACCAACCGCTACGTCAACGTTGTCCTGTACAAATTGTTTACTGATGGTTCTTAAATTACTTTGATCACCTTGAGCATTTTGAAATTCAATTTTGACGTTCTTGCCATCAATATAACCGTGCTTCTTTAAGGTGTCATCAATTCCCTTATTGATTTGATCCAAAGCTGGATGTGACATCAATTGTAGAACTCCAACTTTTGGAATAGCGTTCTGTTTACGGGCATCAGCATGTCCAGTGTAAAAGAATGCAAAGATTAAAAATGCTGCTAAGGCAACTAGTGTTGCGTAAAGTCTTCTCGTATGTTTCATCGTTAAATTCCCCCAAATTAAAAAGGCAACCCCAGAGTTTGTGGGATTGCCTAAAAAAACAAAATACCCACATGGTCTTTTTTTTACAAAATTCCATGTGGGCTCTAAAATTATCATAGTTTAATAAGCCGACATGGATACAATCCTTTCAGACTGAATCCATATCGGACCAATCTGAGTTATCGGCTTTGCCAACGAATATTCGCGATGTTGAGAGAGTATGATTTGTTCATAATGAAATCTCCTAACGAATTTGATGTTTCAAATATATTTCATAAGTTCAAAATTGTCAACCACAAAATGTTCATAGAAAAGTCACAAATTTTTTTCTGAAAAAAACATATAATGTAAGCATGAGCAGAAATGCGGGGAGATTCCGATGAAAAAAAATATACGTTTACTCGTTATTGTGGGTTTGATTGTCTTATTTGCAACCAGTTTAACTTATTTTGATAGTTTTTTATATCATGATCCGGTTGTAAAGGTTGAGAACGTTGCAATAACTAGTAAGCAGACTTCAACAGATGAGTATAAGAATACTGATACTGAATATACTCAAAAAGTCAGAGCAAAGTTATTGAATACCGATAAAAGAGGTCAAACAGTATCGTTTAGAAACACTTATTATAATTCACAATTGACTGATACTAAGTACCGTGTTGGTCAACAGGTGATTCTAACGAAGAGTGGAAAAGGCTATGCAGCTAAGAATGTAAAACGTGATACTCCGTTAGTATTTACTTTTGGCCTAGTGATATTTTTGCTTTATTGTATGAAATTTGATCGCCGAAAATTATTTATCAGTGTTTTGATCAATGTGGTGATTTACTTTGGATATTTACAGATAATTATTGGAACGCATAATAGTATCTTGCTTCCTTTAACCGCTGTAACGGCGTTATTAATATCTGCAACGGCCCTGCTAGTCATTTTGGGACCGACATATTCAGCCTTGATGGCCTACTCAAGCACTGTTATATCAACAACAATTGCAATTCTATTGAGCGTTTTTGTTTTAAGTATGACTGGTTACAGTGGAATGCATTTGGAATTAGATGATTTTGAATTGCAACCTTACTTAGGTGTTTTTTTGTCACAAGTTTTATTTGGCGTTTTAGGTGTTATCTTGGATGAAACGATGGATATCTCTTCATCATTAATTGAAATGAAAAAAGAAGTAACTGATGTATCTGCTAAAACACTATTTAAGTCTGGTATCAATATTGGTCGAGAATTGATAGGTCCCTTAATTAATATTTTACTTTTTATCGTTATAGCGGGGAACTTAAATGTGGTTCTACTTTATTTGAGCAATGGTAACTCAGTCAGTTACACATTAAATATGACTCTTAGTTTGGGAATAGCCCAGTTATTAATTAGTGCTATTGGAATTGTTTTGACAGTTCCAATAACTAGTTTTATTTCAAGCAAAGTGATCACAAGGAGGTAAGTCATGCTATATTTATTTGCAACTTTTGTTGTTTTATTACTGATGGTGACTGGTACTCGTGGTCTGACTTTATTATTTGGATTAGGAATCAATGTTATATCCGTAATAGCACTTTTAGTTTTGATAGCTGATGGATTTAATATTTTAGTCACCACAGGCATTATCGCAATTGTAATACTGGTTGTCGCAATTTATATGAATGTTGAAAATGGCAATACTGCTAATACGGCTTTTCAAACGTCATTATTAATTATGATTTTTATTCTATTGATTACAATTCCTTTGGAATATTGGGCTAGTGCCCAAGGCATGGGTCCTGAGAATCAGGATGAACTTGAATCATTCTCTTTAGCGGCTGGAATTTCATTTCCACAGTTGGCAATTGCTATCATTGTTATCAACAGTCTAGGCGTCATTTCTGAAACTAGTGTTGCTATTACTAGTGGTTTGAATGAGATTGTTTCAAATAAACCCACTTTGACGCCAACAGAAATATTTAACGATGGTTTTTCAGTTGGAAATAAAATTCTTAACACGCAGACGAATACGTTATTGTTCAATTTCTTTTCAGCAACGTTTCCTTTATTTTTCTTAATTCATTCATTGGGGTATAAATTTACTGACATTCTGAATGATAAATTAGTTGTGGCAGAAATTTTAACCACATTAATTTGTACAATTGGCGTGATCTTAACAGTTCCTATTACATCATTTCTGGTTTATCACAAGGCTAACAAAGTTAAATTAAGGAAAACCGATAATTAATTTTCACATATAGATACTAAAACGTTGTTATAACTGGAAAATCATACCTTTGTTGGTATGATTTTTTTGTTTGGAATTGATTGCTGAAAACTTAATTATTTTAGTAAAATTTTTTTATAATCTAAATGAATAGATAATTGAGGGGAATTTTTCATGGCTTATAGCGATTGGTGGAAGAAAGCAGTGGTTTATCAAGTTTATCCGAAGAGTTTTCAAGACAGTAATAATGATGGGATTGGTGATTTACCCGGTATTACTAGTCGTTTGCCGTATATCAAAAAATTGGGTGCCGATGTTGTTTGGTTGAATCCGATTTACAAATCTCCTGATAAAGATAATGGCTATGATATTAGTGATTATTGTGCAATTCAACCCAATTATGGAACCATGAGTGATTTTGATGAAATGTTAGAAAAAGCTCATGCGTTAGGGTTAAAAATAATGATGGATTTGGTTGTTAACCATACTTCTGATCAACACAAGTGGTTCCAAGAAAGTCGTAAGTCTAAGGACAATCCTTATCGCAATTATTATATTTGGCGGGATTCGGTCGATGGTCATGAACCAAATAATTGGGGTTCGCGTTTTGCTGGATCGGCTTGGGAATTCGATGAAACTACAGGCCAATACTATTTGCATCTTTATACAAAAGAACAACCTGATCTCAATTGGGATAATCCTAAAGTTCGTCAAGAGGTCTGGAATTTAATGCGTTTCTGGTTAGATAAAGGTATTGACGGTTTCAGAATGGATGTTATCAATTTGATTTCCAAACCTGAAGGTTTGCCAGATGGCAATAAAAAAACAGGGGCCAAGTATGGTGGGACTGGTTTAGTGGCTAATGGTCATCGATTAAATGAGTTTTTAGAGGAAATGAACGATAAAGTTTTATCTAAATATGATGTCATGACAGTAGGCGAGATGCCAGGATCAACACCTAAAGAGGCTATTAAGTACGCAGGATTAAAGGAAAATAAATTAAATATGGTTTTCCAATTTAATCATATGAATATCTCCCCCAATTCTGATAAACGCTTAGGTCATTGGAACGATGAACCAATTGATTTAGTTGATTTAAAAAAGGTTTTGAGTAAGTGGGAAATTGCCTTAGACGGGAAAGGCTGGAATAGTCTCTATTGGAGTAATCATGACCAATCCCGAGCTGTATCTCGTTTTGCAACAGACAATCCAAAGTACCGTGTTTTAGCAGCTAAGATGTTGGGAACGACTCTGCATATGTTACAGGGAACGCCTTACGTTTACGAGGGCGAAGAAATCGGTATGACAAATGCACACTTCACTGAATTATCACAATATGAAGATATTCAATCTTTGAATGCCTATAAAGAATTTGTTGAAGTTGAAAAAATTGTCGATAAAGAAACAATGCTGAAGTATTTTATCGAACACGGGATAATGCTAGAACTCCAATGCAATGGAACCAAAATAATAATAGTGGATTTACAGACGGGACGCCTTGGTTAGCAGTGAATCCTAACTACTCTCAAATCAACGTTGAAGAGAATTTAGCGGATAGTAATTCCATCTTTTACTATTATCAAAAATTAATTGAATTGCGACACAAGAGTGATTTAATCGTTTATGGAGACTACGCAGTTATAGATATGGAAGACGAAGAAGTTTTTACTTATCGCCGTCGTTATAACGATGAAACTTTATTAGTTATTAATAATTTTACTGCTCACGAAGTGATCAGAGATTATGGACAAGAGAATGGGGCACTGTTAATTGGCAATTATGTTGATGATAAAAATACAAGATTGCGTCCATATGAGAGTAAAGTTTACTTGTTGAAATAAAAAGAGTTCAATATCTATTCGATATTGAATTCTTTATTTTAAATTCTTTTCAGCCAGTTTTTGAGCTAATTCTTTATCAGGATCAACTGTTAAGGTGTCAGCTTTACCGTTAAACATGACCAATCCTGATTTGGCGCCTTGTGGTTTGAATAATTGTCCAACTTTTAAAACATCAACAGGTACTTGTTTGAGCCCTCGACCTTTACTGTAGTAAGCAGTCAAATTGGCAGCTTCCAATAATGTTTGCTTGCTAGGATGGGCACTATGAACGACCACATGAGAACCGGCCAATTCACTGACATGCATCCAATAATAATCTTTATTGGCAGTCAACGTTAGGTGGTCATTTTGATCACTATTTTTACCAACTTCAACTAGGACATGATCAGTTGTGTAGAATCGACGTGGATGGGCAGGCTCTGGAGCTTTAGATGAATGCAGAATTTTAGTTTTTATAGCATCTTCAGCAATCAATTGCTTTCTAACTAGTTCAATTTGGTGAGAATCTGTCGCATCAAAATTTGTTTGACGTATAATTTGTTTTTGCAAATTTTTCTCGGCTTTATTTAAGTTATCTTGAATAGTTTTCAATCCGCGTTGGTCACGGTGATATTGATGAAAATAGGTTTCAGCGTTATCAATAATTGATTTCTTAGTATCTAAGTAGATAGTTATTTCCTTATGATCTCGGTAATCAGGTAGGATAACATAGCCTTTTTTCGTATCAATTTGAGAGGCATAAGTTTTAAGCAAAGTACCTTTCACTTTTAATTGTTCAACATCACCAATACGTGTAATAGCTTTATTTAATGATTCAATTTGTTTCTTTGTGTGATGTATTTGCCACTTAATAGCTTCAATAACTTCATTGGCGTCTGATTCAGTTTCCATGGATAAACCTCGATTTAATTATTACTCGTCATAACGACATGCATCAATAATAACACTAACCAATTATTAACAAAAAGGCTTCTATTTCCTAATTATTAGGCGATAGAAGTCTTTTTTACTTAGAATTTTTTACCAGCTTCTTCAGCTTTTTCGAATGCCTGATTTAAAATCTTTTCAGCATTTTGAGGATCGTGATCCATACCTTCTGCAAAGACACCTTGATAATCATCAACACCCATAATATGAAGAATCGTACCGATATATTGATGACCAAGGTCTAGAGAACTTGCATCGGGAGCACCATTTGAGCCATGGTAGTTACCACCATTAGCTTGAATATGGATAGCTTTTTTATTGTGTAAGTTACCTTCAGGGATACCTGCATCAGTGTAGTGGAAAGTGTCAGGAACTTGCATCACGATATCAATGTAACTCTTCATTTTGGCGGGAATAAAGAGATTGTACATAGGATTTACAAAAACATATTTGTCAGCCTGAACGAATTCATCAATCCACTTTTGTCTAGCCTCTTTAAATCTTTCTTCGTCAGCATTGAAAGATTGGCGAGCCATTGACTTGTTATAAATTGAAATAGCAATTTTATTCAATGGAAAAGGCATGTATTCAGAAACATTATGTTCGATAACTTTGTCATCGGGATGACTGATTTTATAAGCTTTAATGAAATGATTATAAAGAGCCTTAGTAGATGATTCTTTGTCTGATTGAGGATGTGCATAAATAACTAATACTGTTGACATAAGAGTGAACCTCTTTTCTTTCTTGATTATTACTATTATATGATTAAACGCTTACAAAAGATAAAATCACGCAAAGATATATAGAAAAATTTAGCAAATAAACTAAAAAAATCGTCAATTCTCATAAGAGAGTCGACGATTTTTTGTTATATTCTAAATTTATTTTAAGGCAAATCATTACCAGCAGCAAAGTAGATGTCATACCACTCTTGTTTAGTAAGATCGATATCTCCACCTTTAGCACTGTCAGCAATGTGTTCAGGATTCATTGTTCCGATAATAACTTGAATATTAGCAGGATGTCTAAGAATCCAGGCTGCGGCAATGGCGTTTTTACTTACACCATATTTGTCTGCTAGTTCTTGTAGTTTCTTATTTAATTCAGGGAACTTGTCATTGTTAATGAATGTTCCGGCAAATGTACCATATTGGAATGGTGACCAAGCTTGAGGGGTTACACCCATACGTCTGGAGAATTCTAGGAGTCCACCATCATGATTGATTGAGCGTGTATCTGTCATATTAGTATGTAAACCAAAATCGATCATTCCAGAATGCATAATACTGAATTGTAATTGATTGATAAGAAGTCTTTGATCAAGATTCTCTTGTAAGAACATAAACTGTTCAGGATTGAAGTTAGAAACACCGAAATGACGTACTTTTCCTGATGTTTGTAGTTCATCAAATGCCTCAGCAACTTCATCTGGTTCCATTAGTGGATCTGGTCTGTGAAGTAGGAATGAATCTAAATAATCAACACCTAAACGTTCCAAGCAGCCATCGACAGCATCAATCAAATGTTCTTTAGAAAAATCATATCTTTTTCCAGGTACGATTCCACCCTTGGATTGGATAAATAAATCTTCTCTTTTAACACTACTTTGTTTTAATGCTTGACCAAAGATTTTTTCGGAATTGCCGCCACCATAGATGTCAGCAGAATCGATATAATTAATGCCACTGTCATAAGCAGTATCAATAGCCTTAGCTGCTTGTTTTGGACTTAAACTGTCCATACGCATAATACCTAGCGCAACTGCAGATGCTTGCCAGTTGGTTTCACCAATATAACGTTGTTTCATATGATTGCCTCCAATATTAATTATCACTTTAATTATTAGTGGCCTAAATGGATAAGTCAATAAGAAAAGATGACGCTTACAAAAAATGTACTTTTTGTAAATTAATATCTTAATTATGATATAATATTTTATAATTTTAAAAACGTTTGTGAATATCTTGAAATTTTATTTTAACGAGGTATTATTTATCTGTAAGCGGTAACAAAAATATTTGGGGGTAATTATTATGAAATCATGTGTTAAAAGATTTTTAGTTATTCTATCCGGCATAATTGCAATGCTGGGAATAGCTACTTTTACCAGTTCTACTGCTCAAGCTGCTGCTACTAAAGTTTCACCAATTAGTACAGTAACTACGACAACGATGTATTCTAAAAAATTGCATCTTGATTGGAATTACGATGTTTATCTACCAGGTGGATACAATCCTAGTAGTAGTAAAAAATATCCAGTCGTTTATATGATGCATGGATTATACGGAAATCATAGAAATTTATTGGAAAGATTCAATTCTCAACAAATGCTCGATGGAGCTATGAAGAGAAACAATCAAAAAGCGATTGTTGTCTTTATTGATGGATTTAACAGTTTCTATGTTAACCAAAAGGGTGGCATGCAAATGGAAAGTGCCATCATGAAAGATTTAATACCAAAAATCAATTCAACATATAAAGTATCTTCATCAAGAAGTGATCATGCTATTGGTGGTATTTCAATGGGTGGTTATGCTGCTGCAAGATTATCATTGAAATATTCTAAGTACTTCTCTAAAGCATTATTGATCTCACCATCTGTTTGGTACAGTTTGCCAAAGGACAATCCTATCAGAATGAACATGCATGCCTTTACCAATGGTAAGACTAACTGGTCTGATAAAGTATACGACAGTTTGTTCCCAACAAAGTATATCAATAAAGACACAAAACCAGTTAATTTTTACGTTGAAACAACATCTGATGATACAACAGTTCCAATTAAAAATGTTAATAGATTTGTTAAGACTTTGAAGAAAGATAAGTATTCAGTTAAATATGTTAAAGATACTGGCGACAACCATAATTGGACATATTGGACTAAAGCTACTCCAAAATCATATAACTGGTTGATGAAAGAATTCAAGTAGGGGGTAAAAAAACATGGACGCAAAGAATACAGCTAAAGAAATTCTTAAAAATGTCGGTGGTAAAGAAAATGTCAATGCCAACGTTGCATGTATGACTAGATTAAGACTAGGCATTAAAGATAACGATAAAGTTAATGTTGATGCTTTGAAGCGTATTGATGGTGTCTTAGCCGTTGTTCAAGCTGATACACTCCAAGTTGTTTTGGGACCAGGTAAAGTCAACAAAGTAGCAGAACCATTTGCTGAACTTACTGGAGTTGCTTTAGGTAGTGACAGTGACGACGGGGATGTTTCATCTGATTCACAATTGGATCAAGTAAAAGATATCGCTAAAGAAAACAAGAAAGAGAATAAGGCTAAACACGATAAGCCTTTGCAACGTGGTTTGCAACATATCGCTAATGTTTTTATTCCATTGTTACCAGGTATTATCGCTGCGGGACTGATTAATGGTCTTGCTAATGTTATCGACTATCAAACAGGACAAGCTTTTGTTACGGATTGGTGGTACATGACCATTAAGACAATTGGCTGGGGATTATTCACATTTCTACCAATATTCGTTGGTATGAATGCTGCTCGTGAATTTAAAGGTAGTGCGATCCTTGGTGGTATCGGTGGTACTCTTTGTTTAGGTGTCACAATTACGGGTTCACCACTAAGTACACAAGCTATTTCGATGCCATTCACACATGCACCATATACAGTTGGTGTCGGTGGTTTGATTACTGCTTTGCTAATGGGTATTTTCTTCGCATTCTTGGAAAAGAATCTTCGTAAGATTATGCCTAGTGTTCTAGATACATTTTTCACGCCTTTACTAACAGTTGTTATTGGTTCATTGCTTGCCGTTGTCTTCCTACAACCAGTTGGTGCATGGTTAACAACAGCTATCTATCTCGTTATGGACTTCATCTACACGAAGTTGAGTGTCTTTGGTGGATTCCTTCTATCATCTACATTCTTAGCCTTAGTGTCTGTTGGCTTACATCAAGCCTTAACACCAATTCATGTTCTATTGAATGATCCTACAGGTCCAACAAAGGGTATTAACTACTTACTACCAATTTTGATGATGGCCGGCGGTGGTCAAGTTGGTGCCGGATTTGCACTTTACTTCAAATCAAAGAACAAGAGATTTAAAAAAATGGTTATGAGTTCAATTCCTGTTGCTATCTTAGGTGTTGGTGAACCATTGATGTACGCTGTTACATTGCCACTTGGTAGAGCCTTCATTACAGCAAGTATTGGAGCTGGATTCGGTGGTATTGTTGCTTCACTATTCCATTTAGGCGCTGTATCACAAGGTGTTTCAGGATTATTTGGACTATTGATCATGCAACCGGGACAACAATGGGTATACTTGTTAGCACTACTAGTAGCTTACGCTGGAGGATTTATCGTAACTTGGTTCTTCGGTGTTGATGAAGATAGAATTAATGAAATCTATCCAGAATAAAGGAGAATAATATGCTAGGATTTTCAGCTTACTTACACAGTTCATTGACACAAAAAGATATAGATATGTTCAATCAATTTGTTCGAGCAGGGTTTAAAGGTGTCTTTACTTCTATTAATTTACCGGAGGACGATCCTAAAGTTTTATTAGAAAACTTAAAAACTTTAGGTGAGTTATGTGATGAGAATAAATTGGAATTGACCCTTGATATTGCATCCAGTTCATTAAAGAGACTGAATTTAAGTCTAGATAGAGATTTGTCAGTTTTCAAGAATTTACATGTTACCATGTTGAGAATTGATGATGGAATCGATAATCCATGTATTGCAAGACTTTCTAATGGCATGAAAATTGCTCTAAATGCAAGTACGATTGAACAATCTGATATTGATGAATTGAAAGTGGCTAAAGCAAATTTTTCCAATTTGGAAGCTTGGCATAATTATTATCCTCGCGAAAATACGGGCTTGGACAAACAATGGTTTTCTGAAAAAAATAAGTGGTTGAAAGACAATGGATTTACAGTAATGGCTTTTATTCCAGGAGATGCTAATTTAAGAGCTCCTGTTTATAAGGGATTACCAACTTTGGAAGAGCATAGATCTCAAAATCCTTTATATGCCGCTTTAGACTTTAATAAAATGAAAGTCGATCGAATTTATGTCGGTGATCCGGCTTTAAGAGATTCAACATTCGAGCAATTTAGAAATTATTTTGTAAATAATGTTTTGCAATTAAAAGTTCAATTGAATAATAATGTTCCAGCATATATCACCGATATTTTTCATCAAAGGGCTGATGTAGCTAGGGATGTTGTTAGACTTAGAGAAGGTAGATCCCTCAATAAGTTGGAAATAGCACCTGATAATAATACTTTGAGAAAACTTGGATCTATTACATTGGATAATAATTTATCAGGACGTTATCAAGGCGAATTACAATTAATTAAGTACCAACTTCCAGCTGATGCATCCGTAAATGTAATAGGAAGAATAGTTGATTCTGACATTAAACTATTAAATTATTGTGAGGCTAATCAAGCAATTCAACTGGTTGATATTAGAAGTGAGGAATGAGTTTAATATGGACATAAAAAAATTATCAACAGAGGGTCGTAATCCAGCAACAATGAATTTGGACGAAATGAGTGCTGACATGATTGTTACTGCTATGAATAATGAAGATAAAAAAGTAGCTGTGGCTGTTGAAAAACAATTACCTCAAATATCGGCAGCCGCGAATAAAATTGCTGAAGCATTTAAAGTTGGAGGACGTTTATTCTACACAGGTGCAGGGACTAGTGGCCGATTGGGTGTGCTGGATGCTGCTGAATGTGTGCCAACTTTTGGCATTAAACCCGAAATGGTACAAGGTTTGATTGCCGGTGGTGCTAAAGCTATGACAATTGCTGTTGAAGGTGCCGAAGATAGTGTTCAGGAGGGTGCTGACGACTTAAAAAATCATAATTTGAATGATAAGGATGTAGTAGTCGGTATTGCGGCCAGTGGTAGAACACCTTATGTCGTGGGAGCATTGGATTATGCTACTAAAGTGGGTGCTGATACGATTGCTTTATCATGTAACAATGATGCTATTATCAGTCAACATGCTGAGACGGCGATTGAAATAGTTGTAGGTCCAGAAGTATTGTCCGGATCAACCAGATTGAAATCAGGAACAGCACAGAAAATGGTTTTAAACATGCTCTCAACCGCATCAATGGTCAGAATTGGTAAGACTTACGGTAATTTAATGGTGGATGTCAAACCAACTAATAAAAAATTGGTCCAACGTTCATTGAATATAATTGTAGAAGTTACAGGAGTTGACGAAGATCTTGCTTTGACAACTCTTAAAGAAGCCAATTACTCAGTTAAAGATGCGATTGTTATGATTGCCACAAAAACTGATAAGAAAGTTGCTCAACAAAAACTATCTGAAGCAGGTGGGTTTGTACGTCAAGCAATCAAGTGAGGAATCAAAATGACGAATAATACGATTTTACTAACAATTCGAACAAATATAGAAAATGCGAGTAAAGCAGAAAAAACTTTAGGTGAGTATATTTTAAAAAATGCTCAACAAGTCCCCAATTTTAGTGTGGCCGATTTATCTAAAAAAAGTGGTGTCAGCCAAGCTACTATTGTTAGATTTTCTAAAAACTTAGGATTGGATGGATTTAAGGGCTTAAAAGTTGAATTAGCACGTTCATCAAATGATGTTGATACTGGATTATATGATGAAATATCCCCAGATGATGGTGTTAATGAGTTAAAAGATAAACTGGTTCTTCGAATCCAACACACTTTGGATACTACTAGTAGAGGATTAGACTCTAAATATTTAAATCAAACTGTTGATTCGTTTGAAAAAGCAAATGTCATTTTAATTTATGGTTTAGGAGCATCTCATTTAGTAGCCGAGGATTTTACTCAAAAATTTTCACGAATTGGTAAAAACGTAATTAATACAGAGGATACTCACTTATTGGTGTCAAACCTATTAACACAACAGAATAAGCAAGTGTTATTTCTAATTTCTGATTCTGGTGAAACACAGGAAACTGTGACAATAGCCAAACTAGCCAAAAAGAATAATGTAAAAGTAATCGGATTAACATCCAATAGTCACAGTCACTTAGCCAAAATTTCGGATATTAGTACCTTAACGAGCAACACTGTGCCAAGAGATCAAGTAAGATCTGCTGCAACGACTTCTTTGATAAGTCAATTGTATGCAGTCGATTTGATTTATTATCTCTACTTGCAGCGAAACTATCAAAGCAACGTTGAAAAGCTAAAAGAATCTCATCTTTTAGTTGAAAAGTATTTTTCTCCTAAAAAATAAAAACTTTATATAAGCAGACAAAATTAGAAAGACTCCTTAAAGATTCTAAGTGAAGATACAATTCTTTACTTAGAATTTTTTCTGTCTAGACCTTTGAACATTAATCATAATTAGTCTATAGTAAACGTAACTAAACACTGAATGGTAATACGAGGTAAACAAATGGCAAGTATAAGAGATATTGCAAAAATGGCTGGAGTCTCAGCGGCAAGTGTGTCACGAATCCTTAATAACGACGAGAGTTTCAGTATTAACGAAAATACTCGTAAAAGAGTAATTGATATTGCCAATCGTTTGCACTATTCAAAGGAAAAGAATATTCGTAGTCCCAGAAATGCTAATGCGGATATGTCAATTGGACTGATTTTACGGCACAATAGTGATTCTGAATTGAGAGATCCTTATTTCTTAGCTATTCATCGTGGAATTGAAGAAGAGGCTGCCGAATGGCGATTACAGGTTACAAAGGTTTTTGGGATGCGAGATAAGGAAAAAGATTGGGATCAATTGTCCGGATATGGTGCCATTATTATGGTGGGACAGATGACCGACACAGCAATGGATCTTATCATGGATAAGAATCCCAATTTAATATTGGTAGATAATTACATCAGCGATGAAAAATACGACCGGATTCAAACTGATTTTATTGCGAAGACTTACAAAGTTTTGGATCTGCTCTATGAAAAAGGTCATCGTAATATTGCTTTTGTTGGTGGTCGCAGCAGTATTGTTGATGTGGATGGTAGTCGTATCAATAGTAGACATGAAGTTAGAGCTGACGCCTATAGTAGTTGGATGCAACTTCACGATTTAACCAAATATTCAGACGTTAATATTGGTCAATGGTCGGCTGAAGATGCTCTGCAAATGACTAGTGAGATACTGCAGGGAGACGATTTACCAACTGCTATTTTAGTAGCCAGTGATCCCATGGCTATGGGTGTTTACAAAGCTATTAGTAATGCTGGTTTAAAGATTCCTGAAGACATTTCAATCGTTAGTTTCGATGATGTGGAAATGAATCGCTATTTAACACCAACCCTTTCGAGTATCAAAATGGATTCTGAAGAAATGGGGCGTATTGCTGTTAAGGTTGCACGTGAGAAGATGATTGGTAATCGTAAGATGCCGATTCAAATAGTTTGTTCAAGTGAGTTGAAAATAAGAGATTCAATACGTGACTTAACAAAAAAGAATAAATAAATTTGAAATATCTGTTATTTATAAAAAATAATGGATATTTTTTATTTAGGGTTGTGTAAACGTTAACTAAACAGTTATAGTAATTCCTGTAAACGTTTACACAATAGTAAAGAGGGGAATCATGAAATGAAAAACTTTTTAAATGCATTTCAGAAGAAAATGGGACCAATTTCAGAATTAATTGGTGCCAATAAATATCTTCTAAGTTTACGTGATGGCTTTATGTTAGCTTTCCCAGCCACGATGTTCGGTTCTATCATGGTTATTTTGCAAAACTTACCTACAACGTTTGGTTTTGGAGGCTTTTTGCCAAAATGGTTTAATGGCGAATTTTATAATCAAGTTAGCCACTTTAGAAAAATGACAAAATAAAAACA
>NZ_AZES01000079.1 GCF_001434985.1 Companilactobacillus paralimentarius DSM 13238 = JCM 10415 | reverse complement strand
ACTTGGATTCAATTTATTTTGTCCAAGTGGCTAACTTGTTATTGAAATTTTCGATTATTTTTTTTCTTCGAATATTTTCAATTATATAATTAAAAAATGTAGTTTTACCTGCACCGTTATCACCAACGATTCCAATAATTTCATCAGAATGAACTATTAGATTAGGGAACGTAAATAGAATATTATCGTTGATTGAAATAATTCCTTTAGATAGTTGTAACATGCTATCATCCTTTAATAATTTATTAGCTTTATTATAATACTTTTAATAATATTAGCTATATAAAAATAAGTTCATTGAATTATTAAAAAACAAGTGATATCTTTATAATAATATTAATGGTAATAAATGTTGAAAAATGCGCTATATAAAACTAATGAATTGCTTGTAATATATCTAATTTAATTAAAATTAAATTAGTACAATGAAACTTGGAATTAATTATTGGGAAACGGATTTCATTCTATTCCACCAAATAGTGTAAAGAATAAGGAGATTTTATCATGGTATAAATTGCGGTTATTTTCATTAAAAATGAATATGCGATAAAAAGCCTATAACACATTATTATAATCAGAGACAATGTTAAGGACTACACCATTGTATTTAGATTAATTTTACGAACTAATGGGCTTCTTAAGTTTAAAACAGTTTCATTTTAGTAGGTGAATAATATATGAGGGAAATTAAATTAATAATTTTTAGTGATTTCATTAGTAGTTTTTCCGTATCCGCATTTATAACATATGCCTATTGGTTCTTATATAAGGTTACTAAGGATCAATCAATTGTATCGACCATTGGGACAATAACAATGCTTGCCGTATTGGGCTCGATGATAGGGGGGGATATATTGTTGATCGATCAAGTAAGTTAAAACTGCTAAGGATAATTGCTTTTATAAGAATAATTACATTAATAATTGCGTTAACTATACTGGCGATAGGTGGAAGTAACATTTATATTGTTATAGCCATTGTAATATTAAATGCCTGTTTGAATACCGTTTATATGCCACTGACTGAGTCTATTGCACCAACTTTTATACAAAAGGATGAAGATATTGTATCCGCAAATTCATGGGTTTCTTTAGCTTCGCAAGTGTCATCAATTGTATCGTCTGGCTTTTCAGTAATTATGGTTATGATGAAAGATCCAAAATATTCTTTAATCTTTGTTATGATATCTGTCATTATTTCTTTTGTTTCTCTTTCGAGAATAAAGGCTGACGATAAACCGCAAATACATAGTGATACATCATCATTTCAACTAAGATTAAAAATAAAAGAAGGGATATCTCTTATATATAAAAATCATTTGGTAAGTATAATGATACCAATTGCTTTGGTAACCAATTTTTGCTATTGGACTATCTGGCTTTTAATGCCTAAATTTAGTGTTGATATATATGGTAAGTATTCGTTTACGTACAATTTCATGGATATAGGTGTAACAATTGGAGGAATTCTTGGAACGGTCGTTCTGACAAAGTTAGGAAAAAGAATTGGTAAATTACATTTTTATCCGGTATATCTTGCCGGACAGGCACTCTCTTTACTTCTGTTGGGCTTACTTTCATTAGTACCCTTTGTAAATATCATTAATGTGATTTTAGTGGGAGTTATATGGTTCTTATATGGCTTTTTTAATAGCATAACAGCAATAATTTATTTTTCAGCTGTACAGATGTCTGCTTCTAAATCCGATATAGGAAAAACCGTAGGAGCAGTATTGACAATCTTTTCAGTTGCCAATCCGATAGCCGGAATCACAAGTCCGTTTTTATTAAAGTTAGCGGGGCTAAGGCCACTAATAATTGTATTGGGATTAATAATGTTTTTGGCGGCATTAATTATATATACACCCCCATGTATGAAAGTGTTGATAGAAAATGAAAAATAAGATTGTCGATATTATTGATCCGTGAAGTTTTCAAAAAGCATTCCATTATGGAATGCTTTTTTAATTAACATGAATTGTTCGCACTTAATATCCTTCCTATAATAATCACTGTTAAGACAAAGAGGAGGCAATTAAATGTCAGAACAACCATATGATTTAAGAAGAGTTATTGATGAATTAAAGAAGGAACCTGGTCAATACCATGAAACTGATGTTGAGGTTGATCCGGATGCAGAACTTTCTGGAGTTTACCGTTATATCGGTGCTGGTGGAACGGTTAAACGTCCTACTCAAGAGGGTCCAGCAATGATGTTCAACAATGTCAAAGGATTTCCTGGAACAAGAGTATTCATCGGTGCGATGGCAAGTCGTAAGCGTGATGGGATGATTTTGCATCATGACTATAAGACTCTGGGACGTCTTTTAAAGGATTCAGTGGAACATCCTATTGCTCCAGTAATGGT
This sequence comes from Companilactobacillus paralimentarius DSM 13238 = JCM 10415, assembly GCF_001434985.1. Taxonomy (GTDB): domain Bacteria; phylum Bacillota; class Bacilli; order Lactobacillales; family Lactobacillaceae; genus Companilactobacillus; species Companilactobacillus paralimentarius. The sequence continues at coordinate 13,034 of NZ_AZES01000079.1, read as the reverse complement.
GGATTCTGACAAAGCTCCTGTACAAGAAGTTGTTCATAAGGCTACTGACAAAGATTTCGATATCAGAAAGATTTTGCCAGCTCCAACTAATACTGAATATGATGCTGGTCCATACATTACTATGGGATTAGTTTTGGGTTCAGATCCCGATAAGACTATGACAGACGTTACGATTCACCGAATGGTCTTGGAAGACAAAGATACAATTGGTATGTATATCATGCCTGGTGGTCGTCATATTGGACACTTCCAGAAACAATTTGAAAAATTAAATAAACCTATGCCTATTACAATTAATATTGGTTTGGACCCAGCTATTACCATTGGGGCAACTTTTGAGCCACCTACAACTCCACTTGGTTATGATGAATTGAATATTGCTGGTGCTTTGCGTAATCAAGCGGTTCAACTTGTTAATGCCAAAACAATTGATGAAAAAGCGATTGCTCGTGCTGAATATGTAGTTGAGGCTGAAATTATGCCTAACCAAACTATGCAAGAAGATATCAATACCCACACTGGTAAGGCTATGCCTGAATTTCCTGGGTATAACGGTGATGCTAATCCAGCCGTTAATGTGGTTAAAGTGAAGGCTATTACTCACAGAAAAGATAATCCAATCATGCAGACGACAATTGGCCCTAGTGAAGAACATGTTTCTATGGCAGGAATTCCTACTGAAGCAAGTATTCTAGAACTTGTTGACAAAGCCATTCCTGGAAAAGTTGTTAACGTTTATAATCCTCCAGCAGGTGGTGGTAAGTTGATGACTATCATGCAAATTCACAAAGATAATGAAGCTGATGAAGGAATTCAAAGGCAAGCCGCCATTTTGGCTCTGTCAGCCTTTAAAGAATTAAAAACAGTCTTCTTAGTTGATGATGATGTCGATATTTTTGATATGAATGATGTCGTTTGGACAATGAATACGAGATTCCAAGGTGACAAGGATATTATGGTTCTGTCTGGTATGAGAAGCCATCCGCTAGATCCATCTGAAAGACCACAGTATGATCCTAAATCAATTCGTTTCCGTGGAATGAGTTCGAAAACAATCATTGATGGGACTGTACCATTTGATATGAAAGATCAATTTATCCGTGCACAGTTTAAAGAAGTTGATGACTGGCAAAAATATTTGAAATAAGGAAGTGTGAAGATGGCTCGTAAAAGAAGAATCGTCATCGGTGTCACTGGTGCTTCAGGTACAATTTATGCAATTGACTTGATGAAAAAGTTGCAGGCAATTGAGAATGTTGAAACACATGTTGTTTTCAGTGCTTGGGCTAAGAAAAATTTGCAGCTAGAAACAGAGATGTCTTTAGCTGACATTAAAGAATTGGCCGATTATTTTTACAGTGATAACGATCTGGGTGCTACTATTGCTAGTGGTTCATTCTTAACCGATGGAATGGTAATCGTTCCCGCCAGTATGAAGACAGTCGCTAGTATTGCAGTAGGTATCGGTGACAATTTAATTTCACGAGCAGCTGATGTCACACTGAAAGAACAACGTAAGTTGATTATGGTACCAAGAGAAACACCTTTAAATACGATACATTTAGAAAACATGACAAAGTTATCGAAAATGGGTGTACAAATGATTCCACCAATTCCGGCATTTTATAATCATCCTGAAACTATTCAAGATTTAGTTGATCATCAAACAATGAAAGAATTAGATGCCTTAAGAATTGACAACGAAATTGGCGGACGTTGGGAGGGAATTTAATGAAATTCTCAGTTACCAAAGAAAATTACACCATGACAGCTGATATTACTATCATTGGTAAAGATCTATTTATCGCTATAACGGGTGGAGATAATCCTCATATTGGAACCATCACGACTCTAACGAAAAATATTGATATGCAGACGATACGATATCCCAGTCACGACAGTAGATTTCATAAGGATGATGTTCTAGCCATACGTGTTGGAAAAATTATTCAACCTTATCTACCAGGAAGTTGCACTATCAGTGCGGGAGTTCACATTAATCATATTTCAAAGAAACAAATCATGGTTTCCAGTCAGATTTCACAGAATTTAGGTGATCAAATTAGTACTTGGTTGCAACAAACTGATTTTGATGCGCCAGCACCTGTTTACTACAGTGATTCGGAAAGTCCACAATAAAATAATACCCTCCAAAATTAGGTAAATTACCTAGTTCTAGAGGGTATTTTGTTTTACTTATCTAAATAGAATTTCCAGAATTTTCTGGCTACATCTTCTTTAGACATTAATGGCCAAACTAGAGGCTTTTGTCCTTTTTGTAGAAGGGTAACTTTATTGGTATCAACGTTAAAACCAGCACCAACTTGAGCAACATTATTAGCTAAGATAACATCAGCATTCTTCTTAGATAACTTCTTTTCAGCATTTTCTAAAAGATTTTGAGTTTCAGCGGCAAAGCCAACGACAAATTGATGCTTAGTTTTAGTAGCGGCGATAGCTTGTAAAATATCAGGATTCTTAGTTAATTTGATAGTGAAAATATCTTCATCATCATTCTTTTTGATTTTTTGATCAGCAACATGAACTGGTTTGAAATCAGCCACAGCGGCAGCCATGATTAAAACGTCGGTAGTAGGGAAAATATCCTTTAATTGTTTCATCATTTCGTCAGCAGTCTGTATTTGGATAATATTCATACCACCAAATGGTGCTGCCACAGTGGTAATTAAGGTTACTTCAGCTCCTAAATCGCGGGCAATTTTAGCCATCGCAAAGCCCATTTTACCGGACGAACGATTGCCGATAAATCTGACTGGATCGATAACTTCCTTAGTTCCGCCAGCAGTTACAACAACTTTAACACCTTTCAGTTTTTTCTCAGCAAACTGTTCTTGAAGTGCTTCGACTATGACATCAAGTTCAGGCAAGCGTCCTTTGCCAGTCATTCCTTCAGCCAAAAAGCCTGTTTCGGGTTCAATTATTTGAACCCCCATTTGTTTTAAGATTTGTAAATTATGCTCAACGGCAGGATTTTCATACATATCAGTATTCATGGCCGGAAAAATCAATTTCGGTGCCTTAGTTGCTAGCAAACTGGTAGAAACGATATCGTCAGCTAAACCATTAGCCATTTTCCCAATAATGTTGGCAGTTGCGGGAACAACCACAGCTAAATCGGTCCATAGTGCTAATTTAATATGAGGAATAAAGTCATCAGTAGCGGTTTGGGGTTTGAAATTATCGGTGATAACAGGTCTTTGACTCGAGGTAGCGAAGGTTAGTGGTGTAACGAATTCTTGTGCTGATTTAGTCATGATAACTTGAACCTGGGCATCTTGTTTAATCAATGCACGTACAATGTTCAATGATTTATAAGCTGCAATACCACCTGTAACATAAATTGCAATATGTTTATCTTTAAGCATAATTTCACCTCAAAATTTTTTCTTACTATATTATACATGATTATGAGTATGATAATATTTTCTTATCAGGGGGTTGTCATGAATATTTATACATTGGATATAATAATTATTATTTTATTGATTATTGGGTTGAATGATCCATTGCTTAGATTTTTACAGGGTGTATTAGGAAGTAATTTTATAGTTAGTGAAATAATCATTGGTGTTGTTGTGATTTTTCTTATGTTTGTTATTCATAAATATGTTTTGAGACGATTTTTCTTTAAAAAATAAATAGGTGGGATGTGTTTTTATTGCCGTCTTTTGTTCCAGACTAGTGAACTGTTCTTTTGGTTTAGAATTTTCATTTGGATTATGTGGAATTAAAGATTTCAAGATGCTGCGTTTTTACTCGCTAATATTAGAATCAAGAACATAGTCGATAGTAAAAATTGTAGGTCCTCAGTGGCCCATAGATTTTTTTGTGGAAGACGGGAATTTAAGCACATTCATGTTCTAATTAAACTAAAGTAAGAATTAAAATAAAATTCAGTTACCTTTAATTTAAATTTTGCGCTATTATTTGTTTATAAAAGATGACATAAAAAAGACCGAAGGCGGCAATCTTTAGTCCCAAAAATCTGAATGTCATCGCCTGAATATATTAAAAAACTATATGTTACTCAAGGTCAGACATTGTTAGTGTCTGGCCTTTTTTGTGCTTCAATTATACTAATAATGTTTTTATTTGAAAGAATACATATAATGATTATGAAATTACTTTTTAATCAATTATTTAAAAGTGTAAAATTAAGGTAATTACATTTCCACCAAAGGAGAATGTCGCGATGGAAAACGTTATTTCACAAAGAGAATTAGAAAATAAAGAATTAGCTAAACAGGCTGCTGAGGAAGGTATTGTTTTACTACAAAATCGTAATGCTACTTTACCAATTAAAAATAAAACAGTAGCTTTGTATGGAAGTGGAGCTTTTGCCACTGTCAAGGGTGGTACTGGTTCTGGTGACGTTAATCAACGAAATATGGTTAGTATTTTGGATGGGTTAGAGAGCCATGGATTTACTGTTACTACTAAGGCTTGGTTGAACCGTCTAAATCGTTACTATCAAAAAGAAAAACAATTACATGATGAAAAGTTAAAGGATGATCCTTTAGCTCTGTTAGCTCCAGCTTTTAAGTTTAATGATCCCGAAGTAGGAGATTTTGAAGATAGTTTAACTGGAATTTATGTTATTTCAAGAAGTTCTGGTGAAAATTATGATCGTAAGAATGAGACTGGCGATTTTAAATTAACTGACAATGAACTTTCAAATATTAAACGGATGAGTGAATATTACACTAATAGTATTTTGTTATTGAATATCGGTGGGGTAATTGATACTAGTTTTATTAATGAATGTCCTTTGTTAGATAGTATTGTCCTCGTGTCTCAACTAGGAATGACGACAGGAGATGCAGTCGCTGATATTATTGACGGTACAACTACGCCTTCTGGTAAATTGACGGATACTTGGGCTTATTCATATGATGATTATCCAACTTCAGAGAATTTTGGAATGGAAAATCCTAAGTATGTTGAGGGAATTTACGTTGGTTATCGTTACTTTGATAGTTTTAACGTCAAACCAAGATATGAATTTGGTTACGGTTTGAGTTACGCTGATTTCTATTTAAAAGCACAGAAAATAAATATTAATGAGAAAAAGATTAAATTAAGTATTAATGTGGAAAATATTGGCAATAAGTATTCTGGACGTGAGGTTGTTCAAGTATATGTTTCTAAACCACAGACAGGGATTCCTACACCTTATCAAGATTTGATTGGCTATGAGAAGACTGCTGTATTACGCCCTAATGCACAACAGAAGCTTGATTTTGAAATTGATACGAGTAATTTGAGTGTTTTTGATGATGAGTTAGGAGCTTATGTCTTATTACCAGGAACATATCTTTTGCGGGTAGGGAACAGTTCTCGTAATACGAAAGTTGTTGCCTCATTCAAACTTGATGAGAAAGTTATTTTGAAAAAAGTTAATCCACTGATGAAGCCAGAGACTGATCCAACTGTTTTCACAGAGAACAAAGTTGAATTAGAAAATGTGACCGATGTACCACGCTTTATTTTGAAAGCTGCCAATTTCCCAGAGACTGAGTTTGTTCAGTACCAAGAGAAGACGGATGTTACTACTTTCATTAATGACGAAAATCCGTTACCTGGCAAAGGATTAGATGAGGTTGTAGAAGAAGTTCGTAATGCAGCTGGAAAAACGCTTGATGACGTTAATAATGGTGATGTTGAGTTGGCCGAATTTGTGGCTAGTTTATCTACTAAACAGTTAGTTGATTTAGTTGAAGGTCAACTTTCAACTAAAGAGAATAGTGTGGTCGGTATCTCATCAGATATCTTACCAGGTGCTGCTGGACAAACGGGGATGATCGATCATAAAGGTGTTCCCGCCCTAGTTATGGCTGATGGTCCTGCAGGAATCAGAGTAGAACCGGTTTTTGAAAGAAATGGCCAGACAGTCACACATTATGCAACCGCATGGCCTATTGGAATGGCGTTAGCTCAAACTTGGAATAAGAGTTTAGTTAAAAAAGTTGGATTTTCTATTGGTCGGGAAATGGTCGAATTTGGAGTTGATTTATGGTTGGCTCCAGGAATGAATATTCACCGGGATCCGCTTGGTGGACGTAATTTTGAGTACTTTGCCGAAGATCCATATCTTTCTGGAACGATTGCTGCATCAGAAACTAGGGGAGTACAAGATCACCATACAATTGGGGTAACCTTGAAGCACTTTATTGGCAATAACCAAGAGAGTTTCCGTAATTCTGGAGATAGTTTGATTGGCGAACAAGCTTTACGTGAAATTTATTTACGTAATTTTGAAATTGCTGTGAAGTCAGGACAACCAGTAGCAATGATGACTTCGTACAACCAAGTTAATGGAACATTCTCAGGTGCTAATTTTGAACTATTAACGAATATTTTACGTGATGAATGGCATTTCAAAGGTTTAGTAATGACTGATTGGTTCAGTTCTGCCGACCCTAAAGAAAGTATGCATGCCGGAAATGATCTGATTATGCCTGGAAATTCTAAAGAGGATTTACTTTGTGCAGCTAGTGACTTTGGACCAGAGTTTGACGATCAGGGTAATATTAAGATTAAACAAGAACTTGATATCAAGACTAAAGGCATTAAACGAACGGAAATGTGGAATGATTTCGTACTTGATCCTGATGGTGAAGTGTTGGTGAAAGTTAGAGTTGATAGTAATTCCAATTTGAACAAACAGATTCAAACCTGGGTCTACACAGGAGAAGCTCAAATTGTTGATGATGATCATGTCTTATTGACCGGGAAGTGGAAAGATAACAACACTTTGTACTTAGGTGATTTACAAAAATCTGCAATCAACATTTTAAGAACAGTTTTGAAATTGAAGTTTAGTTAAAACTGCCAGTCTCCGTAACAAGAAAATTTAACTCCAAGTTGTGTCCACAGATTTTTTGCGGACGACGGTATATTTCAATTACATTAGTTGGTATTTAGTTGCAACTAAAACTTGAGTAAAAGCAAAAAAGAATAAGGGCGTAGAAATCAAATTTGACTTCTACACCCTTATTCTTTTTTGATACGTGATAAACTGTTTGCAATAGACTGATTACGTACCGAAAGTAATATTATAACATTATATTAATATCTGTTTAATAGGTCAACATAAGCATCAACAATACTTTGTAAAAATCCAACAGTTCCTTCAGCAACATTGCCGTTTTCATCAAGAATATTTGTCACATTACCAATGTATGCTTCTGGTTGTTGAAGAACTGGCATGTTCAAGAATACTAATGATTGACGTAGATGATGGTTGGCACCAAATCCACTGATAGCACCAGGTGAAACGCTGACAATAGCAGCTGGTTTCATATCCCAAGCACTTTGACCATATGGTCTTGAACCAACATCAAGAGCATTCTTTAATGCAGCAGGAACAGAACGGTTGTATTCTGGTGTTACAAATAAAACACCTTTAACATCTTTAATTTTATTTCTGAATTCAGTATATTCTGCTGGAACTGATTCAGGTGTATCAATATCTTCATTATATAGTGGTAAATTGCCAATTTCGATAAATTCTGGTTCATATTGACTAGGGAAAAGCTTAGCAAGATTCTTAGCAATTTGCTTTGAATATGATCCTTTACGTAAACTTCCCACTAAAACAGCGATTTTTTCTGACATATGAAATTCCTCCGTAACCTTTGATGTTTTTAAATTATCATAAAAAAGAATAATCAACAAATATTTGTTCTCGCAAACAAAAATATTTTTTTCGAAGGAAAACGATTGCAAAAAGATTGAGAAGATGTTTACAATTTGTCGACAATTGTATAACTACGCAAAATGCATTATATTAATTACAATAATATGAGTTTGATTACAGAAACATTACAAAAATAGCTTCAAACTGATTTTTTTTATTCTGCTTGTAATATGATTGCAATATTCGTCTTGTATAGTTTCCTCTGGTAAACGAAAAACCGGGGAGAGATTAGTTGTTAAAGCAAATTAAATTAGAAGCACTACTTATCATTAGTTTGATCGTTACTGGGGGTATGGGATATACAGTTGCTTATGCTGCAGATGCATCAGTAGACCAAACAAGTAATGCAACGGATTTTAGAAAAACATTGACTAATTTGGAAACAAACCAAAAGGTCGATGAAAATGCCAATAAACTGAATAAAAAAATTATATTGTCGGGTAATAAGGAGTTTATGCCTGGAATCGAAAATAGTGAAAAAGATCCAAATGTAAATATGGACGAGATTGCATCACAAGCTCAAGCAAAGCAAAAGCAACAGGATGTTGATCACGCACCAGTCCAAGAATCACAACCAGAACAAGTTGAAGAGTCACAACAAGCTATTACACAAGCTGCTTCAGAGCCACCTGTGGAAATGCAGGCAGCTGGTAAAAGTGTTGGTACTTTTAAAATTAGTTTTTACGATCCCGCAGTTCTAGGATCGGATATGGGTTATTCAGGAGTTGCTACGAATTTAAGTGTTATTCCGCGTGGATCAAGCTTGAAAATCACTACAGCTCAAGGAGATGTTTTCTATCGAACTGTTAATGATACTGGAACATTTGCTTATGATAATCCTTATCAAATCGATATGGCTATGCCAAATAGTATGATTCCTTCATACGGAATTACTAGTGCTACTGTCGAAATAATTTAAAACAGCATCTATTCAGGATTAACGTATATTGCGGAACCTGATAGATGTTTTTTTTTTTTGTGTCATGAGGGGGTCAAAGGTTCAATTAATTTTTTCATTATTGTAAAATGGACCTATAAAAAAGAAGGTTAGATTATGAAGGCATTTGGAGTAACTAATAATAAGTTAGACAGCTTTTTAGAATTTGATAAAACCAAAGAAGTACCTACTGGAAGAGATCTACTGGTTAAGATTGAAGGTATTTCAGTTAATCCAGTTGATATTGCTACACGTAAGGGTATCAATACTGAATTAAAGAATCCTAAAATTTTAGGATACGATGGATACGGTATTGTTGAAGAAATTGGTGAATCTGTTAAGAATTTCCAAGTAGGGGATAAGGTTTTCTTTGCAGGTGATTACACTCGTGACGGTTCTTACCAAGAGTATGAATTGATTGATGAGAGAATTGTAGCCCATGCACCTGTACAGGCCTCGATTGAAAAAAGTGTTGCCATGCCATTAGTAACTTTGACAGCAAGTGAATTATTATTTGAAAAATTACATGTCAATCCAGCTATTGATAATCGTGATAAGACAATCCTAATTATCAACGGAGCTGGTGGTGTCGGTTCTATTGCTACCCAATTAGCTCATTTGGCTGGCTTAAAAGTCATTGCCACAGCCTCAACATCGGAAAAAGTAAAATGGGTTAAAGATTTGGGAGCTGATTTAGTAGTTAACCATCATCATGATTTAATTAAGCAAGTGCACGATTTAGGAATTAAGAATGTTGATTACATTGTTGGATTAAGTGACAACGACCCACATTGGCAAGAAATCGTAGAATTGATTAAGCCATTTGGCACTTTTGCAACAATCACTAATTTGCGTGAGTCACAGATAAGTGATTTGAAGTCAAAGTCAGTCGACTTTGCTTGGGAATGGATGTTTACCAAGGCCAAGTTCAAGTTGGCTTCGATGTCTGATCAGAGAGCTTACTTAGAGAAACTAGCACAAGGATTGGATAGTGGCATGATCAAATCGACTGTAACTAAAGTTTTCCATGGCTTAAATGTTGATAATATTAAGGCTGCTACAGAATTAGTAGAAGCAGGACATATGATGGGAAAAGTTGTTGTTTTGGCTTAAAAGTGAAAAAGGGGATGATACGTTAGTATCACCCTCTTTTTGTTTTAAATTAAATTGTAATGTTTCAAACCATTAACGATACCACCATTAACGTTTTCAGTGGTAACATAAGAAGCAATGGCTTTGACTGAATCTAAACCGTTACCCATTGCAACACTGTAATCGGCAAATTCTAACATTGGTAGATCATTATTACCATCACCAAAAGCATAAGTTGGCTTATCTTCAAGATCTAGTTCTTTTAATAGATGCTTGATACCACTCATCTTAGAAACACCCTTGTTGACGACATCAACTGATCTAGGACCAGTCTTATAAAAAGTAAGATCGTCAAAGACTTTTTGATAGTTAGAGCCATCGCCTTCAGTAACGATAACAATCATTGGGATTTTGTTGGATTTGTAAAAATCAGGGTCGATTTCAGGTAATTCCAAATGAACACTTTTGTAAAAGCCTTCAACGAAGGGATTAACTGCGTTAAGGTATGATTGATCGGCTGAATGTACACTGACAGTATCGCCAAACTTTCCAGCCTGTTTAAGCAGCTTTTCGATTAAGTCTGGTTTAATATTGTTTTCGTAAACTACTTTGCCTTGAGATTGGACATAAGCACCATCCAAGGTAATATATGTATCAATATCAGTTGAGTCAAGTACTGGATCAATTTCAATTGGAGCACGTCCAGTATTAACGACTGGTAAATAGCCATTTTCTTTGAGTTCGCGTGTAGCTTGTGCAACGTCTGCATCAATTTTTGAATGGGCGTTTAGAAGTGTACCGTCGAGATCGAAGAAAACAGTTCCTTTATAATTTGTTTGCAAAAGATCACCAACCTAAATAAATTTTGTATACTTACAATATATTAACAATTTTACAAGAAATAATGGAGTGATATTAATGAAAATATTAATGATTGAGGATAATAAATCTGTTTCAGAGATGATGGGGATGTTCTTCCAAAAAGAGAAGTGGGATGCCAGTTTTGCATATGATGGTAACGAAGCTGTTGATATGTTCAACGCCAGTCCTAACGATTGGGATATGATCACCCTAGACTTGAATCTTCCGGGAAAAGACGGAATGGAAGTTGCTAAAGAAATTCGTAAAGTATCTAAAACTGTACCAATTATTATGTTAACTGCTCGCGATACTGAAAGTGATCAAGTATTGGGACTAGAATTTGGTGCTGACGATTATGTTACAAAACCATTCAGTCCTATCACTTTGATTGCTCGTATGAAGGCAATTCACAGACGTGACGAAAATATGGCTGAAAAATTATCTGAGAGCAAAAATGTCAATGCAACGGTGGAAGAAGCAGAAGATGGGTTCGACATCAATACTGGTTTCTTTAAGCTCAACTCCAGCACGCGTGAAGCTTATTTGAATGATAAGGAAATTCCCGATTTGACACCAAAGGAATTTGACTTATTGAAGACTCTAGCTAGCAAGCCTAAGCAAGTCTTCTCACGTGAACAATTACTAGAATTAGTTTGGGATTACGACTATTTTGGAGAAGAAAGAACAGTCGATGCCCATATCAAAAAATTACGTCAAAAAATTGAAAAAGTAGGTCCACAAGTTATTGAAACAGTTTGGGGCGTGGGCTACAAATTTGATGATACTACTGCAAGGGCTGAGGCATAATGAAATTAATTTACCAAAATATGCTGAGCTTTTTGATTGTTATCTTAACGACCTTGGGGATCATTTTATATTCGGTTACGAGTGCCTCAACTAGCTGGGAATATAATCGGACCTATAAGAGTCTGGAAAGCTACGCTGGTAATCTGGAGAAGATTGCTTTGAAGACTGACCCTAAAACGGGGCAGATTCATAATATTACTGGTGACAATATTCGAACGGTTGAACAAGTTTTGTCAGAGAGAAATGTGCAATTTGCTATTTTTGACTATAACAACGACCAAGTCTATCCAACACCACCAACTAATGTAAAATTACATTTGAAAGACTCTTACTGGAAGAAGCTTAAACAAGGTAAAACAATCCGAAATGTGCAAAAATTACAGGATACTGAAGGCAATCCCCGACTGCGAAAGGACGATAATCGAAGTTATGTTTATGTCCTGACGCCGTGGTTTCAAAATGGGAAGCTGATTGCGGCTGTTTGGGCAGGATCAGATGTTTCAGAATTGCAGACTAATATTGGTGAGATCAATAGTCGTCTATACTTCGCACTTTTGATTTCGCTATTGGCGGCAATTATTTTGAGTTTCTTATTGTCTAGATATCAAGTTAATCGTATCAACCGCTTACGTAGTGCGACCAAGAAAGTTGCTAATAACGATTTCTCGGTTCATATTGAAAGTAAGGGCCGTGATGAGTTAGATGATTTGGCAGAGGACTTTAACCAAATGGTTAAGTCTCTAGAAGCCTCAGATACTGAAATTAAGCGTCAAGAACAACGACGGAAGGAATTCATGGCTGATGCATCGCATGAAATGAGAACGCCGCTAACGACGATTAATGGACTATTAGAGGGATTGGCCTATGATGCTATTCCGGAAGAGTCTAAAGGTCAAAGTATTCAGTTAATGCGTAATGAAACCAAACGTCTGATTAGATTGGTTAATGAGAATTTGGATTACGAAAAGATTAGGACTAACCAGATCACTATGGCTAAGCGAGTCTTTGATGCCAATAAACCTTTGACTGATATTACTTCACAATTGAATAAGAAGGCTGCTGGATCTGGTGATGAATTGATTTTGAAGAAGTATGATGGTGAATTAAAGACTTTCGCCGATTACGATCGGTTTGTTCAAGTCATGTTCAATATTATTCAAAATGCTATTCAGTTTACTAATGATGGCAAGATTTTTGTCAGTGGAACTCGTGAAGAAGAGCGCCATGCCTCCGTCTTTACTGTTTCTGATACCGGAATAGGGATGTCAGAAGATCAAGTCAAGAATATTTGGGATCGTTATTATAAAGCTGATCCTTCACGAAAGAACCGTAAATACGGAGAATCTGGTTTAGGATTATCAATTGTCCATCAATTGATTGAAAATCATGGTGGAGAGATTGAAGTTAAGAGTAAAGAGAACGAGGGTACAACCTTTATCGTGACACTCTTTGACGAAGGTTATGAACATAAACCAAATGAAAATAAAGAAGGCAGTAATCGTTAAAGTTAAAAGATTATACCTAGATTTAAAATAAAAGAGTGTTCACATCAAACCTGATATATTTGGCTGTTCGTCAAATCAAGTTGATGGCGGTTCAAGTTAACAGTTAGACCAT
>NZ_AZES01000078.1 GCF_001434985.1 Companilactobacillus paralimentarius DSM 13238 = JCM 10415 | reverse complement strand
GGTGTTTTTATTTTGTCATTTTTCTAAAGTGGCTAACTTGATTATAAAATTCGCCTCTTTTTTTAATAACTTATATTATTTTTAAAATATCATTTTTATAACAATTAAAATGAGTAATGATGCTTCAACGAAGGAACAACTATTTTATCCGATATTCCAATAATTATACCTTGGCAGAACATCGCCAAAATAGTTCCAATACCAACTGACAAGATATGTCCTGTCAATATGAAACAAATTATCATGATGATCACTGGCGGTGTATAGCTAACTAACTGTCCCCATCCGGCTGAACCATGTAAATATTTGAATCTCAATAGATAGGCCATTTCATCATTAGGATGTTGTATTAAATTACATCTTTGATAAATTGAAGTTCCCATTGAAACAAAAATCAAACCTAATAAATCAACCAAGAAACGTGAATATATAGGAAGATAATTTAAATTGAGTGGATTTAAAATGTCACTGAAAAAACCAACTAAATAGCTAAATGGTAATGAGAACAGTAAATTAGAAACAAAGATATGACCATCAAATTTTCCTAATAACAGTTGATTAACAATCGTTACAATAACAGCATAGATAAACAACGTTGTTCCATAACTAGTATGTAGTAACGTCGAAATATTGACTGCTGAGGCCGTCCACACGGCACTTCCCATATTACTGTCAATCATTAGTGCATTAGCAAAAGCATCCAATACAATTGCAAAAATTAGGAATCCTAACCGCTTCTTAAAACTATTATCTTCCAATCTCATATCCCCCAAAATAAAAATAGACAATGCCAACTTTGTAATTGGTATTGTCTATTTACTTACAGCCTAATTACTAAGAATTAGTTTAAATTAGACTGAAAACGTTGTCAATGAGACTTTATTTATTCTTTGGGTGATTCATTTCATCCATACTTAATAAATGATACTTATGTTCATGATTAGGATCATAAGCCTCAATCTGTGCCATCATACCCGTATCCTCATGTTCTAGAATATGGCAGTGATACATGTAAACACCAAACTTAGTAAATTGAACAGCAATTCTGACTGTTTCACCAGCATTAACACCCACAGTATCTTTCCAACCATGTTCATTAGGATATGGTTCTTTGCCATTACGACTAATAACAAGGAATTGACAACCATGCATATGGAATGGATGAATCATTCCACCATCCATATCATTGGTATTTACAACATCCCAGAGGACAGTGTCACCAATCTTTTGACGACGGTCGATTCTTTGCATATCAAAGAGTTTACCATCAAGTCTAACTTGATCGTCCATTCCTGACATAACTGTACGAGTAACAGGTAGTCCAGGTGTTACTTCTGGAGCATCGATTGTTGTTAGATGTTCTGGAAGCTTTACATCATCTGGAACATATTGACCAATTTTGAATTTCATAATTGGCATATCATCACTCATTAGAGTAACTACGTCACCCGGCTTCTTATCACCAAAGTCCAAAATAACTTCAGCACGTTCAGCACAAGTTAACATTAACTTAGTCAATCTAACTGGTTCTGGTAAAGTACCACCATCTGAAGCAATTTGAGTAAACCCATGATCATCATCAAAATGAAGACGCCATTCACGACGATCAGAACCATTCAAGATTCTTAAACGAACTCGTTGAGTCGTTACATCAAAGACACCATTGATCGTACCATTGACCAAAGCATATTTACCCAAAGTACCATCAATATCATAATCCTTCTTATAATCTAATTGATTGTCATGATAACTTCTATCTTGCAAAATAATTGGAATATCATCAACACCATAATTGCGTGGGAAAGGCAATTTAGCTTCTTCATCATCAGTTACTACGACCGCTGCAGCTAAACCGTTCCAAACTTGACGAGCTGTATTTGGACATGGATGTGGATGAATCCAATCAGTTTGAGCAGGTTGATCCAAAGTGAAGTCAATATCACGACTGCCGCCTGGATAAACCGGAGCATGTGGACCACCATCAACGATAGGTCCAGTAACATTTAGTCCATGCCAATGGAAAGTAGTAACTTCTGGTAATTTGTTAACAAGATGCACATGATAGTGAACACCTTGCTTTAAAACGATTGTTTGACCTAATAATGAAGCGTTATAGCCCCATGTCTTAGTTTTAGCACCAGGTAAAATCTGTGTTTCACCTTCTTGTGCTGTAATCGTGTAATAAACATCATTTCCTTCTACCTTGTCTGGCTTCAAAGCAGCAGGAATATTCAATGGATGATCAGGCATATCCACTTTTTCTAATGGAACATAACCTCCATCGTGTAAATCAAATACTGGTTCATCAAAGAAATAATTATTGTAAACTTTTGTTTCTGACATTTATAATCGCCACCCTATTTAGTTTTTGATTGAAACGTACAAACACAATTTACTAAAGCCTCAACAAACATACCGATAGCCATCATATACATAGCTATCATGTTCTTATCAGCAAAGACAAAATACAATAAAATTGCATAAAAAATTAGCATGATCAATGAGAAAGCCTTAGAACCACTTGCCATATTTATCACCACCAAATGTTATTACACTTTCATTCTAATACAGTTGTCTTCACATTAAAACGAAATTTTGGCTAACCTAAAAAAATTAATATCTATATATAACTAGTTCACCATTAATATAATTAGCCATATAAACTTCTGACACACTCAGATGGCGTTTTTGTAATTCTTCTTCAACCCAAGCTTCATCCTTACCCGATGTTGATAACTCTTCCATATCGATCTTGCCATCCAAAATCAATGGATATTTAAAACTATCTTCATCCTTTAAAATAATCGTTAACTGTCCATTACGTTCAAAGACAGCACGTTTAACATTTCTAACATCCAAAACTCCTGCCTGACGCAATTTAAAAGATAGGTCATTAGCTGACAAACCATTTTTCAAAGCCAAATTAACATCAATATGACCATTTTTCACAATTATCTGTGGAGTACCTTCGATAACCTTCTTAAAGAAGTTATTGTGATTAGTCAAAAATTTAGCAACAAAGACTACCAATGTCCAGATCAACAAGACCAAAGTGAATTGTAGAATCGTAATACTGGAATTGTAAATCATACCACCAACAATTCCACCAAGGACATAGTTTTGAAGTTGATCAATTGCACTTGTCGGAGCAATATTCCCTCGTCCAAACAGATTGATCTGCAAGACCATGAATAAAAAACCTATAATAAATTTTAAAGTCAAATCACCGTATTGTAATACCATTATGCCACCTATTTTTTTATCAATTGTATTTTTTGTGAGCTAATTATATTGGCCTTTGAAAGTGTATAACTACTCAAATTATTATCGAAACTAACCCGATAAATATCCTTGCCCGCTTTAATCAACATTCCTTCTGTCAAACTAGAACTATTGGAATACAGTTTATTCTTCGAAACTTTTTTATCTTTAGCAACAGATTGCATCAAGCCCAAAGTTTGATTAGTTTTATTATTGATATCCAACTGTTGTTCATAATTATTGTAATTAATACCAATAAACAAAAAAATTCCCAAGCCAAAGATAATCAACAAATCACGATATTTATTGTCAGATCGATTTTTAAAATACAAGTAACTAGTTATAAAAATAGCTGTTGCAAGTATTAGAACTCCTATAATGAATAAAAAATTCGGTTCATTGTTATGTTCCACTAAATATTGATACGAATAAAAACTCATTTATATCCCCTCAACTATTTTTTTATTTACGATTAGTATAGCAAAAAGCTGACATCGTGGATTTAACAAACGATCCCTCGATAAAAATTATTTTCTTGCGCAAGCAATTGATTTGTTCCATAATACATAAAAGTTAATATCTAACGTTAGGGGTGATAAATATGAATCATACTTCGAATCTATGTACTTGGTTAAACATGAAACATTTTGAAAATGACGTCCAAATGGAATTGGAAAAAGTATTAGCTAAATATGATTTGTCACCTGTTGAATTCAGCTTTTTGCACTACCTCTACGATCAATATGACTCCAAAGCTAGTTTGCTCGAAATTAAAGATTCACTCAAATTAAGTGCGGCGGCTGTCTCACGAATGGCTGTACGGTTAGAAAATAAGGATTGCAAACCAATCATTCGTTATCACAGTGACGATAATCAAAAAGAGGTTTGCCTAAAGATTACCAAATCCGGTATTGAACACTTTAAAGAAGCCTCTGAAGTGGTCAATAAATCACTGAACAAATCTTTCTCAAGTCAAGATTTTCAATCTCTGCGAGAGGAAATCCTAACTACGGAAACTAATTAAATCAATTATTTCTCGAATATAAAAAACGGCCTCTATTAAGAAATTCAAGTAAAGGATATATCTTGAATACTTAATGGAGACCGCTTTTTTGACTTAAAGTTTCTAGATTCGTAGATTAAAAATACTAGAACTAAAGGACTAGTCGATAGTAAAAAATTGTGTCCACCACGTTTCAGTAGCCCACAGATTTTTTTTGCGGACAACAACATATTTCAACTATATTAGTTCATATTTAGTTACAACCAAGTTTAAGAAAGAACCACGTAGATATTATTCTGCGTCTTTTTTTGTTTGCCATGGAAATTGCAAACTAATATTTTTATTAAATCCTTCTTGCCCCAATAATTTTTTGAAACGTTCACCCTGACGCTCATGGTAGTCACTGCAAACATATTCGGACTCTGCACTATCAGGAACAATTCTTGGCAAAAAAATATCTTCATCTGTTACGACAAAAGTAGAAAAACAAGTCAATCCCAAAAAGCGTTTTCCTGTTTTCAAATGTTCACCGATAATCTTTGTAAATACTTCAATTGAACTTCTACCTACCCCAGAAACATAAGATTCCGTACACATCGAATCCTGTAACCCAAATGGCAAAATAAAATTAACCTGATCAATCGATGCTGTGACCGTCTCAATTCGAGCTAGTCGTGAAGCCGAAATCGAAGAATTATCGTCAACAATCATTAAAGTTTTACCACCGAATACAGTTCCGTGTTCATTTAAATCAGATGAAAATACACGATGATTGCTAATAGATAAAGTATCGCTACATTTAATTTCTTTCATAATTTAACCTCTTTATAATAATAAAAAGCTCACATCTAATTCACTAGACATGAGTAATTTAACTATTTTTTCTAAAAAAATTTAAAAGTTCTGTTTTCCTTTCAGAAGGCAACTTCGTATAAGAAACACCTTGAATGGCGCCTTCCAAAGAATACAACATTTGAATACAATAGAATCTATCTGGTGCCTTTAAAGACTTTAATTTCAAAAAAGTTTGTTGACTTCCCAACTTCTTCAAAGTAGCCGCATCAGTTACATCAATTTTAGACAATTGTTCATTTAAAACCTTACCAATATTGGGTAAATCTGTTAATCGTTCGATTACTAAATTCATCTCCAATATTTTTCATATACTCAAAACAATGATCCCTCCCGGGATCGAACCGGGGACCTACTGCTTAGGAGGCAGTTGCTCTATCCAACTGGGCCAAGGGACCAAATCTTAATTAACCAATAAAACGTCTATAAGAAAATTATATCTCACATGCATAATTATTCAATACTGGAAAATGATAAATAGAACCGTTTACCCGTTCAAAAAAAGCAGTCCCTATTAAGTACTCAAGACATATACTATGTACTTGAATTTCTTAATAGAGACTGCTCTTATTTAATTATTTAAATTTTACAATACCTAACTCCATAACAACCAAGCTTGCAAAAAAGCTTATTTATTATTATGACGCTTACCTTTATTTTTTTGATCACGTAACCGTTTCTTAGTCTTAGGTTTATCCTTATGACCAACCACAGTCTTTTTACGAGCAACAGGTTTATTAGAGAGTGTGCCATCACTCTTGAGGTAAGCCTTATTTATTTCAACATTAGTAAATTCACGCATGTTCTTCAAATCATGACTATTACCAAAAGTAAGCACAATACCGCTCTTACCCATTCTACCGGTTCTACCAGAACGATGAACATATTCATTTTCATCCCTAGGAACCATATAATTAACAATCGTTGTGATATTGTCAATATCCATTCCACGAGCAGCCACATCAGTTGTTAACAACAAATTAACTTTTTTAGTAGAAAAGAGTTGAATCGCTGATTTACGTTGTTGTGATGACATTTTACTATCTAAAGATACAAAATTAGTTTTGTTATGATTCAAATCACTGATAGCTTTATGTAACGAACGAGAGTTATTGAAAAAAACTATTCCCAAGAATTTCTTGTTATGAGCCAACTCACGAACTAATGCATTTTTGATAAATTCACTATTAGCATCAATAAAGTAATGCTTAATCCCTGCTGTATAGGTAGTATCATTACGTTGATCTATAATATCGAAATCTTGTCCAAACCATTTATGCATATCTTTAAAGATTTCATTACCAGTAGCTGAGAAGAAAGTCATTTGAACATCAGCTGGCATTTGCGCAATTGTTTGACGGACCGTTTCCAATTTTGATTCGTTCAACATTTCATCGGCTTCATCCACAATAACAGTGTTTAACTTGCCTAATTTCACCTTACGAGCCTGTGTTAATTCATTTAATCGTCCTAGGGTAGCAACGATAATCTCTGGCTTTTCTTTCAACTTTTTCAACTGACGTTGGGGATTAGCGCCACCAGTAATTGCCTGTACTTTACAGTCTACTAATTTAGCTAGCGGTTGAATAACATCTCTAACTTGCATTGCCAGTTCCTGAGAAGGTTCTAAAATCAACACTTGCAATCCATCTTTTGGTACTAAGGTTTCTAACATTGGCATTACAAAGCCCAAGGTTTTACCGGAACCAGTTGGTGCCATGGCAACAAAGTCTTTGCCCTCTTTGAAAGGTAGATAGACGGCCTCTTGAATCTTAGTTAATGCACTAAATTGATTTTGTTTAAAATAATCTTGATATAATTTTGGTATTTCCACTTTACTTATCCTCATCTGCTCCAAAAACAAGTCCTGCACTTGTCCGGGCTTGTTCTAGAATTCTATTTACAATTCTAGCGTACTTCAAGAGATTTTCATAAGTTTCTTGATCATTTTCAGTCATAATTCGTGCAAATTCTTTTGCCTCAGAGTCCATTGGGTTCTCACTCTTAACAGTTGGAATAGTTGTTATATTCTTATTATCATCGGCTAATTGAACATGAGTAATGTCACCACCACTGTCCATCAATAAAGTTTTTTTATCAAAATATATTTCTGAATCAGTGTATGAATTCTTAGTTTTACCGATCAAGATATTAACATCAAACTTAGGATACTTTAATGTCAAACTTCCGCTTCCATCTATACCTGATGAAAGTATTTCAGCAACATACTTTACAGAATCAGGTTGTCCAAATAGTACAACGGCATCATAAACAGTGTAGACACCTAAATCATATAAAGCTCCACCTGAAAATTTAGGATTGAAGATGTTAGGCAAATTTCCAGCCTTAAAATCATCATAACGGCTAGAGTATTTCATATAAGAAAATGTAGCTCCACTCAATTCATCATAATTGTCTTCAACATAGTTTTGAATCTTTTTAAAGATAGGTTCGTGAATATGACGTGCAGCCTCAAATAAGAAAAGTCCTTTTTCATGTGCCAGATCATCTAAAATTGTGAATTCTCTAACAGTAGAAGTACTAGGTTTTTCTACAATAACATTTTTTCCATGTTCTAAAGCCATCTTGGCTTGTTGGAAATGTAAACCATTTGGAGAAGCAATATAAACAGTTTCAAAGTCATCACTACTAAAAAATTTTTCTAAATCCGTACTAATAGCAATATTCTTCTTTTGAAGATCCTCAATAAACTTATCTGCCTTAACTTCAGTTCTGGAATAGACATGTGTTAACGAAAAAGCTTTCGTCTCATCTGTCGCATTAACGAATTGTTCTGTAATCCAATTTGTTCCAATTATTCCTAAATTTATCATAAAATCACCTCGCCTTAATTTTACTTATATGTAAGCGCAATTACTACTAAAAAAGTACCTGAATTCTATCAATATGGTATATAATTGCAGTTTAAACCATTTGAGGGGGTAGTTTTGCTTTATGAACGAGAAAACAGATAAATTCAGTCTGAAGAGAGACCTTGGTTTCTTTCCAGCACTATCAACGGTAATGGGGCTCGTTATCGGTGGTGGAGTTTTCTTCAAGATCTCTAGTGTCACCGCAGCCACCGGAAGCGCTAGTTTAACCATTTTTGTCTGGTTGCTTGCTGGTTTTATCACTATCAACGCTGGATTGACAGTTGCTGAATTAGCCTCAGCTATTCCAGTTGCTGGCGGAATTTACAAATACATCGAATATATTTATGGAAAAGTTCCAGCTTTTCTACTTGCTTGGGCACAATCAGTTATCTATTATCCAGCAGGAATTTCCGCTCTATCAATCATTTTTGCCACACAAGTTATGAATTTGTGTAACATTTCTTCTACTTGGCAAATACCGATTGCCATTTCATTAGCCATCTTTCTTTATCTTGTTAATCTACTAGGAGCTAAAGTTGGTGCCACAATTCAAACAGTTGCTTTAATTGCTAAATTGATTCCCATCGCTTTAATTATTATCGTAGGTATTTTCACACCTTCAAGCAATTCCATTTCACTTTTTCCAATCACTTCCGGTAGTCATGCTAACTTTTGGTCTTCGCTGGGTGGCGGACTATTAGCAACTATGTTTGCCTTTGATGGTTGGATGAATGTTGGTAGTCTAGCTGGTGAAATGAAACGTCCTGAAAAGGATTTAGCTAAGTCAATCATCGTAGGACTATTCGCTATTACATTAATTTACGTTCTAATCAGCTTTGTGTTTATCAAAGAACTGCCATTCCATTTGATTCCCGGTAATCAAAATGCTGCTTCCGAATCTGCTATTCGTATCTTCGGTGAAGTTGGTGGAAAAATTGTTACCATTGGTATCCTTATTTCCGTCTTCGGATCAGTTAATGGCTATACAATGACCGGTGCACGCGTTCCTTATGTTCTAGGAACTGATGATGAAATCGTCTTTTCAAAATTCTTTGGTAAATTAACTAAGAATACACGTGTTCCAGCTAATGCCGGCTTAGTACAAACAGTTATTGCTATTGCCATGATCTTTATGGGTAGTTTCGATTACTTAACTGATATGTTAGTTTTCGTTATGTGGATTTTTTCAGTAATGATGTTCATTGGTGTCTTCATTTTAAGAAAGAAAGAACCTGAACTAACACGTCCTTATAAAATCAATTTTTATCCAATACCACCAATTATTGCCTTAGCTGGTGGAGCCTATATCATTATTTCCACTTTATTCCGTCAACCCGGTTTAGCTGCAATGG
Organism: Companilactobacillus paralimentarius DSM 13238 = JCM 10415; assembly: GCF_001434985.1. Taxonomy (GTDB): domain Bacteria; phylum Bacillota; class Bacilli; order Lactobacillales; family Lactobacillaceae; genus Companilactobacillus; species Companilactobacillus paralimentarius. Next base: position 28,807 of record NZ_AZES01000078.1, on the reverse strand, counting down.
GAATTGGAATTACCTTACTAGGTTTACCAGTTTATTATATTCATTATTTCAATAAAAAGAGGTCGCTATGATGGCGGCTTTTTTTATTTGCGTTATACTTTTCCTGATATATATAACGGTCAATGCAGGTGTTTTCTTATGAAAATTCAATTCAATAATAAACTCGAAAAAAAATTAATTTTGGGAACTCTTAAGCTTCAAAAATTTTTTATCTACCGTGTAATCCAACGTACATTACTTTTGATCTTTCCCTTTGCCCTATTTGGAAGTTTTGTCAAAATAATTCAAACTGTCGTTATTGGTAAGGAAGGCTTTTTAACCGATGTCTTTCCTGACTTGAGTAACGACTTTATTTATCGGCAAATTGATAATATTACTACCGGTTTATACAACTTATCTTTAGGTTGGATCTCAGTGATTGCTATCTTCGGAGCTGCCAAATATACCGCCAAACATTTCAATCGTGATGATCAATTGGCCGGTATCACCGCTATGAGTGCTCTATTGATTATCGATTACAGTTATTCCAAAGTTCAAATATTTTCTTTTCATCCACAAATATTAGGCATGCACGGCTTACTTTTAGCCATTATTTTAGGAATATTCATCGGCTGGATTTTTAAAAAGACCAGTCGTCCCGTACCTGATTATGCCAAACTGGGCGGCGCATCAAGTGTTATCGAGCGTTCCTTTATTTCTGCTAAACCAATCGTTATTTCACTGCTAATTGCGATGCTCTTTAGTACTCTAATCAACGTCACCTACTATGCCGAAGCTCCTGGCAATTACATTAATGCGCTTGCTTCCGAGTACACCTCAAAAAGTCCTTTAGGTCAACTATTCAAAACTTTTATTTTTTCTATTTATACTTTGGTTATGTCATTCTTTGGTTGGTCCGGCACTTATTCATCTGCTGGCACTGAAAAAATGGACACTCTTTCAACCGTTAACTTAAACTATGCTTTAAATAAACACACCGCTTGGAATGCTCCCAATCCCTTTACTAGTTCGGCTCTCTATCATGCTTTCGCGACTTTCGGCGGAACTGGTGCTGTTCTAGGATTGATCATTGCTATTCTGATAGTTGCTAAAGATGAAGATTTTCAAACAGTCGCACGTTGGGCGATTATTCCCAGTCTTTTCAACATTAGTAGTGGTCTCATGACCGGAATACCAATACTTTTCAACATTATTTTTCTGATTCCTTTTATCTTGGCACCTATTGCTAATATGACCATGGCAGCTTTAGCAATTCAATTACATTTAATGCCCCCTAGCGTCTATCCTGTGCCGATTGGAACTCCGGGTCAATTGCCTTCATTGGGACAAATGGTAGCTGGCAGGCCTTAATATTCTCCATTTTAGCTATCATAATTTCCGTTTATATTTATATTCCCTTTGTCAAAATGGCCATTAAAGTTAAGGACTTTGATAATTTGAGTCTTGAAGAAGGTGCTAACTGATGCACACACGTACTTTAAGAAAAAATAAAAATTTCAAATACTTAATCGCTATGCTGCTATTCTTTATTATTTTAGGAATTCCATCTTACATTTGGACGCGAAAGAATGTTACAACTTTGGCCGGTCGTTACAATTCACCAATGACACCAATCATCATGATTCCTGGTAGTAGCGCTTCTGCCAACCGTTTCGATGATTTAGTTAAAACCATCAATAATAAGTATGGTGAACACCACAGTATCTTAAAATTAACCGTTCACACTGATGATTCAATTACATATAGCGGTAAAATTCGAGCTAATGACACACAGCCTTTCTTTGTTGTCGGTTTTCAAAATAACGAAGACGGCTATTCCAATATTAAGAAGCAGGCTCGTTGGTTCAATATTGCATTCAATGCTATTAAGAAACGCTATCGTTTCAACAGTTTCAATGCTTTAGGTCATTCCAATGGTGGACTAATTTGGACGATGTTCTTAGAGAACGATTTCAATGACTCTAACTTAAATATCAACCAACTATTAACCGTTGGAACACCCTATAACTTTGAAGAAAAAAACACCTCCAACCACACGCAAATGCTCAATGATCTAATTAAAAAACGGGATAAAATACCTAATAATATGACTTATTATTCCATCGCCGGGACTCAATTATATTCTGATGATGGCATCGTACCATTAGGAAGTGTTGATGCTGGTAAATATATTTATGAAAGTCAGGCAAAGCACTATACATTGATCACTTTAACCGGTAACAAAGCACAACACTCTGATATGATTGCTAGTAACCAATTTATTACCATCTTTCATCAATATATAATCGGTAACGGTGTCTACAATCCTAATTCACCCGATAGTAAACAAAGTGCCATTGCCTCGCAATAATTCTTGTATTAAGCCGTTTTTTTAAATACAATGAGTTTATGGTATATATAGACTGGCAACTTGAATGGATTGCAAACTTTTTTATGCTGTTCGCAATTTTACAATTAAAACATTATTTTATTAGAAAATTTTCACTCAGATTTTTTCTTGCCGATATAGCCTTGGCTTTAGTCTTTGGTTACATCGGTTTATTTTTTGATGAACTATTTGTACTCTTTTTTATTGGTGCCATTTTGATTTTTAATTGGTGCGTTAAAAAATATCGAGCCAATATGCAAAACTCAATTTCCTTGATCATGGCGGCCAATATTGAATTGGTTCTATTTAGTTTGGGAACCTACTCAGCTAGAATTCTCTTTTTCATTGCTTATAACCAATGGCGCTTAACTCTTTTGGAAACTTATCAAGAGTACTTTATTCCAATTTCTTTAGTCATCAACTTGCTCTATCTACTCATCGTTATCTTAGTTTTCGAACATTTTCGTTATCAAACCATTAAATTATGGCTTCAAATTGAAAAGTATCATCTAGGAAAACGTGTTTTAGTCTTATCACTGGGAATCTTTATTTCATTCATGGTTATTATGATCATTAGTGATCTCCAATCCGTGACGGCTACTATTCAAGCCAGCTTAATTCTAATTTTCTCCATCCTTTTGATCTTCGCTTACTATCAGTTGACCGTCTTCGTTCATGCGATTGCGATTCAAAATGAAGCTCGGGAAAAATTAACTTACAATAAACAACTAAATGAATATCTAACTAGTGTGCAACAACAGTACACTGAACTTCGAAAATTTAAACACGACTTTCAAAACATCATGTTAGCTATCAAGCCGATTATTGATCAAAGTGATTCTCAAGAATTGAAGGATTATTATCGCGATATCACTAAGGAAAAAAGCGAAATGTCCTTAGTCAGTCGAGGTAATATTTCTCAGGCTCAAGCTATCGACAACGATCTAATTCGTGGCCTAATCATTCAGAAATTCTTTATTGCTAAAAGTCGTCAAATCGATTTTCATCTAGAATTGAGTCAGGAGCATTATCAATTTAAAAATGAAGTTCTAATTATCATCCGTATTCTAGGTATTCTAATCGACAATGCATTTGAGTATGTTGAAGAGATTGCCGACAAAGAGGTTACTTGTGCTATTACCCAAACTGAAAATACTACTGAGATTACAATCGATAATCCATTAAATGAAAATATTAACCTGAAAGATATTTTCCAAAGTGGCTATTCGACCAAAAAAAATCATTCAGGCTTCGGTTTAGCCAATGTCAGAAAACTAATCAATGAATCTGACAATCTTTATTTAGAAACCAAAACTATCCATGGTCATCTTATGATGACACTAATTATTGTTGGAGGTAACTGAATGTATCCCATTTACTTACTAGAAGACAACGAACTACAACGAAATAAATACGCTGAATTCATTCACAATGGTATTTTAATTAACGACGCTAATATGTTTTTAGAAGTAGTTGCTGGAACTACCACTGATTTTCTCAATCAATATAATCCAAAAAAACAAGCACTTTACTTTTTAGATATGGAAATTTTGAATGATAAAATTGCCGGTTTAAAAATAGCCGAGAAAGTTCGTCAAAATTCTCCACTCTCACAGATAGTTTTCATAACAACTCATGACGAATTATCCTTAACGACATTAGAACGAAAAATTGCCCCAATGGATTACATTTTAAAAGATAATGGTCTGGAAAACATCAAACAGAGTATCACTGATGATATCCAGAAAACTCAACATGAATTGCGCGAGTATAATCATTTATCAAAAAACGTATTAGATTACAAAATCGGAAGTCGTTATTTTTCAATTTTAATGGATGATGTTATTATGCTTTACACTAACAAAGATGTACCTGGAAGAATTTTCATCATTACCAAATACCAATTAGCTGAATTCAATGGTTCATTAAATACTTTTGAAAAAGATTATCCTAATCTCTTTCGTTGCAATCGAGGATTCCTAGTCAACCTCGACAATACTATTAACTACGACAGCAAGACCAGAATATTATCCTTTATCGACGGTTCAACCTGTGAAGTTTCATTCAGAAAAAACAAAGAACTAATTAAATTAATGTCTAAAAACGATTAAAGCCTCCCATTCAGAGTATTTTACAAACTCTAAATGAGAGGCTTATTTAATTACTATTTAAATTTTTGAAACAGCTTTATCTGCCAACCAAAGTATCCAGACTAACACCGTAAACATCGGCAAATCGCATCATCATATAAATATCGGGAGTTCTAGTATTATGCTCATATTTGGATATGGTCGTAATATCTACATGCAACATTTTTGATACTTCACGTTCTGATAAATTACGTTGCTTACGACATTCTCTTAAATTATCACCTAAAAAAATTGTATTACGATCCAATATAAATTCTTCCATAATGTTCCCTCGATTCTTGATCATGAAGACATTATATTTCAGAAATAATAAGTGAAACATAAAATACTTATGAACGTAGCATTTTTACCGATTAACGTTAGTGAAAGATCCGAAGAACACCAAAAACAATGGCAAAAGCTCCAAAAAGCATACTAAAAATTACCGCAATCAATGAAAATATCATTGGTGTTGACTGTTTTTTCATATTATCAAAATACTGCTTAGAAACTATTAACTGCCAAATGCCTAAAGCTATGGCACCGATACCGATTATATAATTCATCTTATCATCCCTAATTCAAGAATTTCCTCAGTCAAATATTACACGAGTTTTATCTTTTTATGAATAAATTTGCTGATTAAATATGATTGCAAAAAAGGTGTTCATATTAACCGTTTAAGTTCGATTGATATGGACACCTTTTAAAAAAATTATCTCAAACAAGAATTGAGAATATGGAACATTCTACTTCTTTGTCAAAGCAACAACACTTTCAATGTGATTTGTCATTGGGAACATATCAACTGGTGTTACATCACCAATGTTATATGTATCACTTAACAATGATAGATCACGTGCTAGAGTTGCTGGATTACAACTGATATAAACGATCTTCTTTGGTTTGATATTCTTTAATGAGTCCATCAATGAATTTGCCAAACCTTTACGTGGAGGATCAACCATCAAGACATCAACTGACATCTTGTTTTTAGCCCACTCATCCAAAACATCCTCTGTCTTACCAACAACGAAGTCAGCATTTTCAATACCATTCAATTTAGCATTTTGATCGGCATCTTTAACGGCGTCCTCAATTACTTCAATACCAGTAACGTGTTTAGCTTTGTTAGCCAATGAAAGACCGATTGTACCAATACCTGAATAGGCATCAACTACTTCTTCTTTACCAGTCAATTCAGCTTTATCAATAGCTAATTGATAAAGGTTTTGTGTTTGAACTGGATTTACTTGGTAAAAAGATCTTGGCGAAATACGATATTTGTGTCCTAAGATCTTATCATCAATATATTTCTTACCAGCTAATAAGGTCATTTCTTGACCGAAAATAACGTTGGTATTTTTTGAATTAACATTCAAGTACAATGACTTAACTTCTGGATTATCCATGATTTCTTTAGCAATATCTTTGTAATGTGAAATATCACGAGTTCTTGAAACTAGAACTACCATCATTTCATTAGTAAAGTAAGCACGGCGAACCATGATTGTTCTAATTTGACCTTTTTGATTTTGTTCATCATAGCCACGAACCTTGTATTTACGAAGAATATCACGTACCTTGATGATTTCTTCATCAATCTTAGTATCTTGAATCAAGAAGTTTTCCATTGGTACTAGGTCATGTGAACGACGACGATAGAATCCAGTAGTCAACTTACCATTAACTTGACGAACAGGTACTTGAGCCTTGTTACGATAATTAAATGGTGATTCCATACCTAAAGTTGGATTAACTGTAATGTCTTTTAAGCCCATTTTACTGAAGTCAGTTACAACTTGATTACGTTTGAATTCAAGTTGCTTGTCGTACTTCAAATGGCTCAATGGAGCAATTCCTGTTTGTGCATAAACAGCATCAATATCATGAACACGATCAGGAGATTCCTTCACAACATTCAAAGTTCTCGCAAAGCCGAAATTCTTATTGATTCTAGTTATCACAGCATTAACTGTTTCACCAGGCAAAGCATTATCAACAAAAAGTGTAAAGTCATCAACCTTAGCAACACCCTTACCCTCATATGATAAGTCTTGAATATCTAAATCTAATTTTTGATTCTTTTTTAAGTTTGGTTTTTCCATTTTTCACCTATACATAGAAAAAAGAAGTGTTCAAAACTGATACACTCCCAATTTCTTTTTTATTTCTTATTTTTATTCTTATTGTCAAGATTTCGTTCTTCTTCGATAATCTTCTCGCCAGCATCTTTTTCACTAAGCGTTGGAGTATCACGTGCTTTAAGCGGAATTGAGTCAACATTAGCATAAATGTTCAAATGATTATGCAAATTGATAAATTCCATTGGTGCATCCCCACCGTACTCACCATCAAGGTTAACCATCAAGCGACTTTCATCATTTGCATGAACAGAAATTCGTTTAGTTTTAGTATAAATAACCTTAGGATTGTAAACGTGACGACCACCATTTAGGACTAAAGCAATTAAATGAACTAAATCTCTTAAATTAGTTTCTTTAACAATAATCAAAGAGAAAGTTCCATCACCAATAACTGAATTAGGGGCAATTTGTTCCATACCACCAATTGAATTAGTTAAACCAATTAGAAACATTGTGGCTTTGCCATCAAAAACACCATCGTCATATTCAATGTGCATGTCAACTGGACTAACTCGAGGTAACATTTCCGCACCCTTAACCAAGTAAGCCAAATAACCCAAAATAGATTTATAAGCTGATGGTACTTCATAGGTTAACTCAGTCATTGAGCCACCACCGGCAATATTAATAAAGTACTTCTTACCTGCTTGACCAATATCAACTGGTAATTTTTGACCCTTTAAAATAACCTTGGCAGCTTCGACAACATCATCTCGTGGAATCTTTAAGGCACGAGCATAATCATTAGTTGTTCCGGCAGGAATAATTGCCAATTCTGGACGTTGCTCTAAATCAGCAATACCATTAACAACTTCGTTAATAGTTCCATCACCACCGGCAGCAACGACTAAATCGAAACCTTCTTTTGCTACTCTTCTGGCCTCATTTTTGGCTGAGTTCTTTTTTGGTGTAGTTCGGTAAGCACTAGCCTCATAACCAGCTTTTTCAATAATATTCAAAATGTCCCCAACATTACTGTTCATGGTCTCATGACCTGAAGTTGGATTATAAATAAGTCTAGCACGACGCATATCTTTCCCTCACTAACGACTCTTTAACTCTTCCATCAATAGCTTATTAGCAACCTTTGGATTAGCTTGTCCATGTGTTTGTTTCATGATTTGTCCAATCAAGAAACCAACGGCACGATCTTTACCATTCTTAAAGTCATCGATTGATTGTTGGTTATTATCAAGAATTTCCAAAATCATTGGCTTCAATACGGCTGGATCAGATTCTTGGACAAGTCCCTTAGACTTAACCCATTCCTCAGGTTCAGTACCATTACTAATTGTTTCTTGGAAGACTTTCTTGGCAATCTTAGAAGAAATTGTACCATTTGAAATCAAATTAATCATCTTAGCCAAGTGTTCTGGTGTCAACTTAGTATCGAGCAAGCCGATTTTCTTATCATTCAAATATCCATTAACTTCACCCATTAACCAGTTAGAAACTAGTTTTGGATTAGCTTTATATGAAACAGCTTCATCAAAGAAATCTGACATTTCCTTAGTATCTGTAAGAACGCCTGCATCATATTCAGGAATACCTAATTCGTTGATATAACGCTCACGTCTCTTAGCAGCTGTTTCAGGTAAGTTAGCTTTGATCTCTGAAATCCACTCTGGTGAAATTTCAAAATCTGGTAGATCTGGTTCTGGGAAGTAACGATAATCATCAGCACCAGACTTAACACGCATTAAGAATGTTTCGCCAGTCTTTTCATCAAAACGTCTTGTTTCTTGATCAATATGTCCACCTTGCTTCAAAATAGCAGCTTGACGTTGCTCTTCATAGGCAAGACCTAACTTAACATGGTTAAATGAGTTCAAGTTTTTCAACTCAACCTTAGTACCATAATCCTTTGATCCTACAGGACGAATAGAGATATTAGTATCGACACGCATTGAACCTTCTTCCATCTTAACATCGGAAGCACCAGTAAATTGAACAATCTTACGTAGATTTTCAAGATATTGATAAGCTTCTTCTGGTGAATGCATATCAGGCTTTGAAACAATTTCAATCAAAGGTGTACCCTGACGGTTCAAATCAACATATGAATAACCGTTGTTACCGTGGGTATTCTTACCAGCATCTTCTTCAACGTGAAGTTCTTCAACACCGATCTTCTTCTTTTTACCATCAACTTCGATCTCAATGTAACCATCATGTCCTAATGGCTTATCTTGTTGTGTAATTTGGTAAGCTTTGGGATTATCTGGATAGAAATAGTTCTTACGATCAAAGTGAGTATGATGTTCAATTTCAGCATTTAGAGCTAAAGCTACCATGACACCTAAACGGTAACCATTTTTATTTACAGTTGGTAATGTTCCTGGAAAACCAAAGTCAATAACGTTGGTATTGATATTAGATTCAGCACCATAAGCAACTGGTGAAGGACTGTACATCTTGGACTTTGTCTTTAACTCAACGTGGACTTCTAGTCCGATAGTTGTTTCAAAATTCATTAGTCTTCCCCCTTGAGTGCAGTTGGTATTTTTTCATAGAATTTATTTTCTTCTTGCAATGCGTAAGCAGCATTGAAAACAGATTGTTCATCAAATGGACGACCAATAATTTGTAGACCAACAGGTAATCCGTCAGCAAGTCCTGCCGGAACAGAAGCAGCTGGAAGTCCAGCCAAGTTAGCAGGAATTGTTAAGATATCGTTCATGTACATTGCCAATGGGTCATCAACTTTTTCACCAATCTTGAAAGCAGGTGTCGTTGTTGAAGGTCCCATAATCAAATCATGGTCTTTAAGAACATCATTCATTTCATTAATGAAGAGTGTTCTAACTTCCGCAGCCTTTTTGAAGTAAGCATCATATGCACCAGCTGATAGAGCAAAAGTACCAAGCATGATACGACGTTTTACTTCATCGCCAAATCCTTCTGATCTTGATTTAACAAATAAGTCTTTGATATTTTTAACATCTTTAGCACGGAAACCATATCTGACACCATCATATCTTTGAAGATTAGATGAAGCTTCACTAGAAGCTAGAACATAGTAAACCTCAACAGCATGCTTCAATGAAGGTAGACTAACTTCGTCCACAGTAGCACCCATCTTCTTATATGCATCTAATGCCTTATTAACATTTTCTAGAACTTCTGGATGAGTACCTTCATGCCAAAATTCCTTAGGAACAGCAATTCTAACGCCGCTCATATCTTTACTTAAGTTTGCACGATAATCAGGAACTGGCTTTTCAGAACTTGTTGAATCATGTTCGTCATGACCAGCCATTGCTGAAAGAACAGTAGCTGAATCTTCAACACGTTTTGAAAGTACACCGACTTGATCCAAACTTGAAGCAAAGGCAATAACACCCCAACGTGATACACGACCATAAGTTGGTTTGATACCAAAGATACCGTTAAAGGCAGCAGGTTGTCTGATTGAACCACCAGTATCTGTACCTAAAGCAGCTACAACTTCGCCAGCAGCAACAGCAGCAGCAGAACCACCTGAAGAACCACCAGGAACACGACTTAGATCCCAAGGATTAACAGTAGTATCAAAATATGATGTTTCAGTAGATGAACCCATAGCAAACTCATCCAAGTTAGTCTTACCAATATCAACTGCGCCGGCAGCTTCTAGTCTTTCTAAGACTGTGGCACTGTAAACAGGCATAAAGTTGTATAAGATCTTACTTGCAGCAGTAGTCTTGATACCATTAGTTACGATATTATCCTTAAATGCAATTGGAATACCTGACAAAGGTCCTTTAATACCATCTTCGTCAATTTTTTTAGCAGCTTCAGGAGCTTTATCATTTACCGTAATAAATGTATTAAGTTTCTTTTCATTAGCATTAATTTTGTTAATTGCATCATTAGCTAATTCTTCAGCAGTTACATCTTTATTGACCAATTTGTCATGTAAAGAAGCAATTGTTTCTTTTTTGATGTCCACTATTCATCATCCTCCTTGTCAACAATTGTTGGAACTTTGATAAGGTTGTTATCAGTTTCCGGAACATTTTCAAGCATTTGTTCTCTAGTTTGAGTACGAATACCCTTATCTTCACGGAAGACAGTATTAGTGTCACCCATATTATATGTTGGTTCAACACCAGTTGTATCAACACTAGATAGCTTACTTTCCATGTTAACAATTTTGTCCAATTGACTAACAAAACTATCAACTTCACTATCTTCAAATTTCAAGTTAGCCAATGCGGCAACGTGCAAAATTTCATCTTTTGAAATCATAAGTTTCTCCTTTTTAATCTGCATTATAAACGTGTGAATTGAACTTACCATTAGTACGAGTAACAACAGCTTGTTGTGCATCAACTGTTTGAATATTAATATCTAAATCAGCTCCAGATGGTAAGTACTTCGAAGCACTTTGTTGCACAAATTGTGTAAAACTAGTAATTTGAGCTAAACCATCAAATTGAGTATTGATAGTTACATCCATCGACTTCAAATTAGTACCATCATAATGTGCTTGAGCTGTTACACCTGATAAGTTAGGGAAATAATCTTGAATGTTGTCTTTAAAATTGGTAAAGGCATCTGAATCACTACTATTAATAGCATTCTCACCATTAACAGTTGGTAACATTTGATTCTTATAACCTAACGTAGACCAATTACCTAAAGAACTACTCTTGCTTACAGCATATTGGAAATATGTTCCACCTACTAATGTATCCTCTGGAGCAACGGAATACAAACCAACAACGATCGGAATATTACCAACTTGTTTATTTGCTCTTAGACGTTTAACAACCTCTTGAGCAATACGTTGGCCTTGTTCCTTTTGTTGTTCAGTACTAATAGTTGTCTTGTAAGTAGCACCGTATTGCTTCTTTTGATAATAATCAACTTTGTTCATTGCAATACCGATCGACATTCCGGCCAGTTTATATTTGCCATCCTGTTTAGTAAGGTAATCTTCTTCCAACATTTGTTGGAAATACATTGGTGCACGTTTAGTCTCATCAGTTGAACCATTTGATGCAGGATTCAAACCAGATGAATTCTTTTTAGACTTTCTTGCCAACCAATTAGTTACTGTACTAGCGGATAATACTTGACCTTCTTGGAAAACATATGAATTAGTTGAAAATTGTTTCTTCGACAAACTCATCAAGCCACTTTCGAAACTTCTACTATTAAATTGATTAGAATTATCAGCAGCAGTAAGTCCTGAAATAGGGCTAGTTTTATATTTTCCACCACTTAACAAAACATCGTAACTACTTGAGTCAGATGAAGATGTTGTCTGAACTGTACTTTTACCTGTATCTCCACCACCTGATGACAAACTCGAATTTTGTAAGTTACCACAGGCAGATAAAAGTAGTGCACACATCAGCAATAACGATGTAGTTTTTAAGAATTTTTTCAAAACTGTTCTCCTACTCTTTGTCATTATCCAAATAATCGAATAATGTTGTTTCATCAATAATCTCTGTTCCCAATTTTTGAGCTTTGGCTAATTTACTGCCGGCTTTTTCACCCGCAATTAAAATATCGGTCTTCTTAGTAACTGAACTTGTAACATTAGCACCAAGATTCTCCAAAATCTCTGATAATTGTGAACGTTTATAATTTTTTAAGGTTCCGGTTATAACAATTATTTTATCAGTAAAATGACTATTTGTTTCATTAGAATTAGAACTACCGATAAAATTCATATTAACATTTACTGATTTTAGTTCATTTATCAACTTTTTAACATCATCATTTTCAAAATAAGTTGAAATACTATTAGCAATTATCTCACCCATAGTATTAACTTCAAGAATTTCTTCAGACGAAGCTTTCATTATACTATCTAAATCGCCAAAATGCTCAGATAAAATTCTTGCTGCCTTAGCACCAACATGACGAATACCTAAGCCAAATAGTAATCTTTCAACCGAATTAGCCTTGGAATTATCAATAGCCGTCAATAAGTTATTAATTGATTTTTCTTTGAAACCATCTAAAGTAGCTAGATCATCTGCAGTCAATTTATATAAATCAGCAACATCCTTGATTAATTCTTTCGTATATAACTGTTCCACAATCTTGGGACCTAAACCATCAATATTCATCGCATTTCTAGAAGCAAAATGTGTTAACTGTTCTTTAACTTGGGCTGGACACTTGGGATTAATGCAACGCAAGGCCACCTCATCTTCTAGATGAATCAACTCCGAACCACAATAAGGACAGTGGGTAGGAATTTCAGCAGGAACAGAATCCTTTGGTCGTTTGCTCAATACAACCTGCGAAACCTCAGGAATAATATCACCGGCTTTATGCAGTAAAACTGTATCACCGATACGAATATCCTTTTGACGAATCATATCTTCATTATGTAATGTCGCACGTGAAACAGTTGTCCCAGCAAGACTTACTGGATCCATTACCGCAGTTGGTGTCAAAACACCTGTCCGACCAATAGTCCAAGTAATATCGTGAACGATTGATTCAGCTTGTTCTGGTGGAAATTTATATGCAATTTCCCAACGGGGGACCTTAACAGTATTGCCTAGTTCACGTTGCAAAGCTAAATCGTTAACCTTTAAAACGACACCATCAATTCCGTAATCAAGATCATCTCTAATTTCACCATAATGTTCAATAAAATCTTTAACGCCCTTCAATCCGGTAGTAACTTGAGCTGTAGGGTTAACATTAAAACCTAATTCTTTCAATGTTTCTAGAGCCTGATGTTGTGTTGTAACTTCTAGACCGTCAAATGTAACAATCGTATACATAAATGTATCTAATTTTCTAGAAGCCGTAATCTTCGGATCCAACTGACGAAGACTACCAGCAGCGGCATTTCTTGGGTTAGCAAAAACTTGATGTCCCTGACTTTCACGTTCCTGATTCAAACGTAAAAATTCTTTTTTCGACATGAAACACTCACCACGAACTTCAAATGATAACGGGCGACTTAATTTTTGAGGAATATCTTTAATAGTCTTAACATTCTCCGTTACATTTTCACCAATCGTTCCATTGCCACGAGTTGAACCTTGAACCAAGATACCATTTTCATAAATTAATGAAAGAGATAAGCCATCAATTTTTAATTCAACATTATAATCTACTTCATGTCCAACATTTTTTTCAATTCGATCATTAAACTCTGCTAGTTCAGCTTCGGAAAAAACATCCCCCATCGAAAGCATTGGAATATCATGCGTTACCTTGTTAAAATCTGGTAAAGTTTGATCCCCAACTTGTTGCGAAGGTGAATCAGGAGTGATCAATTCGGGATACATTTTTTCTAATTCTAGCAAACGATTATAAAGCTTATCATAGACATTATCTTCAACTACAGGAGCATCTTTTGTGTAATAAGCATCACGCCAACTATTCAGTTGAGGACGAATTTCATCTAATTCTTGACTAGCTTGAGATTTAGTTATTTCAGCCATGCTCTCACCCCTTATTAATCAGTTACTTTTTTAATTGGTGCATATTCAGCTAATAGTCGCTTGATACCTTGACTATCAAAGGCTACATCTAATTCAGCATTTTTACCTTCACCGTTAACTTTAACAACTGTTCCTTGACCCCACTTCTTGTGTTCAACCTTGTCACCCACATTCCAACTCAATTTTTCAGCACCTTGAGCACCTTTGGCTTTCAAAGTTGGTGAGGTAAAGGTTGCTGCTGTGGCGGCACGATGACGACGTTGACGATAATTTGGTTTGCTACCACCAAGATTACCTGCATTAGGGTTAACTTGTTCCAGCGCATCCTCATTGATTTCTTCAACGAAACGAGATGTTGGATTGTTCTGTGTACGTCCATAAAGTGTACGACTATAAGCATTAGTTAAGTATAATCTCTTTTCAGCACGAGTGATACCAACGTATGCTAAACGACGTTCCTCTTCCAAGTCATCTTCTTTAAGAAGTGAACGACCGAGTGGGAAAATGCCTTCTTCTAGACCTACCAAGAAGACAACTGGAAATTCTAGTCCTTTAGCCGCATGCAAAGTCATTAATGTAACTTCAGTCTGTTCTTCCTCAATATCATCTTGATCACTGACCAATGATAATTCTGTCAAGAAAGTTGTCAAACGAGTTTCATCAACTTCAGGATCTGGTTCGTAAGCTTGATCAAATTGAGTTGTAACTGTTAGAAGTTCCTCAATATTTTCCACACGAGCCTGTGATTCCAAATTATTTTGTTGCTTCAAATCATCAACATAACCTGAATCTTCCAATAAATGATTCATCAAAATAGTCATTGACTCTGTTTCAGCTAACTTTGTTAAATCATCCATTACTTTAGCAAAATGGCCGATTGTCTTTCTAGGTTTAGCTGCTAATGGTGATAGTTCAATATTTTCGGCTGCTTCAAGTAGTGACCAACCATGTTCATCAGCATAATTTTGTAACTTTTCAATTGTACCAAGTCCAATACCACGCTTAGGACTGTTGATAACACGTTGAAAACTCATTGAATCATCATGATTAGCAATTAGACGTAAGTAAGCCAAAACATCTTTGATTTCCTTACGATCATAGAATTTATGCCCACCAATAATCTTATAAGGCATGTTGGCTTGCATAAGCTTCTCTTCAAAGGTACGTGATTGGGCATTAGTACGATAGAGTACTGCAAAATCACCATAATTAAAGCCTTGTAACAATAAACTCTTGATTTGGTCGACGACGTATAAAGCTTCATCTGACTCATTTTGACCACGGTAGAACTTAATCTTCTCACCGTCATTATTATCGGTCCACAATTCTTTAGGGTTACGGTTGGAATTATGGTTAATAACTTCATTAGCAGCCTTCAAAATGGTCTTTGTCGAACGATAATTTTGTTCCAATTTGATTGTTGTTGCTTCGGGATAATCCTTTTCAAAATTCATAATATTTTGAATATTAGCACCACGCCAACCATAAATACTCTGATCAGCATCACCAACAACACAAACATTACGATATTTGGCGCCCAATTGTTTGACCAACTTATATTGAGCTTCATTAGTATCTTGATATTCATCAACGTGAATGTATTGGAATTTTTCTTGATATTTTTCCAAAACATCAGGATTCTCATCAAATAATTGACTAGTTGTCATAATCAAATCATCAAAATCAAGTGAATTGTTACGATCCATAGCCTTAGCATAGGCATCATAAACACTAGCTACTGTTTGTTCATAAGGACTAGCAGCCACTTGTGCATATTGTTCTGGAGTCTGCAATTCATTCTTAGCATTACTAATCGTTCCCAAAAGAGCTCGGGGATCATAACGCTTAGGATCCAAGTTCATCTTAGTTAAGATTTGTTTCATCAAAGTTCTTTGTTCACTTGGGTCAGCAATCGTGAATGTCTTAGGCTTGCCCATCTTATCAATATCTCTTCTTAAAATTCTTACACAAAGAGAGTGGAAAGTTGAAACCCACACATCACTAGCAGATTCATCTAGTAATTTACCAATTCTTTCCTTCATTTCCTTGGCAGCCTTATTAGTAAAGGTAATAGCTAAAACGTGCCATGGCATAACATTTTTTTCTTCAATTAAGTAAGCCACACGGTGAGTTAAAACACGAGTTTTACCAGAGCCCGCACCCGCCATAATCAAAAGTGGTCCTTCAGTAGCCTTAACCGCATCCTGTTGTTCAGGGTTAAGACCTTTTAACATAGTATCGTCCAATTTATAAATCCCTCAAATCTTTGTGTAAAAAATTTAGTTTAACTTAAAATAGCTGTTTATATTGTAGCAAATTTTTGTGGTTAGAGCGAAAAACTACAGTCGAATTTAGAACGTATGTTTTTAAAAATTAATTAGAACGAGGATATACTTACTTTCCCATCTTCCGCAAGAATTGGAAATGTGGCGGAACGCCATGGGCACATTTCCAATTCTTACTCCAGACTGAATAGTACTCCTACCATTCTATTATCGTAAATTAAGATATCAATCATAAAAATACCCACATTTGGCATACTCTGCTGATTTGAAGCAAAACATAAAAACAGAAATATTAGCCCGGAATAAAAAAGCTGATTGGCTCAGTAGTGAAATTATCCTTAGCAATTTACTGCTTAAGATAATTTCACTACGTTCCAGCCAAATCAGCTTTTTTATGGAGAGCGGCAATCAACCACTCATCCAAATAAACTTCAATTTAATTTTTTATTCTAATCCAACACGTTTGAATATTTCATCCACGTTACGTAAGTGCCAGTGATAATCAAAAGCATCATCCAAATCTTTTTCAGATAACTTATCAGTTACACGAGGATCAGCTTCTAGCATAGTACGGAAGTCTTTGTTTTCGTCCCACGCCTTAGCCGTCATTGGTTGAACAATATCGTAAGCTTGCTCACGGGCATAACCTGCTTCAACTAATTTAAGCAAGACACGTTGTGAATAAATCAAACCGTGAGTAATATTCATGTCTTCCAACATCTTGTCAGGGAAAACAGTAAGATCCTTAGTGATCTTAGTAAATCTTCTCAAAATGTAATCTAACAATTCAGTTGTATCAGGAATAATGACACGTTCAGCAGAAGAATGTGAAATATCACGTTCATGCCACAATGGAACATCTTCCAAGGCTGTGAATGCATGACCTCTGATAACACGTGCCAAACCAGTTACATTTTCTGAACCGATTGGATTACGTTTATGAGGCATAGCACTAGAACCCTTCTGTCCAGCAGCAAAGTATTCTTCAGCTTCTCTAACTTCAGTTCTTTGAAGATGACGTACTTCAAGGGCAAATCTTTCAATTGATGTAGCAATCAAAGCCATTGTCTGAATGTATTCTGCATGAAGATCACGTGGCAATACTTGTGTTGAGATTTCTTGAGCACGAATTCCCAATTTATCACAAACAAATTTTTCAACACTAGTAGGTACATTGGCATAGCTACCGACAGCGCCACTGATCTTACCTGCTTCAACACCCTTAGCGGCATGATCGAAACGTTCAATATCACGTTTGACTTCAGAATACCAGTTTGCCAAAACTAACCCAAAAGTAGTTGGTTCAGCGTGCACACCATGAGTTCTACCAATCATAACTGTATCTTTATATTCAAGAGCTTTTTGTTTAACTACTTCGAGAAATTCATTTAGATCTTCACGAATAATATCGTTGGCTTGCTTCATCAAATATCCATAAGCTGTATCCACAACGTCTGTGGAAGTAAGTCCGAAATGAACCCATTTTCTTTCGGGTCCTAAATAACGTGAAACATCTCTGGTAAAAGCAACTACGTCATGCTTTGTTTGTTTTTCGATCTCAGCAATTTCAGCTACATCAAACTTAGCATTTTGAGCAATTAACTTAGCATCTTCAGCAGGAATTTCGCCTTCTTTACTCCATCCTTCGACAGCAGCGAGTTCTACTTCAAGCCAAGCTTGAAATCTGTTTTGGTCAGTCCAAATTGGTTTCATTTGTTCAGTTACATATCTATCAATCATGAATTATTCTACTCTCCAAATATTAGTTGTTAAGATATCATTTTTTAATTCTTCTATATCATCGGAAAAAATTGAAATATAACCGACATCCCTGTCAGCTTGATTCTTAGCTTTAAAACCTGTGTAATAGTTAAATTTCCATTGTGCCTTTTCCTGAAGTAAATCCAAACTCTGCGGCAAGATTCCTTCAATAATCTTCAAGGTTGCCGCATTGACCATTGGAAAGATTTCAGGAATTGGCCAATCACAAATAGCTCTGATATGTAATTCGAATTGAGAAATGCCTGTCGCTTCTTGATAAACATTTGCAGAATAATTAATGCCAGGAAATATTCGTTTAACGTACAAAACGCCTGAATCAGACAAGATAAAGCCAATTCCAAAGATTCCGACATAATTAATATTCTGTGCTATCAATAAAGCTACTCGTTGCATTTCCGCTTCAATTTCCGGATCGTTCTTCTTATATATGAAAGAACTCATCAGATGTTCACCATCATAAATCTCTTGAATCATTGGAAAAGTATGGATTTTTTGATCTTTACTCTTGCTTACCATAATGGAATACTCAGTCTTTGTTTCAATCCAAGCTTCCAAAATATAAGTTCCATCTTTCAACAATTTTTGTACACGTTCAACATCTTCATAATTATAAATAATATGACGTTTCAACACTTTTTGATTCTTTTGAATTGGCTTTAGAATACAAGGGAACCCAATCTCATCAATTGCATGTTTAATATCATCAACCGTCACAATTGAGAAAAATGGTGGAACGTTTATATTTAAATCATTTAAAAAGGTTCTTTCGATATAACGATCTTGAACAATTTCTAGTAGATCCGAACCCTGTGCAACATTAAAGTTTTTTGAAAGTTCCTTTAGGACACTACTATCAAAGTTCTCATCCATATACAAAAGAATGTCACTTCTATGGCCCAATTCACTTAGATTCTTACTGTCTTCTAATGTACCGACTAAATAGCTGTCAGCCGCTTGTGTAGCAATATCCTTTTCTTCGGATGTCAAAAGCATGGTCCTAAAGCCCATTCTTTTAGCTTCTAATTCAAAAAGATACGTTTCACTGCCGCCACCAATTATTCCTAATGTTTTACCGGGCGCAATAAAAGTCATAATTCCACCTTCTTAATTTCTAATCGTCTTCCTCACCGAAGACCACTTGTCCATTCTCAAAAGCTGTAATTCTAGCTAATGAATAAATTGGTGTACCTGATTTGTCGATCATTTGTCTTCCCTTTTGGAAAGATTTTTCAATCACAATACCGATACCTGCCAAATGTGCACCAGCCGCATCGATGATTGTATTTAAACCATTTACAGCCTGACCATTAGCCAAGAAATCATCAATAATCAAAACTTTATCACTGCTTGAAAGATACTTCTTAGCGATACTAATGTGGTTAGAAGTCTTCTTTGTAAATGAATAAACCTCTGATGAATAAAGATCGTCGCTCAATGTTACGGATTTGTGTTTTCTAGCAAAAACAACTGGTACTTGGAACTTCAAGCCAGTCATAACAGCTGGAGCAATACCTGAAGATTCAACCGTCAAAATCTTGTTGATGCCCTCATTCTTAAAATGTTCGTAAAATTCTTCGCCCATTTTTTCCATTAACATTGGGTCAATTTGATGGTTTAAAAAACTATCAACTTTAAGCACGTCTTTACCAATAACGCGACCATCTTTTTTGATTCTTTCCTCTAATTCCTTCATTACGTTCTCCCTTATTTAATAGAATAATTAGAGTCTATCATACTTTGTTTTTCACTTGATACCTTCATCGTACTTTTTAAGATTATATTTTTGTATAATCCGAATAATTTTACTTGTATAGCCCGGATCGGTCGCATATCCATCTGCTTGTAATGCCACCGCTGCATCAATATAATCCTTTGATTGTAGAACTTGCTTGTATTGTTGCGAGTTCCAAGACGTACCATTTACCAAAAGTTTTGTATGATCCTTCATTGACTCACGAAAATCCGAATAAACTCGGAAACGTCCATTGATTGTTACCCACTGACCGTCAGTATATTCCTTTGTCTGTAAAACTTTTGTATTTGAAGGATCATCACCTTTAATACCAAAGTAATTATTATACTGACTAGCTAGAGTACTGGAACCCCAGTTACTTTCTAAAATAGCTTGAGCAATCGTAATACTTGGTAAAACCCCGTAAGTTTGGCCTAATTCAACCGCATATGGCGAAATCTTTTTTATGAAAGCTGCGTGACTTTGCTGAACCATCTCAACTTGAGTTTCTCTCTTGTACTGGACATATCGACTGTATCCAAAGAAGCTGATAACAAATACAGCAACAATTGATAATAAAATTAAGGTCGTATTATTATTTTTTCTACTACGTTTGCGCCGATAATTTCGGTGTGCTGAGTATCTTCTCTTTTGTGGCAATTGATCTATCCCTTTTAAGTTTATTAACTCTAATTATAGCCGATAACTTTGAAATTTTTGTGATTTGAAAAATAATTTTAAAAATCGTTTAAGTTATCAACTTTTTAACTCAACTCGATGCTGTTTTGAATAAATCAACCAAGCCATTAAAGCCAAAATCTCAATAACCGCAGAAAATAGGAAAATGCTCTTATATCCAAAGCCAGTCGCTATCACAGCTGCCAACATCGGACCTAGAACGTTTCCCATTGCCTGCGCTGATTGATTATAACTGAAAATTCGTCCAAAAATAGAATTAGGGACATTTTGTATTGTTAGAACTTGAATTGAAGGAATCAGAGCTGCATCAGAAACTCCCAAAATAAACCGTAAAACTACTAATTCCCAAATATTTTGAACCATGCTTGTCAAAATTAAGCAAACAATTGCTGACGTTAAAAATATCAGCATACTCTTTAAAGCCCCTAATTTGTCGATCAGTCGCCCCACCAAGCCAGCCATAACGATTGTTGCCAACCCTGGTGCTGCCGAAACTACCCCCGTAATAATTACCAAGTTATTACTGCCAGGATCGATCTCCCTGACTAAAAGACTAATCATTGGTGTAATTGCATTAGTCGTTGCTTGCACTGCTAAGAGAGATCCAAAAAGGGCAAGAAAGAATTGCCAACCAATTTTTTTCATAATAGGTAAAACTGGTTGTAATTCTTTTTTTGTAATAGGTACAAAGTCTTCTTTTACTCCAAACAGTGTAGTTAAAAAAACTACTGCCATCAAAAAACTAGTGATAAAGAAAGATCCACGATAGCCAACACTTGTAGCTAAAAAACTACCTATCAAAGGTCCAATCAATAATCCGGTTATATCACCAGTAATCAATTTACTCATTACTCGACCGCGAATCTTTACCGGAGCTGAAACGGACATTAACGCGTTAGCATTATTAATATATCCAGAAAAGGCCCCTTGCATTGCTCGAAAAAACAATAAAAACCAAACATTTGGAGATAGTCCGACCATCAGAATCGTAAAGGTCATAACACCTGATGCCCGTAAACACATTAATTTTCTACCTTTAAGATCAGCCAATTTACCCCAAAATGGTGAAACTAGAGCCTTACTCAGATAAGTCAAAGAAAAAGCTGCAGCTCCTAAAAGATTTAATTCGGTTTTATTAAAATTGCCCAGTGTTTCTATGAATAGAACAATAAACGGTAGAGTCATTGCATTTCCCAACCCCGTTATCAAACTGCCAAACCAGAGTATTCTAAAGTTTTTCTTCCAAGTCTCCTGCATTGTCATCATCCTTAATTTTTAAATATTAATGATAGACTAGCAATGTATAAATACTGTAAATAATAAGTAAAGATTTTAAAATTGCAAAAAAAAAGCTAACCCGTTGGGTTAGCTTAAAAGTTCAAAGTTTATTAAAGTTTTATATAATTAGTCCTTAACAACGTTTGAAGCTTGTGGTCCGCGATCGCTATCTTCGATATCGAAAGTAACTGCTTGGCCTTCTTCAAGGGTCTTGTAACCGTCGCCTTGAATAGCTGAGAAGTGAACAAATACGTCACTACCGTCTTCGCGAGTAATAAAACCATAGCCTTTTTCTGCGTTAAACCATTTAACTGTTCCGTGTTCCATAAGAGAATCCTCCTGAAAATAAATAATATATTAGTTGTGCATTATATCGTGGTACATTATGGAAGAAAGTCTAAAGTACGAAACATTCAAACCATCCGAACCATTCACCATTCAAAAATACAACTACTATAGTAACATGATTAACAACTTATTACAATCAAGTATATATAAAGTTTCCCCTATAAACGTTTAAATTTTTACATCATCAACGTAAGGAATTGAATTCTGCGCACCCTTTACTTGAACTGCCATTGACGAAGCCTTACTAGCAAACTTCATTGCTTCAACCGTATTAGCCAAATTGGAATCCAACTTAGCGGCCAAATAACCAATGAATGTATCGCCAGCTGCGGTTGTGTCAACCGTAGAAACTTTGTAAGCGTCCACAAAAGATTCTTTACCATCAGTGTAATAAAGCGATCCCCTGCTACCAACAGTTATTATAACACACTTTACGCCTAATTTATTCAATTTTACTGCAGAATTTATAATTGATTTTTTATCAACTGCCTTTACGCCTGTTATAGCCTCTGCTTCGGTTTCATTTGGAACAATAATATCGGTAAGCGATAACAATTTTTGAGGAATATCGGTTTTTGCTGGTGCTGGATTTAGTATAGTTACAACGTCATTTTGCTTCGCAATTTGGAAAGCAGCTAACGTTGCATCTAATGGTGTTTCAAATTGTGCAATCAAACAGTCAGCATTTTCAATTGTATCCCGAGCATTTTCTACATCATCTACTGTAATGGTCTGATTGGCACCACCATAAATTAAAATACTATTCTGTCCATCTTCATCTAATAAAATATATGCTTTACCCGTACCAGCCTCTGAATCAACTGTAATATATTTCATTTTTAGACCATCTTTTTTAAAAGTATCCAGCATGAAATCAGCCGAATGATCTTGTCCCACTTTAGCTATAAAGGTGGTTTCTGCACCAGCACGCACTGCAGCAATTGCTTGGTTGGCACCTTTTCCACCGCCAGCTGTGGATTGATCACCCATTGCCATAGTTTCACCCGGTAAAGGCAATCGTGGAATATTTAAAATAGTATCCACATTAATAGAACCTAATACAACAATCTTTTTCATAATTCCATCTACCTTTTTATTTTTAATAATTTTATCAATATAAAGTTATTTACCGCAAGTAGTGATTCATATCTTCGCGAACCATGATAGAATATATCTTTAGTAAAAGAAACTTTAAAGGATGTATTATGACAAGAACAGCTAAACTTAGTTTTTACTTCATATTATTTATCATCTTCGGTCTAATCGGGCTCTGGATGCCGCTCCTTGGTGACGATTTACACTGGGGAACCTATTTTGGAAGCAACTACTTCCCTCATGGAATCTTTACTTACTATGATGGTCGTTATCTAGGAGATCTTTTAGTTATCAGTATGACTAAAATCAAGCCTGTTGCTTTTATGGCTTACGGTATCTTCCCTACAACCATCGTTTACTTGATTCAAAAAATTCGTGAACAAATCATGCCAGAAAAGAATATTGGCTTGGTTTCATCAGCTTTGGCAGCTGCACTTATTCTTTTAAGTCCGGTTATGATTTTCAAACAAATTTTGGGTTGGCATGCTGGGTTTGCCAATTATTTACCCTCAGCAATCTTTCCATTATTTTTACTTTATTTAGTTCTTAAAAACTATGACAACAAAAATGTTCACTACTATCGAACAAGCATGATTCTTATTTTCCTAGCTTCAGTAGCTACTCAATTTTTTGCTGAACATATTACCTTATTAAATTGTTTCAACATTATTTTAGTGTGGATTTTCTTTAGAAAACATTTTGGTGAACATTTCAAGAAAGTGTTGAACCTTATCTTAGCCGGTAATATTCTTGGTGCTATCTTAATGTTCATCAATGGAGCTTATATCAAAATTCTTTTAGGTTCAGATGCTTATCGTTCTGTAAGCAATGGTTCTAAAGATACCCTCTTCAATTACTTGAAGATTACTTATACACCAAAACATTTAATTGTCGTTGGTACGTTAGTATTGATATTTACAATCTTTATGATTTTTTACAGTCTTAAGATTAACAACACTAAACAAAAAATTGCTAACTTTGCTTTACTACTATCAACTTACGTAGCAATTGCTCCATTCATTATCGTATCTCCATTTGGTTCTAGATGTATGTTTGCTAGTTACGTCTTCTTAGTTACAATTTTTACTGTCAACTTAGATATTTTCTTTAACAATTACGAAAAAATTCTTCTACCAATCTTCGCTTTATTGACACTTTGTCTAGGTGTCCGCATGGATTACCTATCACACGATTATGGCAAAACTTTTGATATGCAGATTCAATATTCACAATATCAAAATACAATTACCCGTGATAATCAATACTTCCTACAATATCGAAACGATAAGTATATTTGGTTAACGGCTCCAATTCAAAATGACAATAACTTTTCTGAATTATACGTTAAGAACAAGGATCGTAATATGATTCCTATCAATTATTACGATTGGACTGACGCCATGCACAAACTAAAGAGTAAGAAATTTAAGACTCACGACGATTATATGCGTGCTTTCGATAAACAAATTCTAAAAAAAGTTAAATTGATTCAAGCAAAAGATAACAAGTAAAAAACAATTCATACAGTTAAAAATTTTTCTTAAATATAATGTCGTCAAAAAAGTCGATTGGGCTCACCACTGAGTCTAATCGGCTTTTTATTTTAAATTTAGTAGACAATTATATTTATTATTCTTTAACAAACTCATCTGTTGCAACGCGGATATACTTGTGACCACCAATTGTCACAATCTTATCGCATCTCCATGAGCTATTCATTGGAAGGAATACATCTAAAAGTTGACCTTTACTATCATATAGTTGTGTATTAACTGCTACAGAAACCACATCTTTTTCTACAGTATATAGTTGTAAATCTTTGAAACTAACAAATTCGTTGTTTCCAACACGATACATCATTTTGCCACCGATGTTCTCATAGCCATCTGTTGATAAAATTCCACCAGCAGATACAGTCTTAGCTAGCTCTGCACCTCTCTCATCATAAAGATGTGTTTCATTAGCTATATGAACCGTTGCTTTAGCTATAGAGATAAATACACCCATGCTACTAGATGTATCATTTGCATAATCCATAACATATTCATTAACACCGACACGATAGAATCTAGAACCATTAATATAAACAATCCTATCTACTTTCCAAGATGATTTGGCATCGAGCATTTCCATAGTCATTTGACCGTTGCTATTGTAAATGTAAGTTGAGTAAATATTATGGTAGGTAAAACTAGTTGGTTGATAGGTATTTACAGATTGAACATCAACCCATTCATTAGTACCAACATGATACATTGGTATCCCTTCAATAACGGTTATGCCATCTGTTTTCCAATCACTGCCACTTGGTAAAATCTTACCAATTTTTTCACCTTTAGAGTCGTAAATTACCGCAGCATCTCTAACTGTTAAACTCATTCCACTAACTGGTATAAAAGATAAACTCTTATCAACCGCCAAGAAATTATTAGTTCCAATCTCATAATACTTGCTACCTTTAATTTCAACGACTTTATCGTATTTCCAAGAAGTATTAGGTCCTAACGTCAAATCGCTTGTCTCACCCGCAGAATCGACTAATGGAGTGTAGGATCCGTCAAACGTCTTAGCTATGCCGTTATCGGTCGTATAAGTATTGAAACCATCGGCCAAAACCCATTTACCTGATTCAATTTTATAATACAAAGTACCATTTATCTCAGCTGACTCTTTTATAGTAGTATCCGTCAAAATAACTTTTTTCCCAGTTGGCTTGCCAGTTAAATCATACGTATAGACTGGTTTATCTGAGACAGCCAAAACTTTCAAGTTAATATTGCTTCTAGTAATGGGAACAGAATTTGTGGCGACAGATGTTGCAATTGTAGACTCACTTGTTGGGGATGCAACTACTGGATTGGCCTTAAACTTTAGATCAATGATTTGTGGATCTTGTGAATAAGTCCCCTTCAAAATATAAGGGTCACTCATAAAAATATAACCTGCTAGCTTTGCATCTGCAGTAAGATCATAAGAATCACCAATTGTCGCTCCATTGACCACTTTAACTAAATCAGATCCGTTAACCATTATTGGTGAACCATCCTCATTTTCATAGTTGAGTGTCACATTAGGATGTTCTTCCCAAATGATTGGACGAGCCATCGTACCGGCGTAAATGAAACTAACATTACCATAAGTCGTATGAATGTAAGAATCCGATTTCGAATAGTCATTTAAATAACCGTAGACCAAATTCTTTTCAGAAGTATCAGCATTAAATAACTTATATTCATCCCCACTGACATGTTCCAAATCATCATCAGTCAAATTCCCTGCTGACACTGAACTTGAGTAATTGTATCCTGATGACAAATCCGTACCATAGAGACCAGTAATATGTTCAGCCGTGAAACTAATTGGTTGCTTATCCACTGCATAAACAGGACTTGGATCATAAACATTATTGATTATATTCAAATAAGCTGGTTTTGTTTTATCAATTCCATCCAATGGTGAAAAATCAGTAATTGAAGAATTACCCAAATAAACAGCTCCACCCTTATTAGCAATTTCTACAAGAATTGGCGCTATCATTTTCAATTCCTGATTATTAATTCCATCATTGATGGCAATACTTCCCGTACCATGAAGTCCTAATTCCCTTACATCACTGATATTTAATTTCGATAATTGACTTAGTGAAATTTCCTTATAATCCGGATCACTATAGTTACCGAATAAATCAAGTGATTCAAAATTCAAACCATTCATCGGAGTCAAATCAGCATTAGAGTTTTGTGCTGAAGAAACATTGACTGATAAAGCAATCTCAGTTCCCGTTGGCAAATAATTTAAATATTGCATTCCATCAAAATTCGTTACATAGGTACTTGTAACAGTACTTGGCATATCACCATAATAGAAATCACCTACTAAATTTAATATACTGCCGTCAAAGTTTTTAACATCACCTATTGTCAACGAATCAGTTGATTTCAGGCCAAACTCACTTTTAACCATATAATTCAAAAATGGATCAGTGAAATTAACCACTGTGCCATCAGATGCATTGCTTGGTAAAGTGTAGGACTTTTTTATATCTGTAATATTAGGACTAGTCGTTGATTTAGATAGAGCCGTTGGTGAACTCGATGTTGCTGTCGTAGTTCCAGTATTCAAATTAATTGTAGAAGTTGAAGTAACTGTCTTGTTTGCTGTGGGAACAGTTGCCGGTTCAGCAATCTTACTTGTCGAAGTCGGTCCTGACATAGGGGCATTCGTCGCTGGTGTCGAAGTAGATGGCCTGTTCACGGTAGTATTAGACGATGCCGTCGAAATCGTTGTAGCTTTCGGTTTAATCATAGCCACATCAACAGGTTTTACTCCGGAAGTTGTAGGAGTAGCTACAGTAATATGAGTTGAATCCGATGTCGTGGCACTAACTGTTTTAGTCGTAGCCGGTGTAATTTTATCAGTCGTAGTGCTAACAGAACCATTTGTTGAAGTAACATTTCCCGTTGTATCAGCTTTTACTGTTTGGTTGGACAGCGATGTTAAAATCACTGCCGAAAATAATGAAGCTCCTAAATAGACATACTTTTTATTTAATAACATATCTTCATCACTCTTTTCCATATTTCACGACAGATATTAAGTCATAATCTGTCTATATACCAAAGATATGAATTGATACATATTCAGAAAAAAAGTGCTTATATACCAACGGCATCAAGACCTACTGAAACTTTCTCATTAAATAGACCATTCGTCTAAGTTCAAAACATCATAACTATTTTTATATCAAGAAAGTTTTTAACAATAGGAACTACATAATAATTTGCATTATTAATTAATTTCTACCAATGTTTTCAAAAATCTCTCACAGTACTCAAAAAAAGAAAAAGTCCTTACTGGAATATACCAATTAACCATCGTTAAGGGTATTATTGCAGTAAGGACTATACCGATTTGTCTATTTATAATTTATTTAATCAAAATTATGACGTTTTACTTATCTTTCATAATTTTATTCCACTTCAGGAAAAAGCTTTTTACAAAAAGTGAATCCAAACTGAAGCGAATCGATAGTACACTATCTCTTGTAATAAGGAAACACCTCATATATCTAATAAAAGTTAAACGTACATATGGCAGTGTACATGAGATTGATATATAAAATAAAAAAGATGTAAGTGGTCGGCATACCACAAACATCTTGAATTAATAAATTCACACACAGAATATTAAATTAATTAATGGAAGCTTTATATTGTTGTTCAGTAACATCAAACATGGCAACGTATTGATCTGTAGCAACTCTTAAAAAAGGCATTCCTTGAGACGTATAAATTGCAGAGTCGGAGTACCATTTAGTTCCGGAAGCAAGTGATACGTCTGTTCTTTGTTTCAAATTATGATCATAAACACGTACTGTATCCTTATCGTCAGATGATTGAACTTTAATAGTCATCTGGCGTTTTTTGTATGCAAAACTATCGTTAGTGCTTAAAAATTGATTAGGTGCAACTTGGAAATAATCATTTCGGCGAATTTTATAATCAAGTTAGCCACTTTCAATAAAAGCTCAAAATAAAA
>NZ_AZES01000077.1 GCF_001434985.1 Companilactobacillus paralimentarius DSM 13238 = JCM 10415 | reverse complement strand
CTAATAGATCGAGGACTTAACCGAGTAAGAGTTTACAGCAGTTTGAAGTGTTTCAATTTTAATTCATAGTCTTAATATCTAGTTTTGAAGGTACGAGCAACAATAGTGTGGTGGCGATAGCGAGAAGGATACACCTGTTCCCATGCCGAACACAGAAGTTAAGCTTCTCCACGCCGAAAGTAGTTGGTGGGAAACTACCCGCGAGGATAGGTAGCTGCCACGCT
>NZ_AZES01000076.1 GCF_001434985.1 Companilactobacillus paralimentarius DSM 13238 = JCM 10415 | reverse complement strand
TTGAAACACTTCAAACTGCTGTAAACTCTTACTCGGTTAAGTCCTCGATCTATTAGTACTGCTCAGCTCCATGTATCGCTACACTTCCACCCGCAGCCTATCTACGTCATATTCTCTAACGGATCTTACTTCCATAAAGGAATGGGAAATCTCATCTCGAGGGGGGCTTCACACTTAGATGCTTTCAGCGTTTATCCCGTCCATACGTAGCTACCCAGCGATGCGCCTGGCGGCACAACTGGTACACCAGAGGTATGTCCATCCCGGTCCTCTCGTACTAAGGACAGCTCCTCTCAAATTTCCTACGCCCGCGACGGATAGGGACCGAACTGTCTCACGACGTTCTGAACCCAGCTCGCGTACCGCTTTAATGGGCGAACAGCCCAACCCTTGGGACCGACTACAGCCCCAGGATGCGATGAGCCGACATCGAGGTGCCAAACCTCCCCGTCGATGTGAACTCTTGGGGGAGATAAGCCTGTTATCCCCAGGGTAGCTTTTATCCGTTGAGCGATGGCCCTTCCATATGGTACCACCGGATCACTAAGTCCGACTTTCGTCCCTGCTCGACTTGTCAGTCTCGCAGTCAAGCTCGCTTATGCCTTTACATTCTACGAATGATTTCCAACCATTCTGAGCGAACCTTTGAGCGCCTCCGTTACATTTTAGGAGGCGACCGCCCCAGTCAAACTGCCCACCAGACACTGTCCCTCACCACGCTAAGTGATGTAGGTTAGAGTTTTCATATAACAAGGGTAGTATCCCACCAATGCCTCCCTCGAAACTAGCGTTCCGAGATCAACGGCTCCTACCTATCCTGTACATGTCACACAAAAACTCAATATCAAGCTACAGTAAAGCTCCATGGGGTCTTTCCGTCCTGTCGCGGGTAACCCGCATCTTCACGGGTATTATAATTTCACCGAGTCTCTCGTTGAGACAGTGCCCAAATCATTACGCCTTTCGTGCGGGTCGGAACTTACCCGACAAGGAATTTCGCTACCTTAGGACCGTTATAGTTACGGCCGCCGTTTACTGGGGCTTCAATTCTCAGCTTCGCAAAAGCTAACTGATCCTCTTAACCTTCCAGCACCGGGCAGGCGTCAGCCCATATACGTCATCTTACGATTTAGCATAGACCTGTGTTTTTGATAAACAGTTGTTTGGGCCTATTCACTGCGGCTGGCTGTTACACCAGCACCCCTTCTCCCGAAGTTACGGGGTCATTTTGCCGAGTTCCTTAACGAGAGTTCACTCGCTGACCTTAGGATACTCTCCTCGACTACCTGTGTCGGTTTGCGGTACGGGTAGTTTATTTCTAACTAGGAACTTTTCTTGGCAGTGTGAGTTATTGTGCTTCGTTACTAAAATTTCACTCCCCATCACAGCTTGTCCTTAGAGATATAAGCATTTGACTCATATCAAGACTTACTGCTTGGACACGCATATCCATCAGCGTGCACACATCATCCTCCTGCGTCCTTCCATCGTTCAAACAAAATAAACTAGTACAGGAATATCAACCTGTTATCCATCGATTACGCCTTTCGGCCTCATCTTAGGCCCCGACTAACCCTGGGAGGACGAGCCTTCCCCAGGAAACCTTAGTCTTACGGCCGACCAGATTCTCACTGGTCTTTCGTTACTCATACCGGCATTCTCACTTCTAATCACTCCACCACTCCTCACGGTATGGCTTCAATGCAATTACAACGCTCTCCTACCACGTGTCTTACGACACATCCACAGTTTCGGTATCATGCTTAGCCCCGGTACATTTTCGGCGCAGAATCACTCGACTAGTGAGCTATTACGCACTCTTTGAATGAATGGCTGCTTCTAAGCCAACATCCTAGTTGTCTATGCGTTTCCACATCCTTTTCCACTTAGCATGAATTTTGGGACCTTAACTGGTGATCTGGGCTGTTTCCCTTTCGACGGTGGATCTTATCACTCATCGTCTGACTCCCGAGTAAAGATCAATGGTATTCGGAGTTTATCTGAATTCAGTAACCCAAGACGGGCCCCTAGTCCAAACAGTGCTCTACCTCCACGATCCTAAACCTCGAGGCTAACCCTAAAGCTATTTCGGAGAGAACCAGCTATCTCCAAGTTCGTTTGGAATTTCACCGCTATCCACATCTCATCTCAGCATTTTTCAACATACACGAGTTCGGTCCTCCAATGCGTTTTACCGCATCTTCAACCTGGACATGGATAGGTCACTTGGTTTCGGGTCTACATCAACATACTTAGTCGCCCTATTCAGACTCGCTTTCGCTACGGCTCCGACTTTTCATCTTAACCTTGCATGTTAACGTAACTCGCCGGTTCATTCTACAAAAGGCACGCCATCATCCATAAACGGACTCTGACTACTTGTAGGCACACGGTTTCAGGATCTATTTCACTCCCCTTCCGGGGTACTTTTCACCTTTCCCTCACGGTACTGGTTCACTATCGGTCACTAGGGAGTATTTAGCCTTGGGAGATGGTCCTCCCGGATTCCGACGGAATTTCTCGTGTTCCGCCGTACTCAGGATACTGAATGGAGTGGATCAGATTTCGTTTACGAGGCTTTCACTCTCTTTGGCCAAGTTTTCCAACTTGTTCGACTATCATAACCTTTTGTTCTCACAACATCAGTCCTACAACCCTAAAGAGCAAGCTCTTTAGTTTGGGCTATTCCCGTTTCGCTCGCCGCTACTCAGGGAATCGAATTTTCTTTCTCTTCCTGCAACTACTTAGATGTTTCAGTTCATTGCGTGTTCCTCTTGACTGCTATGTATTCACAGGCAAGTAAATATCCATTACGATATTTGGGTTCCCCCATTCGGAAATCCCCGGATCAAAGCTTACTTACAGCTCCCCGAGGCGTATCGTCGTTAGTTACGTCCTTCATCGGCTCCTAGTGCCTAGGCATCCACCGTGCGCCCTTTATAACTTAACCTAAATTAAATTACAAAAAGTAATTTAAAACAATTTGCCATGACTTTCGTCACAGCTGGCAATCAAAAAGATTGCCGCGCAGTTTTCGGTGTTTCTTTAATTCATTAATTCTTAATATCCAGTTTTCAAGGTACGAGT
>NZ_AZES01000005.1 GCF_001434985.1 Companilactobacillus paralimentarius DSM 13238 = JCM 10415 | reverse complement strand
GCTGTATTAGGACTTCCAGATTTTTCGACCTTTGAAAAAGCTAGTGATGTTCAAACGGCTATTTCAAGTGCTTTAGGAAAAGTTGATGTTAGCCAAACTATGAGCATGTCCATTAGAAACAAATTACAAAATATGAATAAAGAAATGGGGTCTTAATAAATGGAAAATCAAGATTTAGATTTGATCGGTAAAACAGTTGGAAATATGCCTTATAAAATTGGAATTGTTGATCAAAACGGCAATTTAAAAAATCAATTTGTTGCAAAAGCTTCTACCAATCGAATTGACATTCCAGAACAAATGCTAAGCGGTAGTGGTTCAACAGGTGGTAGTACAGGCGGTAACACTGGTGGGGCTGATTCAAATCACCCATCAGCTGGTGCTGATTATTATGCTGGTTCACTTGCTGATGGTGAAATCACGCAGAGAAAGTTGGAATGGTCAGGTACTGATGACCCTACCAAGTCCAATAAAATTACCTTTGCAGATGATCCGGGAACGAAGCTTTTTGGTCAATTTGACGGAATTACTATTCTAGGACATATCCAGAAAACAGTAATGACAAAGGGTGTATTAGGTGCGGTTACTAGTGTTCCAATTAATTATGATCCAAAAAATGTCGTGAAGGCTGGATATTTCACTACAACAGCACCATATCCCTTGTACATCAAAACTGCTAGTTTGCCTGTTGGACAAAAGGTTCCAATTCAAATTACCGGTACTGGTGAACATCTAAGCGGTAAGAATGTAAAAGCTCCCATTCTTTCACTGACATTTAATGTCGATAAAACGATGACAATTGAACATACTGCTGGATATGATAATGATGGTGATGCTGCAGGTGCTACTGGAGCTAATTATCAATATGTAGTTGATAGAATTGCTACATTCTCCAAGCAAAATGCATTTGCTCAGTTACCACCATCGGTAAATCTATTTAGTGGATCGGCATCTGGAGATATTACCTTGACAGGTCCATCTAACTACTTTGAGAATGTAATGGATGGAATTGAAATTACATTTGGACAGTATGCCACTGCAAATAATATTGTGAATGACTTATTTCATAACTTAAACAAACTTGGAAATTATAGATTAAATGTTTCAGATATTGGTATAAGAACCATTAGAATTGGAAAAGAAGATTTGATCATTGGAAACAAAATAAATTTACTTTCTAAATTAAAATTTCCATCCACTATAAATAACTTTGAAGTTGATGGAGGAGGATATGGATGGAATAAATGGAGTGCAAATGTAAAATTTGATAGTATTGATAACAATTTACTAATCGTTAAAGAAAATTCTGTAATAAATTTAGGATTTAACATTATCGTTTCTAAAACAGACGGTACGGTAAAAACACCTTTTAAGCTAAACGTTTCTAAAGTAACAACATATAAAGATTAGGAGGGTACAAATGAAGATAGCAATTCAACTAAATTCTGATAGAAATATCATAGGAATTTATAGTTCACCAGAATCAGGGGCGGAACAACAATCTAAAATTGAAGGTTGGACACTAGTAGATAGTGATCCAGCTTTTTTGATTACCGAAAGTTATCTTTGGACAGTCAGAGAACAAGATAACAAATTGGTTTATATTTCTGATAACAAAACATCTGACGAACGTAATCAAGCAAACATTACGGCTTTAACACAAGATGGACTTGCAACAAAAATGACCACTGTTCAATTACAAACAGCGGTCACACAGTTAACAAAATCTAATCTTCAATTAACCTTGGATAATACGACTTTAAAAAATGACAGGGATCAGTTGAAATCGGATAGTAGCACGCAACAACAGGCAATTACTCAACTCACTACAGAATTAATGTCAATGAAGCTTAGCACAGAACAGAAAACCACATCTAGTACAGATGCTGGTGAAACAGGTAAATAATAGGAGGATATTAATATGATTGAATTATTAAAAACCGAAGTACAGATTTGGAAAACTTTGAAGGCCAAAGATATTAAAATTTATGTTCCAGCTATCATCACTCAAGATGATTTCAAAACAATTACAGGTGAGGATTTTGAAGAAGGCTAGCCTTCTTTTTTATGAAATTGGAGAGAAGGTGAATTATGCCGCCACACATTATCATGGGATATTCGCTAACTGAATGGTTGGCCTTATTCTCATTATTTTCAATATTCATCGGCGCATTAACGTGGTTCTTTAATGTTGTGATTATTAAACCACTTCGTCATGACATCAAGGATTTATCAAATCAATTTAAATCTTTCAAAAATGAGACTAAGCATGATAGCCACGCTTTAACAGAAATTGTTGAAGACCAAGAAAAAAGATTAATTCGTGTCGAGGACCGGGTTGGAATAGGAGTAAATAATGAAAAATAAATTTACGATTAAAAATCAAAATAAGGCTTGGTGGCTTTCACTAGCTTCATTAGTAGCCGTTTTGGTTCAGCAAGTATTTCATCTGTTTGGTTGGGAAATTACTGGCGATGAAATCAATACAGCGATGGCGATAGTTAACACCGTCTTAGTTATTCTAGGATCATTAGGATTAGTCACGGATACAGCAAAGAATACCGACACGGGTAGTAGTACTACCAATCAATCGGCACTAAATGAAATACCAACCCCAACATATTCAAAATCTACTAATTTAAGGAGAAACTAATATGACCAAATATTTTGCTGATATATCAAGTTTTCAAAGGGATGATTTGGCTTTTTTCCAGGGTTTAGTAAATGCAGGTGTTCAAAGTGTTTTGATTAAAACAACACAAGGTAGTCCTGACGGAGATAACTACATTAATCCTAAATCCGTTACTCAAGTAAGAAATGCTTTAGCAGCTAGCATGAGCGTAGGCTTCTATCATTATTTCAAGGCTTCAAGTATTGCAGATTCAATCAACGAAGCTAAATTTTTTGAGCAATCGGTTGTTAATTTAGGTTTTGGAAAAGATACACCACTTTGTGTGGATGTAGAGGATCCGTCATTAAATACTTTATTAGTAGCAGACTATGTTGATACCTTCATTAATTATTTGACAGAACAAGGCTATACGAATGTTTTTCAATATTCAATGGCAAGCTGGTTCAACCAAGGTATTCTAAATGCTAATGTGCATAGAACGTGGGTAGCCAATTATGGCGTTAATGCCTGTGGCGTTTCTGGCAATGTAATTGCTTGGCAGTACACATCAAGCTGGGGCGGTGGCTCTCAAGATATGAGCTATGACTGGGGTATCTTTGATAAGCAACCAGCTAAAACTGAAGCAACTACACAACCTACAGTTGAACCTGAAAAGCCTAAAGTAGAAAATACCATCAAATTAACTGAAAAAACACATCCAGTTGATCGTTTAGGAATTGAACGTCCTGAAACGTATGAAGCGGGTTCAACTTGGAAGAGTTCAGATATTGTTATGATCAATGATGAACCACATTACCAAATCGCTACCGATATTTTTGTTCCAATCTCTAAGACCACATTTAAAGATTTTATTATCGTTAAATATACGGACGGTTCACTGGCACCTGTCTTTGATTCAAAAGGAAACCGTGTACAGAATGCGTCTGTCAGCACTGGTAAATCCTTTAAAACTGATGGAATTCGAATCATTAATGGAATTCCAATGGCAAAAATTGCTACTGACCAATTTATTCCATTCGAGTACACTTCTGGCTCAAAATTTGAATAGTAAAGTAAATAATAATTAAGTTTCAGAATAATTAGTCCCCACTCAATATGAGTGAGGGCTTTTTTTTGAAAGGTCGTAGTATGCGTTACTGATGAAAGATGATATAATCAGCATGAGTAAATAGTAAGTCAGATATTGTTCTTTATAATTGCGCTGAGTGGAGGGATTCATATGACAGATAGCAAATTTACAGCACAACAAATTGCAAACTGGTATTTGAAAAAAGGTAGTTTATCTCCTAAAAAGTTACAAAAAATTTTATATTATGCTTATTCCTGGGTGTTAACTCTTACCAATGATGATGTTGATCATTTGGACAACAAGTTGTTTGATGATACCTTTGAAGCTTGGGCTCACGGACCAGTTTTACACGATATTTATTCTAAATACAAATCTTATGGGTACAATGATATTCCTGAATATAATGGGGAAGTTGTTGGATTACCTGATGATGTTGAAGACATTTTAAACCAAGTTTGGGACGAATATGGGACTTTTACTGCAGATCAGTTAGAAAACCTTTCTCACAGAGAAGCACCGTGGATAAAAGCTAGAGGAGATGCGACACCTTTATCAGCGAGCACATCCGCAATATCCGATAAGGATATTTTTAAATGTTACATTGAAAGGGTTGCTTAAAAATTTCTAGATCGAAAAGAAAACGGCTCAATAACATAGCTCCTAAGAATAATGTAGATAGTCAATTTAACAAAATTGATACCCATGAAAATATAAGCGTCGAATTGTCAGCTTATCCGAAGTGGCTTGATTCTGTTGATCTCAAAGATTTCAATAATTTTTATCGTGATTATCAAGAGATGTGCGCTGTTCTTAAGGTAATAATGGTGGAAACTATTCCATTTTTGAAGGAACATGGAATGGAAATTTTACAATGTAAATACCAGCATTGCCATGTTATTGGGGATGATAAAACAAATTTAATTACAAGAATTGTAAAAAAAATAAATAAATTTGATTTAGACCCGGAAATAACCTTATGGGAAATAGCCGCCAACAACTCCGGTGGTGTCAGAGTGATATGTGGCATTGATAAAGTTGGTGACCATATTTATTTTTATCCTTTGTTTATCGATATTCATCATCAAATTTATCCTAATAATCGATTTAGAGGTAATTATTCAAAAATTTGTAAATATAACATCTATGATGTTAAGAAGCCAAATTATTAATTGAGAAAATGCACAGGCCGGTTTGAATCAAATTACAATAGTTTTCTTCTTTTGTATTTGAGCAATCAAATAATACCCACATCTATTAAATTAGATGTGGGCTTTTTTGTTTGTCTAAAATAAATAGCATTTATTTGTATAATACACTTGTATTATAATACACACGTGTTATAATGTACTTGTAATCAAGAAGAGATAAAAAAGAAGGAAGTCTTAAAAATGTTCAAACGTTTATCAAGTCAAGAAAGAGCAAAGTTAACACCATCAGAGTTAAAAGCCTACAGATTTAGCAGACATCAAAGTAAGCTAATGAAAGATGCTCACAAAGTAGCTAAAATCATTGTTAGTTCTGTTGGCAATTACAGCATTGCTCTAGGCTTTGCTTTAAAATTTGTTAATAAATACGACAAAAACGTTAAAGCACTACGTGCCGCTAAAGACGCCGTTAAATTGTTTAAACTAAAACGTGTTACAGATGCCGCATATGACGAGTTTATGCCAAAATCTGTTGCCGGAGTTCCTGCTTGGGCTATCAAAAAAGACTTCTCAAGAGCAGGAGCTAAAGACATTCTTTTCTTTACTATCAAATCCGAAATTATTAGCGAAACTGAAAAAACTGTTCAAATCAGTTTTGATACAAAGAATCCTAAAGAAGATATTATTGATCATCATAAAACTTGGGTTGCTAAGAGCATCTTAGCTGCCTAATTGAGGAGAATAATAATGAAATTAAGTGAAAAAATTCAAAAGATACTTGATAGTAGTATCACATCATACAGAATCAGCAAAATAACAGGCGTCACAGTTTCTTCAATCGGTGCCATGCGTCGTGGAGAAAGAAAAGTTGAAAATATGCAACTTGGTATAGCTGAAAAATTAGGTCAATTCTACGATGAGGAGATGGCAGACATGTCAATGGAAACAATTCAAATTATTTTAAGTGAAGCTTTCAAAAAAATCGGAGTTAAGCCTTTTATTGATACCGATGACGAAAATGTTATTATTGAATTTGATTTGCTAGGCGATGACGATCCCGTTAGATTTGCAGTCTATACTAGTGAAATCACGACTAAAGATGACGTCTTGCAAAATCTGGGACAAGCTTTGAGAGACTTTGACACACAAGAAGAAGACGGCTACTATCCTAGCTTATATAGTGATCAAGCTACTAATCCCGAACCTGTGACTGCTGAGTATATGCCTATTAGTAAGGAAAGTTCAGACTACCTAGCGGGATTAGGCAAGAAGATTTTAAATCTCGAATAGGGCTGAAGGAAGGCACAATCTTAATGGCTAATAATCTAAAAAAAGACACCGCTGGAATTAAACAGGTTAAAAGAAAAAGTGGCTATAAATATCAGGCTAGAATTTCTATCAATGGCAAGTATCATCACTTAGGAACTTTTGATAATTTTGACGATGCTTATAAGGCTAGACAATCGGCGTTAAAAAAGCTTCCACAAAAAGAAAAAACTCATTACGTTAAAAAAAGCAGTCTTGTAGATTTAACGGGTGAAAAGTTTGGACACTTAACTGCAATCCGTAAGCTTCCGTACGACGGAACAAATAATAACATATGGTTATGCCAGTGCGATTGTGGTCAAACGGCTAAAGTAGTTTCGAGTGCTCTTACAAGAGGTGTACGTGTGACCTGTGGTGGTCCAGCTCATCAAGAGGAACATACAAAAAAGGGCCGCAAAGCGATAAAAGAAAAGCTGTACGTTGATAATTTGGCAGTCGGCAGAATTGATAGCTCCAAAGTTAAAAAATCCAAAAGAAATACTACTGGAGTTACCGGCGTTTGGTTCAGCAAACAAAAAAATAAGTATATTGCAGAAATAAAACTTGATGGTGTGAAATCTTATTTAGGAAGCTTCAAAACACTTGAGGAAGCTAAAGCTGCTAGACTTGAGACTGAAAGAAAAATTTTAGAGCAACATCCGAGAAAAAAATAATTTTTATTTTTGTGACGGAGCTGTGATACAATTTGACTATTGAAGATCTATCATTTCTAAATGTTTTCACCCTATAATAGGTAGGAAAACATAACAAAAGATAAGGCTTTGCGCACATTTTGCGCATATGTCAAGTAGGGTCTGATATATAGGCTTTTTAAAATCCTGTACTCTCCTT